>NZ_JALFCU010000063.1 GCF_022771645.1 Selenomonas sp.
CCTGAGCCAGGATCAAACTCTCCATAAAATATGAAGAACCTGAATTGGCTCTCAATTATCTTTGTTAAGAAATTGCCGATTGCTATGTATGTTCATACCAATCGATGTTTTGTGATGCTTTCGCATCGACTAACATCTGGCTGATCATGTTGCATGATCATCTACATTGTTTAGTTTTCAAAGAACACCTGCTGTCGCTCTCGCGAATCAGCTTCTATATGATACCTCGCAGTGTTTGCTTTGTCAAGAACTTTTGTAAATTCTTTTTTGAAGTTTTCTCCGGGGTATCCATGCCGGCACCGCTGTGCTCACGCTGTCTGTTGCCGACTTGCATTATATTACACGTTTCGTTCCTGCTTGTCAACACTAGAAACGTACATTTCGTAAAGTTTTTTTGTGGAGGCGGGTTTGAGCACGTTGATGTCCTCCGTTTCGGCGAGCTGGCCGAGGACGGCTTCGACGAACGCTTTCATGTGCGCGGTCATGGCGACGCCGTTCTGCTTTTTGCGCTGCCACCATTCGTATTCGCTGCGGAAGGTGAACGCTTCGCGGCCGTAGGCTTTGCCGGCGGCGAGGAAGTCGCAGAGCATTTCGACGGCGTATTTGTACGGCATGTCGACGGGATGCGCACCGTGGTCGAAGTCGTCCTGCCACGCTTCGTAGTGGTGGAGGTTGCGGCCATGATGATGGATCCAAGCCCAGCTCATGCCGTGGTTCATCCGCTTGCAAAGCCAGATGGGCGAGCCGATGCCGTTGTACCAGCGGACGCTTTCCCAAAATTCCATGCGGGAGAATTTCGACCAGTCGTGCATGAGGCCTTGCCACGGGATGCCGGCGATGCAGGCGAAGTGGAACACCCAGTATTTATGGCGCAGGATCATCCAGGTATGGCCGAAAAAACGACGCCAGAACGGCATCGCTTTGTTGCGGCGCAGGGCTTCTTGGAAGCGTGCTTCCATGTGATTTTCCATAGGATTGACCATTTACTGCCACCCTTGCAGCGTCCAGTAGTCTTCGATGCCCTTGACGATGGGATAAAAAATCTCTTCGCCGTTCGTGATGCGGGTGAGCATGTAGTGGCCGTCGGCCTGCTGCGTGAGCTCCGCTTGGACGGTGAGCGTCGGCACGAGCTGGCCGTAGTCACTCGCGTCGCCCGTGATGTCGATCGTGGCGATAGCGGTGTTGCCGTTTTCTTCGACGCCGGCGAGCTTCGCCGTGTAGTGGTCTTCGAACGCGCGCGTTTCGTTCGCGAGCCAATGGGCGTTGCCGTCGACGCGCGTGACCGGCGTCTCGCTCGGATGGAAATAAAAATCGAGCGTGCGACTAATGAGCGCGAGGTCGTCCGTGCGGCGCTCGGCGATGTAGTTCGTCATAAACGCGGTGTCGTGGCGGAAGAACCAGTCGGCGGGATAGAGGGCGTGTAATTTTTCGATGTCGCGCGCGAGGATGGCCGTGCCTTCGTCGTATGTCGCGGTGGCGAGCGCGTCGGTGTCGACGTAGCGGGCGAGCGTCGCTTCGTCCTTGTCGTTCACGGCCTGGATGATCTTTTCGAGCGCGTACTCCGGCGTGCGCTCGGCGGTCTTCGCGTAGACGAGGCCGACGGTGGCAAAGATGGCGACGAGGAGCGTCGCGGTCAGGATGCGCAAAAGATTTTTATGGTTCATAAGGATGGCTCCCTTCGGAAAAATTTTCTGATTGAATCGTAGCATATTTCTTCCAAAAATTCATGAAGAATGCAAAAAGAAAGCATCGAGGATTTTTTCGTCCTTCGATGCTTTCTTTCGTGCAAATTGTTCATGACTACCTTCGCCACACCCACCACCGCTTCGCGGTCCCCCTCCCTCGGAGAGGGAGGCTGAAGGTTGAGGGCATTTCGACGTTTTTCGTTACAACGTCAGTAGTTCTTCGCGACCTGCTGGAAGTAGGACTGCGGGTGGGCGCAGACGGGGCAGACTTCCGGGGCTTTGTCGGCTTCGCAGACGTAGCCGCAGTTCAGGCACTGCCAGATGATCTTCTCGCTCTTTTTGAAGACTTTGCCTTCTTCGATGTTCGCGAGCAGGAGCTTGTAGCGTTCTTCGTGCTCTTTCTCGATGGCAGCGACGGCCTCGAAGAGTTTCGCGATGCGCTCGAAGCCTTCTTCGTGCGCCGTCTTCGCGAAGCCGGGGTACATGCTCGTCCACTCGTCATGCTCGCCAGCGGCGGCGTCTTTGAGGTTCGTGACCGTATCGGGGATCTTGTTGCCGTCATGCACGAGCTTGAACCAGATCTTCGCGTGCTCTTTCTCGTTGTCGGCCGTCTCCTGGAAGATGTTCGAAATCTGGACGTAGCCGTCCTTCTTCGCCTGGGAGGCGTAATACGTATACTTGTTGCGCGCCTGTGATTCGCCAGCAAACGCAGCCCAAAGATTCTTTTCCGTCTGGGATCCCTTGAGTTCCATGAAAAATCTCTCCTTCTTCAAAAATACACAATGTTCCCTACGGCCAAAAACAGGCCTTGCGAGGATGGAATCCCCTCCATCGCTCGCAAGGCCTATTATACCATCAACGGATAATAATTACAAATTAGAGTTTTCGTTTCTGCGTTTTTTCCACGGATTTCTTTCGCCTTGGCGCGCGTTCCGGATGTTTTACGCGCTTTTCCGTCCCGGCGTGCTCGAAACTTGTGCGCTCCGCTTCATGGCTTCCTTGCACTCGTACATCGCATGGTCGGCGGCGCGGACGATGTCTTCGAGCGGGCGCGTGTCGCCCTGCGCGCGCGTCGCGCAGCCGTGCGCCGACGTGATCCAATAGCAGAACGGCAGGCGGCGGCTTTCTTCTTGGAGGTCGAGCTCGACCTGCTGCCAAGCCTCGTCGATCCACCCCTGCGTGACATCTTTGAGGATGACGACAAATTCGTCTCCGCCGACACGCGCGGTCATGGCGTGCGAGCCGTCGAAGACGCGGCAGAGCGTCCGGGCGAACGTGACGAGCAAGCGGTCGCCGGCCTCGTGGCCGAACGTGTCGTTGACGTATTTGAAATGGTTGAGGTCGGCGTAAAGGATCGTGATGTCGATGTCCCTCTGCGGTTCGAGGCGACGCAGCAGCTCCTGCATGGCCGTGCGGCTGCCGCACGGGCAGAGTGGATCAGTATAGAGGTACGCGTCGGAGCGTTGCCAGCTCCCGACGATGTGGAAGAAGCCGTAGAGCAACAGGATGAGAACGGCGGTGACAGCAACGACCATGCGTACGAGCCAGACAGCTTCTCCGTCACTCTGGTAGCAGGCGATCATGGCGAGCATGGCGAAAAAGAGCACGGCGACGGAGACGGGCACGCCGGTCAGCAGCGTGCGGTCGAGGCGTTCGAGGCGCAGATGGGCGCTCATGCTTTGCCGGATGCGCTGTGCCATGATCATCATCTCCTTGTCTGGTTTCCCGATTTGTCCTATTTGTGTCTATTATAACCTAGTGAGTCCTATTTGGAAAGTACAAGCAGCGGATAGAAGTACAAAAGCCCCATTCGTTCTTACGAATGGGGCTGAAAACCTTTGACGATTATTCGGGCTTCTTGATGACGGTCACGCCGCCCATGTACGGGACGAGGGCGTCGGGGATGACGACGGAGCCGTCTGCCTGCTGGTAGTTCTCGAGGATGGCGGCGACGGTGCGGCCGACGGCGAGGCCGGAGCCATTCAGCGTATGGACGAACTCGGGCTTTGCGCCTTTCGTGCGGCGGAACTTGATGTTCGCGCGGCGCGCCTGGTAGTCCGTGCAGTTCGAGCAGGAGCTGATCTCGCGGTATTTGTGCTGCGACGGGAACCAGACTTCGAGGTCGTACGTCGTCGCGGACGTGAAGCTCATGTCGCCCGTGCAGAGCTTCACGACGTGATACGGCAGGCCGAGCGTCTTCAAGACGTCTTCGGCGGCCTCGACCATCGTGTCGAGCTCGTGCCAGCTCGTCTCCGGCGTGCAGAATTTGATCATTTCGACTTTATTGAACTGATGCTGGCGGATGAGGCCGCGCGTGTCGCGGCCGGCGCTGCCCGCCTCGGCGCGGAAGCACGCCGTGTAGCAGCTGTAGTACTCCGGGAGCTTTTCGCCGTCGAGGATCTCGTCGCGGTGATAGTTCGTCATCGGAACTTCGGCCGTCGGGACGAGGTAGTAGTCCATGCCCTCCAGCTTGTACATGTCTTCGGCAAATTTCGGCAGCTGGCCCGTGCCGATCATGCTGTCGCGGTTCACGATGTACGGCGCGAGCATCTCGGTGTAGCCGTGCTTGTTCGCGTGGAGGTCCATCATGAACGCGATGCAGGCGCGCTCGAGGCGAGCGCCGAGGCCTTTGTAGAACGTGAAGCGCGCGGCCGCGACCTTCGCGGCGCGGTCGGCATCGAGGATGTCGAGATCCGTGCCGATGTCCCAATGCGCCTTCGGCTCGAAGTCAAACTGGCGCGGCTCGCCCCAGCGGCGGACTTCGGGATTTTCCGTGTCGTCCTTGCCGATCGGCACGTCTTCGCGCGGCATGTTCGGGATGTGCAGCAGGATGTCGCGGAGTTTGGCTTCGACGTCTTTGAGCTCTTTGTCGAGCGCGGAGATTTTTTCGCCGACGGCGCGCATGTCCGCGATGCGCTGCGTCGCGTCCTCTTTGTTCTTCTTCATCTGGCTGATCTCTTTCGAGACCGCGTTGCGCTCGCTCTTCAGTGTCTCCGTCTCCTGCAAGAGCTCGCGGCGGCGCTTGTCGAGATCGACGAAACCGTCGAGGCTGAGCGGGTTGCAGCGGTTTTTGAGCATCTGGCGGACCTCATCGAGATGGTCGCGCACGAATTTCATGTCCAGCATGGGTTGTTCACTCTCCAAAAGTCGAAAATTTTCTTATATTATAGTATAGGCGTGATAGCGTGTCAAAATGTTCGATATCGCACCCGCGGAAGTAACGTCATACAAGTCCTCCTGCCGTACAGGGGACCCTTTCCACCGCTTCGCGGTCCCCCTTCCCCTGAGGGGAAGGCTGCGGGGGTGCGTTAGTTGATGCTGTACCGGTTCACCCATTTTTCATGCGTGTAGGCGTAGTTGCGCAGGGCGCGGATGCCTTGGGCCTGGGGCGTGCCGGCCTTGATGTAGCGGTAGGCGCCGTCGAGGTCGTCTTCGAGGTCTTTCCAGCCCGTCTGGCCGCTCCAGTAGCGTGCGCGGATGATGCTTTCCGTGCCGTTCGGCAGGTTGACAGCTTTCTTTAGGAACTTGATTTCCAGCGTGTTGCCGGACGCGTCTTTCAGCGTGTCCCATTCCCAGAAGAACAGGTTGTCGCCCTTCTTGCGCATCGTCGTCGTGTCGGCGATGGCCGTCGTCATGAGGCCGTCGGCCTCGTGCGTGTAGAGGTCGAGCCAGCGGTTTTCCGCCTTGCTGCGCGCGACTTCGCCCGCCCCGAAGACGCTGTCGACGATGTTCGTGTAGAACTCTTCGTCAAATTGCTGCGAGGTGATCTCCTTTTCCTCGCCGTTCGTGCGCGACCAGATGACTTTGTCCTGCGCGTCGTAAAAATCTTCCTTCACGTACTGCAGCGTGCGGTTCTGCGGGTTGACCTTCACAAGCGCGACGCTGTACGCGAGCTGGTTCGGGTTCGGGATGACGTCCTTTATTCCATAGCTCGCGATGGTCTCCTGTGCGCCGCCGTAGCTGTAGCCGGTCTTGACATAGGCCTCGATCTCCGTCGCGACGCGTCCATGCGCCGTCTCGACCGCGCCCGTCACCTTGACGGACGCGGGGTCGAAGAAGTTGCTGTACTTCGCGTCGGACGAGAGCCAGTACCAGCCGGTGGCGTCGGCTTCCGCGGCGGAGGCCGATGGTGGAATGGATGCACATGGGGTCAGGACAAGTGCGAGTGCCACGGGAATGGATGAGAACAGATGTTTTACTTTCATAAAGGGTTCACCTCTTCATACTTCCTTCGATGTAAATTTATTCGTACAAGTTACGTCGTACCTTCGACACCCTTTCCGTCGCGCTTCGCGCGCCACCTTCCCCGTAGGGGAAGGCTGCCGGGGTTGTCACGTTCAGCAACAGATGAATCTCTATTCGTTTTCAACCGTCGTTTCAAACGGGTTGCCCGGCAGCGAGATGTCATCGAGAATCCCGAGCATGGCGGCGATGGCGAGGCCGTAGTTCGTCATGGGGACGCCGGCCGCTTTCGCTTCGCTGGCGCGGTAGAGGACGTAGCTGCGGTTGAACATGCAGCTGCCGCAATGGATGATGAAATCGTACGGCGCGAGGTTGTCGGGGAAATCCTTGCCGCTGACCGTGCGTGTCGTGACGCCGTCCTCGCCGAACGCCTTCCGCAGCATGCGCGGGATCTTGATACGACCGATGTCGCCGTCAAGCGGCTTGTGCGTGCAGGCCTCGGCGATGAGGATGTTGAGGGGCTTCGTCTTGCTTGCGCCTGCATCCTCTCCGAACGCGGACGCGACGCTCGGCGCGTCATCGTCGGCCTGGCGGCTGGCGCGCGCGGCCTCGGCGAGGTCCGCGAGCTCATGCGCGCCCGCGAGGAAGTAATCGATGTCGCCCTTGAGCGCGGCGAAGAGCGCGGAGAACGACGTGAGCTTCGAAGCGGCCGGTTTTTTCGCGGCGACGATGCGGAACGCCTGCGAGTCCGTGATGATGAGGGACGGCGGCTGCGTCATCGCCGCGAGTGCCGCGTCGATGCAGTCCGTCGTGCAGCTCATGACGAGCGCGTGCTTGTCGAGAAGTTCGCGGAGCGTCTGCACCTGCGGCAGGATGAGGCGGCCTTTCGGCGCCTGGATGTCCTGCGGCATGACGAACAGCACGACGGCGTTCGTGTCGGGCGCGACGAGGTCGCCCGTGATGGAGCGCAGCTGGTAGTCGGCCGGCAAGAGCCGCGCGATCTCGCGGCGCACGGCCTCAAGGCCGCTCTTCGCCTTCGCGCTGACGGCGAGCGTCATGCACCCCGTCTCCTGGAGGATGGCCTCTTTTCGTGCGTGGCCCTCGTCCGCGAGCGTGTCGGCCTGCGAGACGACGGCGAGCACGGGCTTGCCCTCTTTTTGGAAACGGCGCACCCACGCGAGTTCCTCGTCGTCGCCGCCCGCGCTTTCGTCCGCCGTCGGCTGGAACAAAACGAGCGCGATGTCCGTCTCGGCCGCCGCGCGCTCCGTCTGCTGCACGCGCGCCGCGCCGAGCTCCGCCTCGTCATCGTCGAAGCCCGCCGTATCGATGAAAACGACGGGCCCGATGCCGGCGATCTCCATCGATTTGTAGACAGGATCGGTCGTCGTGCCCGGCTTTTCCGAGATGACGGCGAGACTCTGCCCGATGAGCGCATTGAGCAGGCTCGACTTGCCGCTGTTGCGCCGTCCGAACAAGCCGATGTGCAGACGCGACGCGCGCGGCGTATCTTGAAGTGTCGTCATAAGCTTTCACTCCTACTGGAAAAGGATCGTCGGCTGCCGCCGACGTAAGCGCCAACTGTCTGTTTCAGTATATCACGAAGTCGCAATTGCGTGGTAGCTTTATTTTCCCATTTATGCTATAGTTAGATAATAGAACTATTATCTGAAAAATCAGCATCATTCATCACGATAGAGGGACACAAATTATGCTGCGCTTACCCGTCAAAAGTTTGAAAAAGGGCATGATCGTCGCCCAGAGCATCTACAACCACCACGGCGGCAGCTACCTCGTGAAGGGCAGCGCCATCACGCCGGAGTACATCCACCAGCTGAAGAAAATCGGCATCCCGACCGTCAACGTCACGAGCGCCGACCCGCGCTTCCAGCTGAAGCCGCCCGAGGACGTCGTGCAAGAGACGACGCGCATCGATGCCATCCAGCACGTCTACCAGGCGTTCCACGACGTCGAGGAAGAAGGGCGGCTCGACGCGAAGGCGATGGAAAAAGTCTCGGACAACATCATCCTCGACATCATCCAGCGCAAGGAAAACCTCGTGCAGCTCACAGACATCCGCCTGCACGACACGTACACGTTCGCGCACAGCGTCAACGTCGCGATCCTCTCGGCCATGCTCGGCATGCTCTGCCGCTACACGCGCAAGGACATGGGCGTGCTGACGCTCGGCGCGCTCCTCCACGACCTCGGCAAGATCGAAGTCCCAGCGAAGATCCTCACGAAGACGACGCGCCTCAATGACGAGGAGTTCGCCATCATCAAAGGCCACCCGGAGCGCGGCGCCGCGCACATCCATGACATGGACAACGAGCTGCCGTACACGAGCCTGCTCGCGACCATCGCGCGCGAGCACCACGAGCACATCGACGGGCGCGGCTACCCCTCCGGCCTCACGGGCGAAAAGATCCACCGCTTCGCGAAAATCGTCGCCATCGCCGACGTCTACGACGCGCTGACGAGCGAGCGCCCGTACAAGAAAGCGTACACGCCGAACGTCGCGTACAACATCATGAAGAACGTCAACCGCGGCCAGTTCGACCCCGACCTTTTAGACCTCTTCTTCAACAACGTCGCCATCTACCCCGTCGGCACGATACTCAAGACTGACTACGGCTACGCCATCGTGAAAAAATGCGAGTTCGGCAAGACGGAGGCGCCGACGATCGTCGTCTTCGCCGACCTCGAAGGCAAAATCATCAAAAACCCTGAGACCATCGACCTCGCCGCCGACCCGAAAGGGCCGAAGCTCATCCAGATGGTCATCGCCGACAACGAGCTCCGTCACTTCGTCCACGAGCTCAGCCTCGACCCGTCGCAGTACCTGGGTGAAAACGCATAAAAGACGGCACAAAAAAATACGGCCGGCAAACAGGTTCTCGCCTGTCTGCCGGCCGTATTTTCCTATGCTTCTTTTCACTTCTGTGCGATCGTACGCGTGAGCAGCTGGATGCTGTCGTTCAGCTGCCCGAGCTTCCCCTCGATGCGCACGAGCAGGAACGCCGTCACGACCATCGGGAAGCCAAAATTCCCGATCGCCACCATCATGTCTTGCATCGAAATCGCCTCCTTTCTTGCTTGGATACTTGCAGGAAAGGAGGCGATTTACGCGTTCAAATACGGATTTGTCTCGTTCAGCGACCGTTTCGTGATGTGTTGGATTCCAGTCAGACGTTGGATGTCTTCCAACTGCCACGATTCGCAGGGCGAGTAGAAGTATACGTCTTTGCGTTTTTTGAAGAACCGCACAGGCAAGTCCGTATTGTCATAGATGTTGCAGACATCAGAAACAGCCACCAGGTCTTTTACAAACTTGGCAGAACGGTAGTACCTGCTGATGATTTTCTCTTTTGGCACATCATGCCCGCCATTGGCGACTCGTTGAAGGACGCGGCCGACGTTGATTTCGGGATCGGCAGTAATGACATAATGGGAACGGATGAAATAGCCATTCTCTTTTGCACGTTGCAGCAACAGAAGATTCCGCTCGGTCGAAAGGACAGTTTCAAAGCAAAAGTCCCGTCCATGCGCTAAATGTTCCTCACGTTCTCTTTCCGCCCGCTGAGCCGCTTCAAGATCGGAACAATGAAGGACGCGTTTGATATCATCCGCATTGATATAATCCATGCCGACGGGGCGTAAGAGCTCGGTCATCGTGCTCTTCCCCGAACCGTTCGGGCCAGCGAACACGATGACTTCCGCCAAACGCGGCTTACTGTTCATAGAGCGCATTCCTCTTGATTTTTTTGATCTTCGTCTTTGTTCCGTCCGGTGCTTCTTGGATCAGCCACCCGTCTTTCCCGTAGACGACAGGAATTCCGCGGGCTTTTGATTTCAAGATTTCAATGGCCGCCGCCTTTCGCGCAAGCGCCGATTCGAGTGTGAACGATGAAGCGCCCATACTGCCCACCACCTTTTGAAATTTCTTTCTTCGATTATACCATTTTCAACGAAATGACACAACGTGACGCAAGCGTCTTCACAGGCTGTGCGTCAGCCGTTCGGCGAGGAGCGTGTAGCGTTTTTTCGTGCGGTCGTTCGTGACGGCGGTCGTGAGGGCGGCTTTGCTGCCGAGGAGGAGCACGAGGCTCTTCGCGCGCGTGACGGCGGTGTAGAGGAGGTTGCGCTGGAGCATGATGTGGTGGCCGGGGACGAGCGGCAGGAGGATGACTGGGTACTCGCTGCCCTGGCTCTTGTGGACGCTCATGGCGTAGGCGAGCGTGAGCTCGATGAGCTCGGCGCGCTCGTAGTCGACCTTTTGCTCGGCGAACTGGACGGTGACGTGGTCCTGCTCGAGCTCGCGGATGTAGCCGATGTCGCCGTTGAAGACGTGCTTCTGGTAGTTGTTCTTCGTCTGCATGACCTTGTCGCCGAGGCGGAACGTGTTCACGCTGCCGCGGTATTCGCTCTTCGCGGGCGACGGCGGGTTCAGCGCGGCCTGCAGGCGCTTATTCAGGTTGTCGACGCCGCATTCCTGGCGGTGCATCGGCGAGAGCACCTGCACGTCGCCGAGCGGCGAATAGCCCGCGTCCGGCAGGACGCGCGCGCAGAGGTCGACGATGGTGTCGGCAACGTCGGCCGCATCAGGGATTTCAAAAAAGTGGAAGTCACTCGCATCGAGCGGCACACGCTCGCCTGTTTCCTCCGGATAGCGCGGCAGCTGGCCGCGGTTGATGGCGTGGGCATTCAGCACGATGCGGCTCGCCTCGTCCTGGCGGAAGACGTCCGTGAGGCGGACGCTCGGGATGACGTGCGAACGCAGGATGTCTTTGAGCACCGAGCCGGGGCCGACGGCCGGCAGCTGGTCAACGTCGCCGACGAGGATGATATGGCTGCCCTCGGGGACGGCGGCGAGGAAATGGCTCATGAGCACGATGTCCATCATGGAGCATTCGTCGAGGATGATGACGTCGGCCTCCAAGGGGTCGTCCGCGTCCTTCGCGAACATCGCGCCCTCGCCACCCTGCGCCTCGAGCATGCGGTGGACGGTGACGGCCTTGCGCCCCGTCGCCTCGCTGAGGCGCTTCGCCGCGCGTCCCGTCGGCGCGCCGAGGAGGATGGAGAGGCCGAGCTTTTCGAGGAGGTCGATCATGCCGCGCACGACGGTCGTCTTGCCCGTGCCGGGGCCGCCCGTCAGGACGAAGATGCCCGACGTGATCGCGCCCTCGATAGCTTTGCGCTGCGCAGGCGCGAGCGTGAGGCCGGCGCCGGCTTCCCATTTCCGCACGAGCGCGGCGGGATCTTTGACGCGGACGAGCTCGGCATGGTCGCGGAGATACAGCAGCTTCTCCGCCGTCTCCGTTTCCGCGCGATAGAGGAGCGGCGGGTAGACGAGCAGGTCGCCACCGACGGTCTCTGCCGCGAAATAGCTGTCCTCGAGCGCTTTCTTCAGCACGTCGCGCACCGCAGGCTCGGGGACGCCGAGCGTCTGCGCGGCGCGCGGCGCGAGGTACGACTCCGGCACGCAGCAATGACCGTTCGTCGCAATCTGGCCGAGCGTGTAGTCGAGGCCTGCGACGATGCGCGCAGGGTCATCCCGCTCGATGCCGACGCTGTGCGCGATGGCGTCGGCTGTCTGGAAGCCGATGCCCGGCACCTCGGCGGCGAGGCGGTACGGCTGGTGCTCGAGCACGTCGACGGCGAACGAGCTGTACTGCTTGAAGATGCGCGCGGCGAACGTGCCGGAGAGGCCGTGATCCTCGAGCCAGAGCATGAGGTCACGGAGCTCGGCATTCGCTTGGTACGACGTCACAATCTTCTCGATGGTCTTCGCGCCAATGCCCGAGACTTCCTTCAGGCGGTGCGGCGCGTTCTCGATGATGTCGAGCGTCTCGTCGCCAAACGTGCGCACGATGCGCCGTGCGAGCTCCGGCCCGAGGCCGTCGATGACGCCCGAGCCGAGGAAGCGCTCGATGCCCTCGGCGCTCGAAGGCGCACTGACTTTCATGTGCGTCGCCTGGAACTGCTGGCCGAAGCGCGGATGCGTGACCCAGCGCCCGCCGAGCTCGACCTGCTGCCCGACAAGCGGCGGCGCGCTCGGCAGTGTCACGTTCACGCGCCCGCCCTGCTGAAGTGGCTTCAGCCGCAGCACGGAAAACTGCCCGTTCGGCGCGGCGAAGATGATGCTGTCGACGACGCCGGTGAGCTGCTCGGGGACGTCGGCAAACCCTGTAAGGGTGGTCTGTTGCAAAAGAGGGGTACCTCCTTTCTTGTTCGCGAAGATACAACGTGCTCGCTGGCAGAATGGGTATTCCGAACGAAAACCGGAACGTTCGCTGCGCTCACTAAAACGGTTTTCTTATCGGAACACCCATCCTGCCCGAACTTACAATGATGTCGCGAAAGTCACGCCTCCGTCAGACGTTCCCACTTCGCATATCGTTCTTCAATCTCCTGCTGCTTCGCGGCGTACGCATCGGCGAGGGCTTGGCTCTTTGCGGGGTCGGATTGCACGGCGGGGTCGTTCATCTCGTATTCGAGGCCTTTGAGCTCGGCTTCGGCCATGGCGATCTCGGCTTCGGCGCGGTCGATGGCTTCTTGGCGTTTCGCGTCGCTCATGCTCTGGATGCTGCCGATGAGGGCGGCGTCCTTTTGTTTTTGTGCAGCCGTCGGCGCGTCGCTCGTGCTCGCGCCCGTGGCCGCATTCGCGCCGCCCGCTTTTTTGCGCGCGGCGCGCGCTTTTTCCTTCGCGCGCTTCGCCTCGATGGCCGCGAGTCGCTCCTGCTCTTCGCGTTCCTCGGCGGCCGCGGCTTCCTCTGCCGCGACGCGCTCGCGGTAGTAGCTGTAGTTGCCGTTGTACTCGGTGATGTTCCCGTCTTCGAGTACGAGCGTGCAGTTCGCGACCTTGTCGAGGAAATAGCGGTCATGGCTGACGGCGAGGAACGTGCCGGGGTAGGCCATGAGCGCCTCCTCGATCGTCTCTTTCGCCGGGATGTCGAGGTGGTTCGTCGGCTCGTCGAGCACGAGGAAGTTCGCGCCCGTCAGCATGAGCTTCAGGAATGCGACGCGCGACTGCTCGCCGCCCGAGAGCTCGCCGATGCGCCGCAGCACGTCGTCGCCGTGGAACAGGAACGCGCCGAGGTATTTGCGCGCCTGCTCTTCGTCGATGCCGAACGTGTACGTGATCTCGTCGAGGATCGTGCTCTCGGGGTGCAGCGTCTCATGCTGCTGCGAGAAATAGCCGATCTTCACGCGGCTGCCGATCTTCACGCGGCCGGTCGGCGACTCCAGCTCGCCGATGAGCACGCGCAGCAGCGTCGTCTTGCCTGCGCCGTTCGGCCCGACGAGCGCGACGCCGTCGCCGCGCCGGATCAGCAGGTTCACATGATCGAAAATCGCGTGCGGGCCGTAATGCCAGGACACATCCTCCAATTCTGCTACGCGCTCGGCGCATTCTGGCGGCTTGTGGAACGCGAAATAATTGAACGTCGCGTCCTCCGGCGGCAGCACGATGCGTTCGAGGCGTTCCAATTGGCTCTGCCGCCCGCGCGCCTGCTTGCTCTTGATGCCGGCCTTGTAACGGCGGATGTATTCCTCCGTTTTCTTGATGTGCTCCTGCTGCTTTTCGTACGCGGACTGCAGTGCGGCACGGCGGTCGGTCTTGACGCGCATGTAGTACGTGTAGTTGCCCTCGTAGTCCGTGACGCGGCCGCCGTCGAGCTCGAGGATGCGCGTCGCGACGCGGTCGAGGAAAAAGCGGTCATGGCTGATGATCAGCACGCCGCCGTGATACGATTGCAAGAATTTTTCCAGCCATTCGATGCGCTCGATGTCGAGGTGGTTCGTCGGCTCGTCGAGGAACAGGAAATCCGGCTCGCGCATGAGCGCCTTCGCAAGGCAGATGCGCGTCCGCTGGCCGCCGGAAAAATGCTGCACGTCTTTTGCGAAATCGTCCTCTGTGAAGCCAAGGCCGTATGCGATGCGGCGCAAGCGGCTTTCGTAATCGTAGCCGCCGAGGAGCTCGAAGCGGTTCAGCACGCGGCTGTACTCGTCGAGCAGCGCCGCGCCGGCTTCGTCTGCCGTCGTTCCGCTGCTTTCATCCGCACAAGTATCCGCTGCGCCCGCAGCCCCGACGGTCTTCATGCGCTGCTCCAGCGCTTTCTTCCGTTCGTCGAGCGCACGGATATCGTCGAACGCATGCTGGAACTCCTCATACAGCGTGCCGCCGTGGAACGCGGCCGTCTGCTCGACGTAGCCGACCGTATCGTTCGTGTCCCACTGGATGCTGCCGCCGTCGGCCTCTTCCTGGCCCATGAGGATCTTCATCAGTGTCGACTTCCCCGCACCGTTCGGCCCGACGAACCCGACCTTGTCGCCGCGTGTGACGTCGAAGGTGACGTCCTTGAAAAGTTCGTCGATGCCGAAGGACTTGGAAAGGTTTGTGACTTTTAGTGTACCCAAAAATGTGCTCCTGTCTATCGTTCTCTTCAGCAGTTGGATGACCAAAATCGTTTCATCTGTTGCCGAACGTGACTCCAACAGCAGCCTCTCCCTCCGGGAGAGGGGGACCGCGAAGCGGTGGAGCGGGTGGCGGAGGTAGGACGTAACAAATCGCTGGATTGTAAAGTCGAAGGACGGTAATAACTCCATGTTTCCTTCGACACTACAATCGTGCAATGAGTTTTGTCCTACCTCCGACACCCTTTCCACCGCTAACGCGGTCCCCCTTCCCCGAAGGGGAAGGCTGCTGTCATTGTTACGCTCGCAACAGATGGGAATATGAATGTAACCGCAACAACTCATCGAAAAGATTACTTTCTTCCCTTTTTCCCGGTCGCGCCGTAGTCTCTTCCGATATTCACGACGGCCTGGTTGCTGCTGCCGCCGTCCATGATGACGCAGGGGAACGGCATGCCGTAGAAGACATCGGTGTTGCGCGTCGACGTCGTGATGCTCGTCTTTTCTTTTGCATCCGTGCGGCCGGTCTCGACGCCGGAGATCTTGAAGCCCTTGCGCTTCAGGATGTCGGCGACTTCTGCGCCGGCGCCGTTGATGCCGCTCGAGTTGATGACCATGACGGAGATCTCCGACGGCTTCATCGGCTGCGTTTCGTCTTTCTTCTCGTCGTCGCTGTCAGCCTCGTCCGCCTTCTTCTGCTCCGCGCCCTTCTCGATCTTCAGGCCTTTCGGCAGGTCTTTTTCGTACGCCGCGGCCGCGTCCTCCGCGGCTGCGCGCAGTTCCGGCGTGAACTCGATGCCGAGCTCCTCCGCGAGCATCTCGCGGCACGCGACGATGTCGGGCAGCCAATAGCTGATGTCTTCGTAGTACGCGGGCGTGCCCGGCACCATGTCGGCTTCGAGGCCGGCGTCGTGGATGGCCTTGAGCCGCTGCGCGAAGTCGATCATCTCCGGCAGGCTCATGTCCGTCTTCACCGCGCCCGCGACCTCCTTGACGAGCTCTGGGAGGCGCGGCAGGATGTCTGGGGAGATGACTTTCGCGAGCACGGCCTTCATGAATTTCTGCTGGCGCCCGATGCGGCCGATGTCGCCTTCGCCGTCGCGGTAGCGCACGTACTGGATGGCCTTTTTGCCGTCGAGGTGCTGCTCGCCGGGATAAAGGTCGATGACGAGGCCGCCGTTGTCGTCCCACGGGTCTTCGTAGTGCATGCGCTTCTCGACGTTGAGGTCGACGCCGCCGATGGCATCGATGATGCGCGAGAACGCCGACGTGTTGATGATGAGGTAGTGATCCATCGGCACGCCGAGGAGCTTTTCTACCGACTTCATGCTGAGCGCGTGGCCGCCGAACGCATAGGCGTGATTCGCCTTGTCGTAGCCGTGGCCCTCGATGGCGAGGCGCGTGTCGCGCGGCACGGAGAGGAGCGCGCCCTTGCCCGTGTCCGTGTCGATCGTCGCGACCATGAGCGTATCGCTGCGCCCGACGTCGTCCGCGCGCTGGTCGACGCCGAGGATCATGACGTGCACGACGTTCTCCGCCTGCAACGTCACGGCGCTCTCCGTCCCCGTCTGCCCGCGCATCGCGCTCCGGAGCCCGAGGTTGTTCCACGCGTAGACGAGCCCCGCCGCAATGAGGACGAGCGCGACGATCCATTTCACCCGCGTGGTACTGCGCTTCTGCTTGCGCGTGCTTCTCATCGATTGATTCCCTTCCTATATCAAAAAACATCACGTGATTTGCCGATAACCCATTCAGTATACCATGGAACGTCCTGTGATGCTAGAAAAAAAGAAGCCTGTGCGGCATCCCGCAAGGCTTCTCTCTTCACGATGACAAAATCTCGACGATGCGCGGCTGCTGCGCGGCCGCCCGCCGGTCGAACCAGCGCACGATACCGCCGCCGATGGCGAGGCCGACGGCCGCGCCGACGAGGCCGCCGAGCGTGCCATTCGCGACCGTGCCGCCGCCCTCGACCAGCGCGCCGCAGACGCCGAGCACGAGCGCGAGCGCGACGGGCACGGCGAAGACGATGAGCGAGCCGAGCACGACGGAGTGCTCCGGCACGGTGAAGCGCACGTGGTCGCCCGCCTTTGCGCCGATGTCGTCGCGCGCCTCGACGACGGCCTGCCGCGCCGCACCGCACGCGCCGCAGCTCGAGCACTCCGCGTGCCGCCCGACGCGCACCGTCGCCACGCCGTCCGCGACCGCCACGACGAAGCCTTCTTCAAAACCTTTTTCCATCATCCCCGCCCCCGCTTTCCTGATAGGGAGAGATTCGACGCGCAGCGGAAAAAATCCTGTCGCCGCCTGCATTTCTGACGCAATCCTATGCGGTTTTTTCTTGACATTCCACCATGGGATTGTTACCATGAAGTATCAAATTTTTTTAGAACGCAGGAGCTTTTGAGCAACGATGAAGGATTATCACGAGCGCATGGCGCGCAGCGAGCACAAAGTCACCATCCAAGAGATCGCCGACATGGCCGGCGTGTCGAAGAGCACGGTGTCGCGCTATCTGAACCAGGGATACATCAGCGAGGAGAAGGCCGCGCGCATCCGCGACGTCATCCACGAGACGGGGTACAAGGCGAACTTCTTCGCGAAGCGGCTGAAGATGAAGGAGAGCAAGCTCGTCGGCGTCGTGCTGCCGCGCATCGACTCCGTGACCGTCGGAAAACTCCTCACGGGCATCGGCCGCGTGCTCGAGCCGCGCGGCTACCAGGGGCTCTTGCTCTCGAGCCAGCTCTCGCCCGAAAAAGAGCTCGCGAGCATCCGCAGCCTCGCGCAGCAGGGCGTCGACGGCATCATCGTCGACTCCATCGGCATCACGGACCGCCACGTCGCGCTTGCGAAAGCACTCGACGTCCCCGTCGTCTTCACGGGGCAGCAGCATCCGAACGTCACATGGCTGAAGCTCGACGACTACGCGGCCGGCCGCCTCATGGGCGCGTACCTCCAGCAGATGGGCCACACGCACGCCGTCTTCCTCGGCGTCAACGAACGCGACAAGGCCGTCGGCGGCGAGCGCAAGCGCGGCTTCCTCGACGCGTTCCTCGCGGGGCGCGAGGAGGACGCGGGCGTGCGCATCGACTTCGTCGAGACGGGCTTTGACTTCCTCTCGGCATACAACCATGGCTCGATGGTCGAAGAAAAAAAAGATGCGGGCGCGACGGTCGTCGTCTGCGCGACGGACAACATCGCGCTCGGCGTGCTGCGCTATTTCCACGAACGCCGCATCCGCGTGCCGGAGGAGATTTCCGTCACGGGCTTCGGCGGCTACGATGTCAGCGCCGTCGTTTATCCCGCGCTGACGACAATCCAGTTCGACTACGACCTCGTCGGCATGAAGACGGCGCAGCTGCTCCTGCACGCGCTCGGCAGCGAAGACGCCCCCGCCCCCGAGCTGCCGCTCCACCTCATCGAGCGCGAGAGCGTCAAAAAAATCGGCAGCGACGAAGCGCTGCCGAGGGAGAGTTTTCATTCACTCGCATGAGATCAGATGATCTTGTGTTCTTTCAAGAAGGCCCAGATGCCGTCTTCCTCGTTGCTTTCGGTGACGCGGGAGGCGGCTTTTTTCACGTCGTCCGGGGCGTTGCCCATCGCGACGGACGTGCCGGCGAACTGGAGCATCTCGAGGTCGTTGTAGTTGTCGCCGAACGCGAGCGCGTCCTTTGCCGTGAGGCCGTAGTACTCGAGCATCGTGCGGATGCCGCTCTCCTTCGAGACGCCGGCCTGCATGATCTCGACGAGATTCGGCGACGAGCGCACGACGTGGAGCATCGGGAACTGCGCCGCAAGGTCGTGCTCGGCGCGCTTGCACGGCTCGGGCGCGCCCATGAGCAAAATCTTGCTCGGCAGCGTGTTGATCGAGAGCAGCATGTCAAAGTTGCCATGCTCCGCCTGCGCGTGCGTGATGTGCTCCTCGTGGCGCACGCGCGGGTCGTCTTTGTCCCCGACGTACCAGCGGCGGCCGGCGTAGTAGTTCACCGTCAGCACGGGGAAATGCTCATTAACAGCCGACAGCACCATCGACGCCGCGCTCGCGTCCATGCGGACGTCGGCGAGCGTCTCGCCCGCGTCCGTCAGCACGAGCCCGCCGCTATAGCTGATGATGGGGATCTTCACGCCGATGCTGTCCGTGATCGGGTAGATGGCCTCCGGCATGCGCGCGGAGACGAGCACGAACGGGATGCCCTGCGCGAGCACGGCATGCACAGCCTCGGCCGTGCGGTGCGAGACGGTCATGTGGTCGTCCTTGAGGAACGTGCCGTCAATATCGGAAAAAATAATTTTGGGCGCTTTCACGAACATCACTCCTTTTTGCCTCTATTCTACCAAAAAATCCCGCACAAAAAAAGAGCTCCCGCAGAGCGGGAGCTGGCATCATGTGACACCGAAGTATATTTATGGGGATCCATAAAGGATAGGAAGCTTGTTGAGTAATTGCTATGGAAGCAATCAGAACTTGAAGTCGAGACGGCCCCAGAGCGTGTCTGCGTCGCGGCCGGACTCGATGCCTTCGCCGCTGAAGTACTTCGCGCTGGCGACGACGTTCTTGAACGGCGTGTAGTCAGCGCCGATCTCCCAGCCCTTCGCACCGACGGTCTGCGCATCCTGCGTGCCGAAGATGGAAGCGAACGTGCCGAGGTAACGGTAGCCGGCGTAAGCGCCCCACGAACCCTTGTTCGCGGCCTGTGCGCCCTTGTAGTTGTAGAAGGCCTGCCAGCTCTTATCGAGGTTATCCGCCTTCGTGTTCTGCGCATAGGCAGCGGAGAGCTTGCTGGAACGATCAAACTTGTACGCAGCGTTGACCGACCAGATGTCAGCCGTGTCCTCATTGTCATCATTTGCATAGGAAACGCCGACCATCTTGCCGCGCTTGTCGTTCAGGCCATTGACCGACTGGTCTTCGAGCGTCTTGAACGCATCGCTGTTCACATGGTAGTACGCAGCGCCGCCGGAGAGCTTGCTCTTCGCTGCATTGTCATACTGGAGCGTGATGCCCTGGAGGTTCGCCGTGTCGTTTTTGTCATAGCCCGTATCCGTCGTCTTGTACGTACCGACGGCCTTGGAATCGGAGAGGTCGATGCGGCCGGCATAGAGGCTGGCTTTGAGATCGTTGCCGAACGTGAGCTTCGCGCCGCTCAGCTCGTTATCCCAGACAAGGCCCTGCTCCGGCGTGTAGAAGCCGAATTTGCCGAGCTGCACCTGGAAGTTCTTGTAATCGCCCTGCGCATACGCACGTGCGAGCGTGACTTCGTCATCATCTTTCGAGCTGCCGTCATCGCTGTCCATGTACGTCTTGGCATCGAGACGTGCCTTGACGGACCAGTGATCATTGACTTCGGCCGTCGGCTCGAGACGGAACAGGAGCTCGTCTTTATTCGAACGATCCGTGTCGTCTTTGTTGGCATCCTGGACACGGCGGCTGGAGTACGTGTAACGCGCCTGGCCATTCCACTTCACCATGTCGGCATGCTTCTCGAGGTTCGAGACGCGGACGCCGAGGTTGTTGAGCTCATCAGCGAACTCGGCAGCGAGCTTGTCGATCATCGCTTTGTCGGCAGCGGAGACGTCCGTCTTTGCCATCGCTTTTGCGACCATCTGCGCCATCTCGTAACGCGTGATGTTCTTGTCGCCCTGGAACGTCGTGTCGCCGTAGCCTTCGATGACGCCGTCGGCAGCGAGCTGCGCGACCGCATCGTATGCCCAGTGATCCGCCGGGACATCGGAGAACGGGTTCGATGCTGCGAACGTCGTGGACGCAGCGCCGACGACGAGCGCCGTCGTGAGAGCAGAGATCAAAGTTTTTTTCATGATGTGTTTCCTCCTTCAGAAACCTCTCAAAAACCGTTTGCCAAAAAGATGTGGGCGAAAGCTTTGCGAGCGTTTCCGAAGTGTCCATGTTTCCTTGCGGCCGCTTCGCTCTGCCGTGTCCGTATCCTCTTGACAATTCATAGGATACCACTTTGCTTGCACCTTGTCAATTAGTTATTTGCATTTTGACGGTTAACTTTTTGTAAAGCAAATCTTTGCGCGCACCGAAAATCTCGTGGAAAGCATCTGGAAAACGTCTCCGGAAAACGGGGCGTTTGTTTTACTTGCAACTTGTCAGTTCCTATACTATACTAGGGTCATAAGGACGCGTTCCAACGTCCCGCATCACCCACAAGAAACGAGGCCGTCACCATGACATTCCAACGCGCACGAAAAAAAGAGCAGATCGAGGATCGCAAGAAAGAGATCCTCGTGGCCGCGGATCGGCTGTTCAACGAAGGCGGGCTCGAGGACGTGACGTTCAGCCGCATCGCGAAGGACGTCTCGTTCACGCGGCAAACGATTTATACCTATTATCATACGCGCGAGGAAGTGCTGCTCGCGCTCCTCGGCGCGAAGCTCGAAGAATTCTACGGATCGCTGCACACGATGTTCCCCGACGGAAAACTTTTGACGCGCAAAGAATTCTGCAAGTGCGTCGCGCGCCACTTCATCGCGCACAAGGAGACGCTGCGCCTCTTCGCGCTGCGGCACACGGTGCTCGAGGAAAACGTGCGCTACGAAAACCTCGTCGCGTTCAACCGCATCATGCTGAAAATCTTCCCGACCGTGAAAAACATCTTGCGCCAGCAATGCCCGGGCACGGACGACACAACGTTCGACACGTTCACGTTCACGATGATCTCGTACTTCGCGAGCATCTACCCGATCCTCGCGCCGCATCCGAACCAGCTCAAAGCCATCTTTGAAGCCGTCGGCGCCGAAGTCACGATGACGCCGGAAGAATGCCTCGAAGCGTCCATCGGACTCATGACGGCAGCGCTGAAATTCAAAAAAGAAGAATGAAACGAGCCCGTTGCAGAAGCAACGGGCTCGTTTCATTTCTCAGGAAAAAAGACGTTCATCACCCGCTCCCCGCTCGGCTTCCCGAGATACGAGCCGAGGAGGAACAGCGCGAGCGACACGGTGATGCCGATGACGATCTGGTGCAGGCCGAGCACTTTGAAATGCAGCGCCTGGGTCGCGCAGTAGGCGATGGTGCCGCCGGCCATGGAGAGGATGGCGCCGGTGCGGTTCGCCTTTTTCCAATAGAGACCAAAGAGCAGCGTCCAGAAGAACGCGGTCTCGAGGCCGCCGAAGGCGAACATGTTGATGATCCAGATGAGGCTCGGCGGCGTCATGGCGATGACGAAGACAAGGGCGCCGATGACGGCCGTCGTGACGACGGAGAGGCGGCGCAGGCGGGCGTCCGGGACTTGGGCGCCCTGCGCCTGTTTGCTGTGCAGGTACACGTCCTTGACGATGGCGGACGACGCGACGATGAGGAGGCCCGAGATCGTCGAGATGGACGCGGCCAAGGGGCCGATGATGGCGAGGCCGACGAGCTCCTTCGGGATGGCCTGCGCAATCGTCAGCGGGATGATGTTGTCGACGCTGCCGTACGCACTTTCCGGCCCGTTCAAGACGCCATGCGCGAGGATGCCCGTGAAGTTCACGCCGATGTTCATGAATCCGACGACGACCGTGCCGATGAGCATGGCGCGGTGGAGGCTCCGCGTGTCCTTGTAGCTGATGCCGCGCACGACGCTCTGCGGCAGCGCGATCGTGCAGATGCCGACGAGGATCCACTGCGTGAGGTAGAGCCCTGGCGGCATATGGCCGGCCGAGAGCGGATCGAACATCTCCGGGTGCTCGACGTGCAGACTTGTAATGATATGGGTGTAGCCGCCGCCTGCGTCGAGGACGTAGTATAAAAGCAGCACGATGCCGATCATCATCATGATGGCGCAGCACGTATCCGTCAGCGCGACGGCGCGGAAGCCGCCGATGCTCGTGTAGAGCACGACGACGAGGCCGAAGAGCAGCAGCCCCATCTCATAGCTGTAACCCGTCGCCGCCGCGAACAGCCGCGCGCCGCCGACGAACTGCGCCGTCATCGTGCCGCAGAAGAACAGCACGATGATGAACGCCGCGAGCGCCGCGAGACCGTTCGACTCAAAGCGTTCGCGGATGATGTCGACGACCGTCACGGCGTGGAATTTTCGTGACAAGAGCGCGACGCGCTTGCCGAACATGCCGAGGACCAGAAAAATCGCCGTGACCTGCACGACGGCCATATAAATCCAGCCGAAGCCGATCTTCCACGCCATGCCCGGCCCGCCGACGAACGACGAGACGGAGCTGTACGTCGCGACCGTCGTCATGGCGAGCACGAAGCCTCCGAGCTTGCGGTTGCCAATAAAATATTGGGACACGAAATTGCCGCGCTCTTCACGTGCGCGAACCCAGAAGCCGATGGCGACCATGAGCGCCATGAAAAGCAGCAGCGGCACGAGCGCGAAGAGATTGCCGCCCGTTTGCGGAACGGTCGTCATTTCGCCGCGCCCCCTTCCGATTTTTCCAGACCACTTTCGTCAAGCGGCAGATCGCGGAACACGCCGCGCACGAGCACGATGACGCCAAGGATGGCAAACGCCCAGACGCCGACCGTGCCGAGCACGGCCCAAATAGGCAAACCAAAGATTTCCGCGTCCACACCGGACAAACCAAAACCGGCAAGGCACCAGAAAAGAATGAGCAGCACGAGCAAGATGCCCGTCGCGCCCGCTTCTTTCCGGCATTGCCGGTATTTCTCGTAGGGTGACCAATGTTTTTCGTTGTCCATTTTTCAGACCTCCTTTGTACAGTCGCACCGATGCTGTGCGTACCGTCGAGGTCTATCATACAACAAACCCTGTGCGGCATGCAATCACCGCACAGGGTTTCTTTTGCGATTTATCCGTACCATGGCCGCGTTTTTTCTTCGCCGACCGTCGTCGGCTCGCTGTGGCCGGAAAAAAGCACGGTATCGTCCGGGAGCGTGAGGATCTGCGTTCGGATGCTCGCGAGCAGCGTCGCCTCGTCGCCACCAGGGAATCTTGTCGCGCCGTAGCTGGCTTTGAAAATCGTATCGCCGACGAATGCGACGCACGGCGCATTTTTCGCAGCCACGGAATTTTCCGTACCGTCTGTATTTTCTACGACCACTTCGAATGCGTTTTCCGTAACGTACATCGTGCCGTCTTCCGTATGCCCGGGCGTCGGGACGAGGCGCAATTTTAATGTACCATTGGCGAGCGCAACCGTCGTGCCATCCGCGAGGTATGTGACCTCGTCCGCAGGAATCTTCAGCGCGCCGGACTCGAAAAATTTCGAGAGGTTGTACGTCGGGCTCTCGAAGTATTTTTGCGACCGCACGCTCGCACAGATGGGCACGTCAAGATTTTTCGCGACCGCCTGCGCCGCGCTCATATGGTCATAGTGACCATGCGTGACGAGGATTTTCTCGACCACGATATCTTTTTTCCGTACCGCGTCCACGATGCGCTCCGGCTCGAAGCCTGGGTCGATGAGGAACGCATGGCGCGTCGTGTCGTCCGCATAGAGATAACAATTCGTGAGGATCGAGCCCTGGACAGGGATGACCAAAAGCATAAGACCGCTCCTTCCGTTGAAATCTTCTCTTATTATACAAGAAAGCGCGGCAACTCACAACAAAACGAAAAAGGGCCGCGGAGGCTTCCATAAGAAATCCGTTTCAGTGACCGCAGGGAACGGTCCGGATTTCGTTGGAGGCCTCCGCGGCCCCGAACGCACGTATTTACTTATGCTGCGTCTTTCGCCCCTCTTTTCGCCATCCAGACGAGGAACGTGCAGAGCGCGAAGTACGCGACGAGGCCGGCGGCCGTGCCGGCGGGGCTGTTCGCCCAGGCTTTCGCGAACCAGTCGATGCCCGCGATGTGCAGGACGGCCGAGATCAGGCTGCCGATGGCGCCGCCCGCGACGAAGCCGGAGGCGACGGTGTTGCCCTCGGCGAGGCGGATGCTGTTGATCTTTTCATCCTTGCTGCTGTGCGAGACGAGCCACGAGATGAAGCCGCCGACGAGTACCGGCGTGTTGATGCCCATCGGGAGATACGCGCCGAGCGCGAACGGCAGCGGCGGGATCTTCATCATCCACAGGAGCACGGCGAAGAACGCGCCCGCCATGTAGAGCGGCCACGGCGCGTCGCCCGTCTCCATCATCGGCTGGACGATGGCGGCCATGGCGTTCGCCTGCGGCGCCTGGAGTGCGCCCTCGCCCCGTGAAGCCGTACGCGTGGTTCAGCAGGAACACAACGCCGACGGACACAAAGCCGGACAAAATAATCGAGACGAGCTGCCAGCGCTGCATCGTGCGCGGCGTCGCGCCCGTGATATGCGCGACCTTCAGCTCCGACATGAAGTTGCCGGCGACGGCGAGCGTCGTGCAGAGGAACGAGGCCATCATGAGGATCGCGATGATGCCGACTTTGCCATGCATGCCGGCGCCGCCCATGACGACGGCCGAGACGATGATCATGAAGATCGTCATGCCGGAGACCGGCTCATTGCCCGTGTAGGCAATCGAGCTGATGCCGACGACGGACAGCAGCACGGCAAACACCGTGACGACGACGAACGCGAGCACGGTCTGCGTGACCGACTGCGAGCACATGAGATGGAAGAAGATGCCGAAGCCGAGCGCCATGAGCACGCTGCCGAGCACGATGCGGCTCATCGGGATGTCGCGCTGCGTGCGCAGCAGCTCCCCTTCGGCGCTGACGCCTTTCGAGAAGAGGTCGCGCACGGCACGGCGCATGACGCGGCCGACGACGCCCGACATCGTGAGCAGGCCGATGATGCCGGCCATGGCGAGCATGCCGATGCCGAGGAGCGCCGCATCGTTGTCGATGCTGAAGACGAGCTTGTACTTGTCGGCGAGCGTCTGGCCCCACGAGACCGCCGTCGTCGTCAGGAGCTCCTGCCACCAGCCGAGCGTGTTGAGCACGAAGTCATACGCCATGGCGACGAGGCCCGAGAGCAGCATGATGTGCGCTTTCGAGCCCTCGTTCGACTGCAGGACCTCCGCAGCCGC
>NZ_JALFCU010000003.1 GCF_022771645.1 Selenomonas sp.
GTTCTGCGCGTGCTTCACGAAAGGCTTCAAGGCCATGGTTCCCGCCATCTTCATTCTCTGCCTCGCGTGGACGCTTTCGGGCATCTGCTCGGACAAATACCTCGACCTCGGCGGCTATGTCGGTGCCGTCGTCAGCTCGAACGCCACGGTCATGACGCTGCTGCCGCCGATCTTCTTCCTCGTCGCCATCGGCCTCGCATTCGCGACGGGCACGAGCTGGGGCACGTTCGGCATCCTGATTCCGATTGCGCTCGCCGTCGTCGGCACGGACAATCCGAGCCTGCTGACGCTCTGCGTCGCGGCGACGCTTTCGGGCGCCGTCGGCGGCGACCATGCCTCGCCGATTTCCGATACGACGATTCTCGCTTCTGCTGGTGCGCAGTGCCACCATCTCGACCACGTCAGCACGCAGCTGCCGTACGTCCTGACCGTCGCCGTCTGCTGCCTGATTGGCTACATCGTCGACGGCCTCACGCAGAACGGCTGGCTCGGCCTCGCGACGGCCTTCGGCTGCCTCGTCGTCGTCATGCTCGGCATCCGCGCCAAAGTGCCGGTCGTGGATAAATGAAGCAGTTTGCCTGACGGCAAAAGGAAGCGTTCATCATGCTGCAAAAAGACAACGTCCAGGCCGCGCTTGACGCCATCGAAGCGTGTTGCGGCCATTGCGCCATCTGCTCCCCCGACTGTCCCATCGCCATCGCCCGCCGCGCCATGCGCGGATTGCGTGACGATCTGATCGCGGCGGAGGAAATGGAGCAGGGCAACTGAATACGGAAGACGGCAGGCCGCGTTTGGACGAGTGCCTGCCGTTTTTGTTGAAAAAAAGGTGGACAAGTACCGATTTTTTTCAATATATGAGGTCTGCTTGTGACACGATATTGAAAAATAAGTGGACAGAGCCACCTTTTTTTCAATACTATCTTGCTGAAGTGTGATCTTTATAGTATGATGTTGAAAAATAAGTGGACGAAGCCACCTTTTTTTCAACAAGGGGAAGCATTATGGAAATCAAACGCGACATCTATCTGAAACGGCTCATTGATCGGATGCATAATGGTATGATTAAAATCATCACAGGCATTCGCCGCAGCGGCAAGTCTTATCTCCTGTTGAAGCTGTTCCGCAACCATCTGCTTGCCTCAGGGGTGCCGGAAGATCATATTCTCGTCATGGCGTTTGACCGCGTCGAAAACAAGCCCTATTGTGATCCCGACCGGTTCATCACCTATTTTCATGAATTCGTGAAGGACGATGGGGATTACTATGTGCTTTTGGATGAAGTGCAGAACCTTGGCGACTTCGAAGCCGTTCTGAACTCTTTCCTTTATGAAGAGCATGTTGACGCCTATGTGACGGGTAGCAATTCGCGCTTCCTTTCCACGGATGTCATTACGGAATTTCGTGGGCGTGGCGACGAAGTGCATATCTATCCATTATCTTTTGCCGAATTTATGACCGTATATGATGGGGACATGTATCATGGATGGTTGCAGTATCTTTTGTATGGCGGACTTCCTTTAGCGGTGACGCTGAAATCAAATGAGCAAAGAGAATCCTATTTGATTCATCTTTTCCAGACAACCTATTTCAAGGACATCATCGAGCGAAATCATTTGGAAAAGACACAGGAACTGGAAGACCTGGTGGACGTGCTTGCTTCCTCTGTCGGTTCTTTGACGAATCCTTCCAAAATTTTGGCGACGTTCCAAAGCAGGCTGCACTCGTCCATCAGTTTGAACACGATTGTGCATTATATCAGTTTTTTGAAAGAAGCGTTCATTCTTCAAGAAGCAAAACGTTATGATGTCAAGGGACGCAAATATATTGGCACACCTTTCAAATATTATTTTGAGGATATCGGCTTGCGTAATGCACGACTCCGTTTTCGTCAGACGGACGAACCGCATCTTATGGAAAATATTTTGTACAACGAGCTTCGGTTGAGGGGATATCAAGTGGATGTCGGCAGTGTGGCGCAACGCGCACGTAATGACAATGGGGTGCGGCAACTGAAGCGCCTCGAAGTGGATTTCGTCGCAAACCTCGGCAGCAAGCGCTACTACATCCAATCTGCATACGC
Organism: Selenomonas sp.; assembly: GCF_022771645.1. Lineage (GTDB taxonomy): Bacteria > Bacillota > Negativicutes > Selenomonadales > Selenomonadaceae > Selenomonas_C. The sequence continues at coordinate 2,081 of NZ_JALFCU010000003.1, forward strand.
GATTCCCGATGAAGAAAAGCGTCGGCAGGAGAAAGCGTCGCTCTTGGCGCTCCGGGATTCGTTCAAGAAGATTATCGTCGTCAATGGTTTTGTTCCTGTGTGGCGCGACGATGACGGCATCTTGACGGCGCCGCTCCTCGACTTCCTGCTCGACCCGAAGAGCCTCGACTGGTGATAGGGAAAGGACCACTGTTTATGGAAAAACATTTCGACATCAACGCGGACGGCTACAGCGTCCGTTGCAAGCTCTTCGCGCACAGCGATGCGCGGACGTACGCGCGCATCGTCATCTGCACGCACGGCTACGGCGGCAGCAAGGATCGCGCGAATATCCAGAAATTCGCGGAGAAGGAGACGGCGAAGTACAAGACGGACGCGGTCATCGCGTTCGACTGGCCATGCCACGGGCAGGACGCGCGCAAGAAGCTCGTGCTCTCCGAATGCATGGAATACCTGACGCTCGTCGTGAACCACGCGAAAGACGTCCTGCAGGCGCAAGATATCTTCATCTACTCCGTCAGCTTCGGTGGCTACCTCACGCTGAAATACATCGCCGAGGTCGGCAACCCGTTCAAAAAAATCGCGCTCCGCTGCCCCGGCATCCGCATGTACGATCTCATGCGCGCGAACGTTTCGGAGGACGACTGGAAGAAAATCGAGAAGGGCAAGGACGTGCTCATCGGCATGGAACGCAAGATGAAAGTCGACCGGCAGCTGTTCGACGACCTCGCCGCGAGCGACGTGCGGAAATACGAATACTTCGACTGCGCTGACGACATGATGATCCTCCACGGCACGGCCGATACAACCGTGCCCATCGAGGACTCCCAAACGTTTGCCGAAAACAACGTCATCACGTTCGTCCCCGTCGAAGGCGCTGACCACCCGTTCCGCGACCCGAAGCTCATGGACTTCGCCATCCACGAGATCATCGAGTTCTTCGCGCCGGAGGCGTGAGGGCTTTGCGATACGACAAAGAAATGAGCGCGCAAAAAAGCGGGTGCTCCGTTGTGGAGACCCGCTCTTTTCGTGTGCGTGGAACTTATGCGTTCGCCGTGGCGCCGACGCAGTCGTTGAGGCCCTGGATGAGGGCGTCGACGTCGATGCCGTGCGCGAGCGCGCCCTGCTCGATGTTCTCGAAGTGCGCGGCGGCGCAGCCGAGGCAGCCCATGCCGGCGCTCATGAAGACTTCCACCGTATCCGGATACTGCTGGACGACTTCGAGGATGCTCATATCTTTCGTGATTGCCATTGTGAAAAACCTCCTGACAAAGAATGCAACGTTCGGGCGGAGAAAACCCCCGTGGGGTATTCCATGCCCTTCTGTGAAAGCATTATATCACAAGTCGTGCGTGTTTTCACCATCGAATGTTACGTTTTTTTGCCGGATTTTTGTTCCGCAAGCAGGATTTTTTGTTTTTCGGGGCGGGAGGGGTGGTTTTTCTGTCGTATCCGCGATAGAATAGGGGGCGAATCATGAAATCAAAGGTGCTTTCGTGGAGGGATCGTCTTGGGACTCATTGCATGGGAAGGGCTCGGTGTTCCCATCTATACCTATGGACTCGTCGTGTGCGCGGCCGTCGTGCTCGGCGCGGCGTGCGCGTGGGTGTCGGTGCGCCTGCGCCATGAGCGCACGGCGCCGCTCCTCGACCTCCTCGTTTACGGCCTGCCTGTCGCGCTCGTCTTCGCGCGCGGCGGCTTCGTGCTGCACAATTTCGCGCAGTACGCGAATAGCCTCGTAGAAATCTTCTGTGTCTGGCATGGCGGCCTGTCGTTTTACGGCGGCATGCTCGGCTTTTTCTTGACGGTGCTCGGCTACAGCGTCGTGCACGGCGTGAGCGCTTGGCGCTGGCTCGACCTCTTGGTGCCGGCGTTCATCCTCGCCGTCGTCATCCACGAGCTCGGCATCTTCGGCATGCAGCTCACGATGGGGACGCCGTTCCCGGCCGACGTGCCGAACGACCACACGCTCATGGAATACATCGAGTACCGCTACCGGCCGATGGGCTTCGAGAACATGCTGTATTTCCGCCCCATCGCACTCTATCAGGCGGGGTTGCAGTTCGCGGCGTTCGTCCTCGTCTCGCTCGCCTCTTGTCTCGACGCGCATCGCAGGCGGCCGTGGCCGGCGGGCTGCCTGTTCCTGTTCGGCCTCGGCCTCGTCGCGGCCATCCGCTTCGGGTGTGGCTTCTTTTACCTGAACGCGCATCCCGAGGCGCTGCTGCCGCTCGGGCGGCTGTTGTCGGGCGGCGCCGTCGTTCTTTCGCTCATCTTGTTCCTCTTGCGGTGGCGCTCGCGCCCGCGCTTCTCATTCTGAAAACGGAGGCCTCCTATGTTTTCTTTTCCGACACATCAAGACCGTCCGCGCTGGGCGCGGCGCATCGTCCTCCTCGTGATGCTCCTCGCCATCCCGTTCCTGCTCGCGAGCCCGAAGCAGATGACGGCGAGCATGGTCGCGGACAGCGAGAACGGCACAAAGGTGCTGATCCTGAACTACCACAAGATCGACGACACGTTCATCTCGCTCGCCGTGCGGCCGGAGGATTTCGATGCGCAGATGAAATACCTCGCGGACAACGGCTACCACACGATCACGCCAGACGAGCTCTACGACAGCCTCGCGGGCAACGCGGAGCTGCCGGAGAACCCCGTCATGATCACGTTCGACGACGGCTACAAGGACAACTACGAAAACGCGTATCCGATTCTCAAGAAATACGGCTTCAAGGGCACGATCTTCGTCGTGTCGAGCTTCCTCGGCGTCTATCCGAACTACATGACGTGGGATCAGGCGCGCGAGATGGACGCGGACAACATCTCCATCCAGTCGCACACCGTCGACCACAAGTCGATGACGGACCTCTCGGACGACGAGCTCCGCGCCGAACTCGTCGACTCGAAGAAAAAAATCGAGAAGGAGCTCGGCCACGAGATCGGCTACATGGCCTATCCGACCGGCACGTACAACCTCCACATCGCGAACCTCGTCAAAGAGGCCGGCTACAAGGCCGCGTTCACGATCAAGTACGGCAACGTCGACAAGGCCAGCAACATCTACGCCCTCGAGCGCGTCCCCGTGTTCCACACGGAGGATACGAACAAATCGTTCCTCGAACGCATCCGTTACACGCCGATTTTCGAGCGGTTCGGGTGGATCAAGAGCTGAAGCTGCTGCAGCGGGCAGCCTGCTCGGCATCACGATCCACCGCGAGCACGATTCGTTCCCCGTTGGCAAGGTGCAGTCACTCTCGCTCTATCCAATGGATTTCGAGGAATTTTTGTTCGCGTTCGGTGAGGAAGCGCTTGCGGAAGAAATCCGCGCCCATGCATCCTCGTGCGAAGCGATGTCGGAAGTCCTGCATCAAAAGGCGCTCGGCCTCTATCATGCATATCTCGTCGTCGGCGGAATGCCGGAGGCCGTGCAATCGTATACGCAGACGCAGTTCCGCGAGGTCTCGGCCATCCAGCAGGAAATCCTCGACAACTATACGGCGGACATGGCGAAATACGCCGTGCCGGCGGACGCCGTGAAGATCGCGGCGTGCTATCGTTCGCTGCCTGCGCAACTCGCGAAGGAAAACCACAAGTTCCAATACCGTGTCGTGCAGCATGGCGGGCGTGCCGAAGGAACTGATCCTGAACGCATTGCCGAGCTTGTATCCTGGCGCGGTGACGGAGAATTACATCGCCGAGGCGCTCGCTGCGAACGGCTTTGATTTGTTCTACTGGACGAGCGGGCAGACGGCGGAGCTCGACTTCGTGCTCCAGCGCGGCATGGACATCATCCCTGTCGAGGTGAAGCGGGGCACGAACGTGCGCTCGCGCAGCCTTGATGTATATCGGAAAACCCAGGATGTGCCGCGCGCCATCCGCTTTTCCGAGCAGAACTTCGGCCGCGAGGGCACGCTCCTGTCGCTGCCGCTGTACGCAGCGTTTGCAGTAGAAAAGACGGGACAACCATAGATGGCATAAACAACAAGGCGCCGCACGGAATTTCGTGCGGCGCCTGTTTTGTGTGCGTATGAGGTTTTTGCGGCTCAGAAGATATCCTTCGCGATGACGATGGTCTCGTCGCGGTTCGGGCCGACGGAGACGATGCCGAGCTGGATGCCGGTGACTTCGGCCATGCGCTCGAGGTATGCTTTCGCTTTCTCCGGGAGGTCTTCGTATTTGCGGATTTTCGTGATGTCCGTCTTCCAGCCGGGGAACGTCTCGTAGACCGGCTCGACGTCGGCGAGGACTTTGAGGCTCGCCGGGATTTCGTTCAGGAGCTTGCCTTTGTACTTGTAGCCCGTGCACATCTTGATCTCGTCGAAGCTGTCGAGGATGTCGAGACGCGTGACGGCCATGTAGTCGATGCCGGAGAGCAGGCCGGCGTAGCGGACGACGCAGGCGTCGAGCCAGCCCGTGCGGCGCGGGCGGCCCGTGACGACGCCGTATTCGTGGCCTTCCTCGCGGATCTTGTCGCCGATGGCGTTCAGCTGCTCCGTCGGGAACGGGCCTTCGCCGACGCGCGTGCAGTAGGCCTTGACGATGCCGACGACCTTGTCGATCTTCTTCGGCGCGACGCCAGCGCCGACGCCGACGCCGCCCGAGATCGGATGCGAAGCCGTGACGTACGGATACGTGCCGTAGTCGATGTCGAGCATCGTGGCCTGCGCGCCCTCGAACAGGACTTTCTTGCCGGCGTTGATTTCGTCGTTCAGCAGCGCGATCGTGTCGCAGACGTACGGGCGCAGACGGTCGGCGTAGCCCTCGTATTCTTTGAGCATCGCGTCATAGTCGAGCGGCTCATGATCGTAGAGGAGCCCCAGCTCCTTGTTCTTGATCGCGAGGTTTTCTTTCAGGCGCTTCGCGAATTCTTCCTTGTCGATGAAATCACAGACGCGGATGCCGATGCGGTTGTCGCGGTCCATGTAGCACGGGCCGATGCCGCGGTGCGTCGTGCCGACTTTGCTCTTGCCGCGCGCTTCGTCGCCGAGGCCGTCCATGAGGCAATGGTATGGCAGCACGACGTGGGCGCGGTTCGAGATGCGGATGCCGGAGAGGTCGATGCCGCGCGCGGCCATGCCGTCCATTTCTTCGAGCATGACTTTCGGGTCGAACGCGACGCCGTTGCCGACGATGCACAGAGAGCCTTTGTAGAGGATGCCGGACGGCATGAGGCGCAGCTTGTACGCTTCGCCGTCGACGACGACGGTGTGGCCGGCATTGCTGCCGCCCTGATAGCGCACGACGATGTCCGCCTGCTGCGCGAGGTAATCGACGATCTTGCCTTTGCCCTCGTCACCCCATTGGGTGCCGGTTACTACGACGGTAGACATATGAAAAATCTCCTTTATGTGTGTTCGTAAAAATCAAAGACCGAAGCGCGCGAAGATCATGTCGACGTTGCGCAGGAAGTACTGGTAATCGAAGCAGTTGTCGATTTCTTCCTTCGTCAGGTACTTCGTGATGTCCGGGTCGTTCTCGACGCTCGTGCGGAAATCCTGGCCTTCCATCCAGCGCTTCATCGCGTTGCGCTGCACCCACTTGTACGCGTCCTCGCGCAAGACGCCCTTGTCGACGACAGAGAGCAGGATGCGCTGGCTGTAGATGAGGCCGCCCGTGCGCTCCATGTCGTGGAGCATTTTCTCCGGGTAGACGAGCAGCTTGTCGATGATGTCCGTGAGCTTTGCCGTGCAGTAGTCGAGGTTGATGGACGAATCCGGCAGGATGACGCGCTCGACGGAGCTGTGCGAGATGTCGCGCTCATGCCAGAGCGTGATGTCTTCGAGCGCTGCGATGGCGTTGCCGCGGTTCAGGCGCGCCATGCCGCTGATGCGCTCGCAGTTGATCGGGTTGCGCTTGTGCGGCATCGCGGATGAGCCTTTCTGGCCCGGGGAGAAATATTCCTCGGCTTCGCGGATGTCCGTGCGCTGGAGGTTGCGGACTTCCGTCGCGATTTTTTCGAGCGTCGAAGAACAAATCGCAATCGTCGTGACAAATTCCGCGTGGCGGTCGCGCTGGATGACCTGCGTCGCGAGGCGCACGGGCGTGAGGCCGAGCGTCTTGCCGACCATTTCCTCAATCTTCGGGTCGATGTTCGAGTACGTGCCGACCGCGCCGGAGAGCTTGCAGACGGAGACGGTCTTCTTTGCATGCTCGAGGCGGTCGATGTCGCGCTCGATTTCAGCGCTCCAAAGAAGGAGCTTCAGGCCGAACGTCATCGGCTCGGCATGGATGCCATGCGTGCGGCCGATGCACGGCGTGTGCTTGAACTCGACGGCGCGGCGGCGCAGCACCTCGAGGAACGCTTTCATGTCGCGGATGAGGATGTCGCAGGAGTCGCGCATCATCATGCAGTACGCCGTGTCCTTGACGTCGCTCGACGTCAGGCCTTTGTGGACGTACTTCGAGTCGTCGCCGACGTGCTCGGCGACGTTCGTGAGGAACGCGATGATGTCGTGATGCGTGACCGACTCGATCTCGTGGATGCGGTCGACTTCGAACGCGGCCTTGGCGCGGATGTTCTTCGCAGCCTCTTTCGGGATTTCCCCGAGCTCGGCCATCGCATCGCAGGCGGCCATCTCGACGTTCAGGATCTGCTGCCATTCGTTCTCGATGGACCAGAGGTGACCCATCTCGGGCCGGGTGTAACGTTCAATCATGTACGCAATTCCTCCTTAAAAAACACGGCATGCGCCGCAGAAACCAACACATGAAAAAAACTCAAACGCGGAACAATCCGTCGCTTTGAGTTTGGAGAAATGTTATGCGATTCCCTGTGTCATTATACTATTTTGCTTGTTACATTGTCAACGAAAACGGGCGCGTGCGGCGCGTGCGCAAGAAGGATTTTCATACGCGCATCGCGAATGAAACAGAAAGATTTTTGTAGAGCACAACGGCAGACAAGGGGGCAGAGAGGATGACGAAACGAGCGGAGGAAACGCGCATCGCGATTTTCACGATCACGGGCGGATTGAACTATGGACAGCGCTTGCAAAATTATGCGTTGCAAGAAACGTTGAAAGGCTTCGCGGATGAGGCGCACGATGTGGAAGTGGAGACGGTCATCAATACGATCTGGGGCGAGTCGTCGATGATGTCGTATTATGACCGCATCGAAGGCGGCAAGGTGCCTGCTTGCTTTGCACAGTGGAAACGCGAGGGATTTCCCGTTGAGGAGTTCTCATCGTGGTTGGGGCGCGAGATTTCACGGCAGCAGGTGTTCGAGCAGTTTGATCGTGCGTACATCAACAGGAGCCCCATCATGGTGTCGCGTGAAAATTTGGAGCGCGTGGGGCAGGAACTTGGCGATGCGTATGATTGGGGCGTCGTCGGCAGCGATCAGGTATGGAATCCCGGCAGTGTCATCAGCGGTTACGAATTCGCCGCCTGCATGCCGCCGGAGCGGCGCGTCTCGTATGCGGCATCGTTCGGCAAGCAAACGATCCCAGAAAAGATGCGGCCTTGGTATCGGACGTATCTTTCCGGCCTCGCACACATTTCCGTCCGCGAGGAGGCTGGCGCGACGATCGTGCGGGAGACGGCAGGACGCGAAGCTGTCGTTGTGCCGGACCCCGTGATGCTCCTGCCAAAAGAAATCTGGCGGCTGGTCATGAAACGTCCAGAACACATCGACACGCAAGCGCCGTATCTGCTCGTTTACGATTTGCGCATGAACGATCCCAAATTCGCGGAGCACGTCCGTGCGCTGGCCGCGCAGCGGGATTTGGCACTCATCGTGCTTCCAGGATATGATGTGCCGTTTTACAACATCGGTCCGGCTGAATTTGTCTATCTCATCGCGCATGCGGCCGCTGTCATCACGGATTCGTTTCATGGTACATGCTTTTCCCTGCAATTCGGCAGGCCGTTCCTCGCGGTTGTCGAAGATTGCGCGATGGCGCAGAAGATGTCGTCGCGCTTTGACACCTTGCTCTCGTCCTATGGCATGGAGGCGCGGCGCGTCGCGCGGATTGAAGAAGCCACGGTGGAGCGGCTCTTTCAGGACAATTTGCAGGACGTCCCGCGCCGCATCCGCGAACGACGTCGCGTGGGGACGGCGTTTCTGGAACAAGCGATGTCGACCGTGGGCAGCGGAAAACTCCGGCTGAACTCGGTCGCGCTCATGCGCCATGATTGTTGCACGGGTTGCACAGCATGCGCATCTGCTTGTCCGCAACAGGCCATCACCATGCGTCCGGATTGCGCGGGCTTCCTGTATCCCTCCGTCAATCCGTCGAAATGCACGGATTGCGGTCGTTGCTTGCAGACCTGTCCCGTCTGTACACCGATGACGTCGACGAGCCAAAAGCTGATCGTTCCCGAGCAGGCGAAAGAAGAGGAGGCGCGTACGTTTCCCGCGTATGCGGTGCGGGCTGCGGATGATGATGTCCGCATGGCGAGCTCGTCGGGCGGCGTGTTCCCGATGCTCGCGCTCCAGACGCTCGCAAAGGGCGGCGTGGTCGTCGGCGTGACAGCGGGCAGCGCAACCGATGGCTGGCACGTCCACCACGTTGCTGTCGAACATGCGGAAGACCTCGCGGCGCTTTTCCGCAGCAAATACGTGCAGAGCGACAAATGCGACACGTTCCGCCAAGTGGCATCGTATCTGCGTGCGGGGCGCGACCTGCTTTTCTCTGGCACGGGCTGCGAGGTGCAGGGCCTCGTGCGTGCGCTCGCGGCGATGCATCAGGACACGACGCATCTCTTGACGGTCGATGTCGTTTGCCACGGCGTACCATCGCCAGCGCTGTGGGGAAAATACATGCAGCTGCGCCTTATGCTCGATGGGCAGGGAACGAACGATGTGCTCGGCGTGCGGTTCCGTGACAAGCGCGATGGCTGGCAGCGCTGGAAGACATCTTGCCGCAGCTGTTTCGGTGAAGGCGATGGTCACGCTTGAAATCCGAGCGTGGACATGGTAAAATCAAACATGAAAAGCGGCCGATGTTCCTGCGTCGGTTCCGCTCGTCCAATTTTGAGTTGGGGCGTCCGTTGCAAAGAGTGTCGATCAGCAATTACTTACGCAGTAACGCAAGGAGCGCCACAAGCAACTGTAGGAAAGCCAGCACGAGTGCAGCTTCTTCATAGGTCGTCATGGGCATCACCTCCCCGGATGGGGAACCGACCATCGGCCAAGGAGAATGATAGCATACGCGCTGGCTTTTTGCAATGCGACGAAATTATGATATAATCGCAGGCAGAAAAACGAACGATAGAAAGGTTTCTATTTATTGTATGGATAAACAAAAGAACGCATTCCTGCTCGTCTACGGCTGTCAGATGAACCAGAGCGATGCCGAACGCATGGCAGGGGAGCTCGCGTCCATCGGCTACGCGCGCACGGACGACATGGCGGCGGCTGACCTCATCCTCATCAATACGTGCTGTGTCCGCGAGAGCGCGGAAGACCGCGTGTACGGGAAGATCGGCGAGATCAAGCATGTGAAGGAACGGAATCCGCGTCTCATCTTCGGCATCACGGGCTGCATGGCGCAGAAAGAGGGCGACGCGCTCATCGCGCGCGCGCCGCACATCGACTTCGTGCTCGGCACGAGCAAGGTGCATGAATTAAAAAATGTCGTCCGCGAAATCGAAAAAGAGCGCGGTCACATCGTGGATACGAACCTCACGGAGACGGAGCTACCGGACGGCGGCCCGGTCGCGCGCGAGGGCAAGCTCTCGGCGTGGATCCCCATCATGTACGGCTGCAACAATTTTTGCACGTATTGCATCGTGCCGTACGTGCGCGGCCGCGAGCGCAGCCGCCAGCCCGAGGACATCGTGCGCGAGGTCGAGGAGGCCGTTGCAAGCGGCTACAAGGAAGTCACGCTGCTCGGGCAGAACGTGAACTCGTACGGCAAAGACCACAAGTGCGCGGACTTCGCCGACCTCTTGAAGATGGTCGACGAGGTGCCGGGCATCGAGCGTGTGCGCTTCATGACGTCGCACCCGAAAGATCTCTCGGACAAGCTCATCGAGACAATCGCGAACGGCACGCACATCTGCGAACACATCCACCTGCCTGTGCAGTATGGCAGCGACAAGATCCTTTCGGCGATGCACCGCGTCTACACGGTCGACAGCTATCGTGCGCTTGTCGCGCGCATCCGCAAGGCCATCCCCAACGTCGCGCTGACGACCGACCTCATCGTCGGCTTCCCGGGCGAGACGGATGAGGACTTTGCGCAGATGCTTGCGTTCCTCAAAGAGATTCGTTACGACTCGGCGTACACGTTCATCTACTCGAAGCGCAGCGGCACGCCGGCGGCGACGATGGACGGCCAGGTGCCGGATGAGGTGAAGCACGAGCGGCTGGAAAAACTCATGGCCGTGCAGAACGAGATCAGCAAGGAAATCAACGACCGCCTCCTCGGCACGACGCAGGAAGTCATGGTCGAAGGCCCGAGCAAGAACGACACGACCATGTGGAGCGGCCGCACGCGCACGAACAAGCTCGTGCTCTTCCCGCACGGCGCGGAACAGCCGGGGGACTTCGTGCACGTCAAGATCACGCACCCGCAGACGTGGGTATTGAAAGGCGAGAGGGTGTAATTTATGGAACTCACGCCGATGATGCAGCAGTATCAGGCGACGAAGGCGCAGCACCCGGGGGAGATTTTGTTCTTCCGCCTCGGCGACTTCTATGAGATGTTCTTTGACGATGCGCGGCTCGTCTCGGATGAGCTCGGTCTCACGCTGACGAGTCGCAGCGGCAACAAGGACAAGGCGCCGATGTGCGGCATCCCGTACCATGCGTCGGAATCGTACATCAACCGCCTAATCGCGAAAGGCTACAAGGTCGCGATCGCCGAGCAGATCGGCGACCCGAAGGCGAAAGGCCTGACGAAGCGCGAGGTCATCAAGGTCGTGACGCCTGGCACGGTGCTGTCCGAGTCGGCGCTGCCGGAGACTTCCAATAACTATATCGCTCTCCTCTACGAGCCGCCGGTCCAGGAGAAAATGAAGGACGACACGGTCGTGCTCGCAGGCGCGGACATTTCGACGGGCGAGTGCTTCTATGGCATCTACACGGGCGCAAACCGCCTGCCGATGCTGTTTGACGAGCTCTACCGCCTGCAGATGGCGGAGCTTTTGCTCGTCGGCGACCTGTCATTTCGTGCGCAGCTCGATGAGTTCGTCCACCTGCGGCTCGGTGCGTGCTCGTACACGCCGGTCGATGCTGTGCCGGACGCGCGCCATATCGACGACCGCATCGTCGAGCATTTCGACGCGACGAACCGCCCGCCGGAAAGCGAGGCGCAGGCGGCGGTCGCGACGCTGCTCGACTACCTCCACGCGACGGTCAAGACCGACCTCTCGCAGCTGTCGCACCTCACGCGCCTCGACGCGAGCGAGAACCTCACGGTCGACACGTACACGCTCCGCAACCTCGAAATCACGCGCAACCTGCGCGACGGCGGCAAGAAGGACACGCTGCTCGATGTGCTCGATTTCACGAAAACGGCCATGGGCGGCCGCCTGCTCAAAAAATGGCTCGAGTCGCCGCTCCTCTCCATCGTCGCCATCGACGCGCGGCTCGACGCCGTGCAGGAGCTCACGGACGATTTCGCGCTGCGCGATACGTTGCGCACGGCCTTCGGCGAGATTCGCGATTTCGAACGCCTTTTGACGCGCATCGAGGTCGGCACGGCGAACGCGCGCGACCTCATCGCGTTGAAGCTGTCGCTGCAGATGCTCCCGAACATCACGGCGGCGCTCGCGGACGTGCAGGCGCGCATGCTCCAACAGTCGGCGGGTGAAATTTCCACCTACGACGATGATGTCGCGCTTTTATCCCGTGCCATTGTCGACGAGCCGGGCCTGACGATCCGCGAGGGCGGCATCATCAAGGACGGCTACAATGCCGAGCTCGACGAGTATCGTCGCATCTCGCGCGACAGCAAGTCGATGCTGCAGGAGATCGAGGAGCGCGAGAAGGCCGAGACGGGCATCAAATCGCTGAAGATCGGCTACAACAAGGTCTTCGGCTACTACATCGAGGTGCGCAACACGGGGAAGGACCTCGTGCCCGACCGCTACATTCGAAAGCAGACGCTCGCGCAGGCCGAGCGCTACATCACGGAAGAGCTCAAGGAGTTCGAGACGAAAATCCTCGGCGCGCAGGAAAAAATCGTCCAGATCGAGTACAACCTCTTTTGCGACGTGCGCGACCACATCAAATCGAAGCTCGCGAGCATCCAGCAGACGGCGCACGCCATCGCGCGCGTCGACGTGCTGGCCTCGCTCGCCGAGGCGGCCGTGAACTACGGCTACGTGCGCCCGCGCCTCACGCAGGACGGCACGATCGACATCAAGGACGGCCGCCATCCGCTCGTCGAACGCATCCTCACGCGCGACCTTTTCGTGCCGAACGACGCGCACCTCGACCACAGCGATTGCGAGATCATGCTCATCACGGGGCCGAACATGGCCGGCAAGTCGACGTATATGCGCCAAGTCGCGCTCCTGACGCTCATGGCGCAGGCTGGCAGCTTCGTCCCGGCGCGCGAGGCGACGATCGCGCCGGTCGACCGCATTTTCACGCGCATCGGCGCGAGCGACGACCTCGTCAGCGGGCAGAGCACGTTCATGGTCGAGATGAACGAAGTCGCGCAGATCCTGAAATACGCGACGAAGGACAGCCTCGTCATCCTTGATGAAATCGGGCGCGGCACGAGCACGTTTGACGGCATGAGCATCGCGCGCGCCGTCGTCGAGTACATCGAGAAAAGGGTGCACGCGAAAACGCTGTTCGCGACGCATTACCACGAGCTCACGGACATGGAGGACGCGAAAGTCAAAAACTATTGCGTCGCCGTGAAAGAGCGCGGCAGCGACGTCGCGTTCCTGCGCCGCATCATCCCGGGCGCGGCCGACAAGTCGTACGGCATCCACGTCGCGAAGCTCGCGGGCCTGCCGAAAGCCGTGTTGAAGCGTGCGGAGCAGATCCTCGCGGAGCTCGAAACGGAGCAGGCGAAGCTCGATGCGGTGGAAACGGCGGATGTCAGCGCCGACGCAGCGGACAACAAAGCGGCGAAGGCTGCGACGGCGAAAACCGCCGAGCCCGCGATGGGCTCGCTCTTCACGAGCGGCCTCAGCGACGCGCTCCTCGGCCTCGACATCATGACGATGACGCCCATCGAGGCGCTGAACGAACTCTACAAGCTGCAAGAACAAGCGAAACAGGAGGCGGGCCTTTCATGAGCAGTATCCACGTGCTCGACGACAGCACGATCAACAAGATTGCGGCCGGCGAAGTCGTCGAACGCCCGGCCTCCGTCGTCAAGGAGCTCGTCGAAAACTCGATAGACGCAGGCGCCACGAAGATCGAAGTCGAAATCATGGCGGGCGGCACGAGCTTCCTGCGCGTCACGGACAACGGCAAGGGTATGACGGAAGAGGACGCACGTCTCGCGATCCTGCGCCATGCGACGAGCAAGATCCGCGCGGCTGACGACCTCCAGACGATTGGCACGCTCGGCTTCCGCGGCGAAGCGCTGCCGACGATTGCCTCCGTTTCGCGCTTTTCGATGAAAACGCGGCCGCAGGGCGCTGACCTCGGCACGGAGGTCGCCATCACGGGCGGCAAGACACCCGACATCCACGCGACCGGCACGAGCCTCGGCACGACGATCAAGGTCGAGGACCTCTTTTTCAATACGCCCGCGCGCAAGAAGTTCCTCAAGACGAACCACACGGAGGCCGCGCACATCTCGGACTTCATCACGAAGCTCGCGCTGTCGCATCCCGAGATCGCGTTCCGCTTCATCAACAACAACAAGATGGCGCTCGCCACGCCCGGCAGCGGCAACCTCTACGACGCCATCCGCGCTATTTATGGCAAGACGGTCGCGGAATCGCTCCTCACGCTCGCGTTCGAGAACCCGACGGAAGGCGTGAAAATCAGCGGCTTCATCACGAAGCCGTCGATGCTCAAGAGCACGCGCGGCTGGCAGACGTTCCTCGTCAACGGCCGCCTCATCGAGAACCGCGCCATCGCAAAGGCCATCGACAACGCCTACAAATCCATGGTGCCGAAGAGCGGCTACCCCATGGTCGTGCTGAACCTCACGGTGCCGCCGCGCACCGTCGACGTCAACGTTCATCCGCAGAAAAGCGAGATGAAGTTCGAAGACGAAAGCATGATCTTCAAGGCCGTCTACAAGGCGACGCTCGATGCCGTGCGCCCGGCCGCAGGGCTCGGTCTCGGCCACGTTGCTGCGAGCGTCGAGAGCCCCGCCGTCCATGCCGCGCAGCCCATGCAGGAGGCCATGCACTTCGTCCACGCCAGCGCGCCGAGCTACACGCCGCATCCCGCGACGTATCAGCCGCGCACGATGTACGAGGCCGTGCATCATGCGGGCGGCTATGTGCCGCAGGGCACGGGCAGCGTTTCGTTCGCCGCCGCGCAGCGTGAGATCGCCGCATCGCGCACGACGGCCTATCCTGTGAGCGCCGACACGACGCAGAACGTCGCAGAAAGCCGGTACGGCGCGGCGCAAAACGATGCGGCCATCGCGGATGAAAACGCGCAGCTCACGGAAGGCGCGATCCTCCCCATCGGGCAGGTCGACCTCACCTATATCATCGCGCAGGATGCGAAGAACCTCTACATCGTCGACCAGCACGCCGCGCACGAGCGCATCCTGTTCGACAAATTTTCCGCGCAGGCCGAAGGCATCCCGTCGCAGCCGCTCCTCGTCCACCAGATGATGACGTTCGACGCGGGCGACGCCGCGCTCATCGAGGCGAACCAGGAGCTGTTCCATCACCTCGGCTTCCACCTCGAAGCAGCAGGCCCGCAGGACTGCCGCCTGACCGAAGTGCCTGCCGACGTTCCGACGAGTGAGGCGGAAGACATCATCCGCGAGATCCTCACGAACCTCCACGACATGCATGCGGCGAGCGCCGCCGAACTCCGCAAGTCCGCGCTCGCGACGACGGCCTGCCGCGCCGCCATCAAGGCCGGCGAAGAACTCAGCCTCGCCCAGATGCAGATCATCCTCGACGAACTCTCCCGCACCCCGCAGCCCTTCACCTGCCCCCACGGCCGCCCGACGATCCTGAAATTCAGCACGGACGACATGGCGAAGATGTTCAAGCGCACGGGCTTCGACCTAAAAAAATGATGTGAACAGATTAATATCAAACCATTGCGATCGTCACTCGCTGGAAAGCCTCTCCCCCAGGGGAGAGGTGGCCCCGAAGGGGCCGGAGAGGGTGTCGAAGGTAGGCCGTATCAATTTCATCGAAAGAATCTTCGAAGGAAGTACAATGTTAAACACTACTGCCATCGTCACAACCAGCCGCAACTCGAATCCTACAAACGACCTTCTTGCCGAGCAAACCGCCAAAACGCTCGGCATTCCTTTTGTCCCGCGCAAGACCTTTTCCCTCGGCGAGCTCCGCGCCGTGCACGACGCTCCTTGCATCCTCGTCGCGAAAAACAACGCGCTCGTCCTCGAGACGCCGGACGGCGAGCTGTTCTTCCACCCGAACATGAGCCATCTGCGCGTGAAAAATCTGCGCAAAGGGCAGCACGACAACATGGCGGAGGCGATGGCGCTCGCGCCGGGCATGTCCGTGCTCGACGGCACGCTCGGCTTCGGCGCGGATGCGATCGTCGCGAGCTTCGTCACGGGCGAGCATGGTCGCGTCGTCGGCCTCGAAGCCTCGCCGCTCATCGCCGCTGTTACCGCGCACGGCCTCGCAAACTTTTCACGCGAGAACGAGCCGATGACGGCCGCCATGCGCCGCATCGAGGTGGTGAATACCGACGCGCTCGCCTACCTCCGCGCGCAGCCCGACAACGCGTTCGACATCGTCTACTTCGATCCGATGTTCCGCCATCCGCTCATGCAATCGGAAAACATGAACCCCCTCCGCTACGCCGCCGACCACGCGCCCGTCAGCGAGGCGATGATCGCCGAAGCCCGCCGCGTCGCCCGCCGCCGCGTCGTGCTGAAAGAGACGAGCAAGAGCATAGAGTTCGCGCGCCTCGGATTCCCAGAGATCGCAGGCGGCCGCTACAGCCCTGTACATTATGGCGTATGGAGGAAATCGTAGAACGTCACATCTGTTGCGACCGTTTCAATCCTAGCAGCCTCTCCCTCATGGAGAGGACAGGCGCGGAACGCAGTGCAGCGCCAGGAGCGGGTCCCTTGTACGACAGAACAAAACATAAGTCATAACACAGCGCGGGTGCGAGCACGAAAAAAATCAAAATTTTCTTTTTGACCTATTGACTTTTTGACTAATTGGATGTACTATATAGTTGTCCAAAGGGAAAGGGTCAAGGAAGAGAGTCCGAGGGAATCTCGAGAGGCGCTTCGGAACTTTCCCAGGGCATTCAAAAAGTTACCAACGGCTCGCAAAACAAGCCGCAAGTTTTCCGAAAGGGGATTTTGATCATGTTTGGTTTGGTTCCGTTTGTTTCAAAAAATGCACTCCGCACGAATGACGACGATATGTTCGATCGCATGATGAACGTCTTTGACGAGCCGTTCTTCTCGAACTTCCACACGCCCGACTTCAAGGTCGACGTCAAGGACAACGGCACGAGCTACGACCTCACGGCCGAACTCCCCGGCATGAAGAAGGAAGACATCCAGCTCACCTACAAGGACAACTACCTGACGATCGGCGCGAAGAATGAGACGTCGCATGACGAAAAGGACGACCAGGGCAACTACATCCGCCGCGAGCGCAGCGCGAGCAGCATGAGCCGTTCGTTCTACATCGACGGTATCGACGAATCGAAGGCCACGGCCGACTACAAGGACGGCATCCTCTCCGTGCATCTGCCAAAGCAAGCAGTGCAGGCCGAGCCGTCGCATACGATCGAGATCCGCGACTGACGGTTCCTCCCTCCCATAAAACGCGGCCGCGCGCCGCACACAATCGCATACGCAGAAAAGAAGGACAGCATCCGAAGATGGGTGCTGTCCTTCTTTGTGTCTTTCTTTCGTGTGCGCGGTGTTGCTGCTGGTTCATGCTTTTCTGCCCGGTTGCAAACTCCACAGCGCGCGCTCGTCCGCGCGGAACTGGAAGAAGATTTCGGGCGTGATGCCGAGCGCGTCGGCGATGTCGAGGAGCAGGGCCAGGGAGAGGTTGTCGTTGTATTTGCCGTTCTCGATGCGGCTCAGCGTGCTCTGGGTGATATGCGTGTCGGAGGCGAGCTTTTCCTGCGAGATGTTGTGGATCATCCGTTCGTATGCGATTTTCGCTCCGATCTGGCGGAAAAATGTATCGCGTTTCGTTTTCATCGTCTGTCCCGTCTCCGTCTCGCCCATAAAAAAATTCCCTTCTAGCATAAGCGTTTTTCCCGTTGGATGGCTTACCTTGCGGGTAAGACACCATGCTTACATTTTATGGGATTTTTACACATTTGTAACGCATAAAACTGACGGGATAGAGCAACTATTTGACGGAATACGAATACTCTACGATGAGACGGACAAATGTTCATTCTGTGCGGAGTTCATCGAACACATGGTAGCCGCCATCGTTTCGCAGATAGAACGTCAGCACCCAGTCATGCACGCCGGCGAGATCGTCGCCTGTGAAATGGAGACCAAGGCTCGCCGTCTTCGCATCCGCGCTGTCGATGCGGCGGCCGCCGAGCGCGACGGGAACCGTCTGCGACGCGCCGGGCGCGAGCGTGACGGGAACGGTGTCCGCCTCCGTATGGCTGCCGCCGTCGAAGCCGACGGCGAGCGTGCCGGAGAGCGGCGCATCGCCGCCGTTCGTCAACGTCAGCGCGACCGTCCAGCCGGACGGGAAGAACAGTGCATAGTCGCCGTTCACCGCGCCATTCGCCGCGCGCGCCCACGTGCGCCAATCGTCTGACGACAGCACGATTGTCTCGGCATCATCCCACGGCGCGCCGTTGAACGTCAACGTGCTCTCGAGGCGGCCGGAGCGGGCAGAGCTCTCGCCGATTTGCGCACCCTCGGCGTGGTTATGGGGGCTGTCACGGTTTGCAGCGGTTTCGTCGTTTCCGCCGTTTTCATCCTTGGCCGTGTGATTGGCCTGTTCTTTTGTGCTGTCCGCAATTTCGCCGGACGGCGCTGTTTTTTTGCCCGTGAGCGCGTCGCCGGCATCCGTTGCGGCTTCTTCGAGCGTCTGCTCGAGTTCCTCGGCAGGCGCAGCGCCGTTGCGTGCGAGCAGGACGAGCGCGCCGACGCTGAGCGCGAGCGTGAGCAGGGAGACGCACGACAGCTTTGCCGCACTGCGAAGCAGCGTCTTGCGTCGTGACGGCCGCAGCGCGGCGGCGAGGGCCTGTGCGCTTGGATAACGGCGGTCGGGATCTTTTTCCGTGCAACGCAGGAGGATTTTTCCGAGCGGGCTTGCCGCGTCAAACGAAGGGCCCATCATTTCGCGCACCGTCACGCCAAGCGCATAAATATCGCTCCTGCCATCTGTTGCGCCAAAGCCGAACTGCTCCGGTGGCGCGTAGCCCTCCGTACCGAGGAGGTGCGTGTCATGCGCGGCGCCTGCCGTGACGACGCGTGCCGCATCGAAGTCGATGAGCCGCACGGTCATCGTTGCGCCGTTCCCCCGCACGAACACATGCGCAGGCTTGATGTCGCGGTGCACGATGCCGAGCGCATGCAGGGCACTGAGCCCGTCCGCAAGCGAAAGGCTCAGCGCCCGCGCCTCGGCCTCTGTTAGCCACGTGCGCGCGACGCGCCGCTCCTCGAGCGAGCGCCCGCCGACGTATTCCTCGACGACGATCGTCTCGTCCTCATCCTCGGCGCAGAAATAGATCTCCGGCCATAGCGGCGCCACCTCCTGATGCGCTTTGAGCAGCGCGAACGGCAGCCCGCCCGCATGGAGGGTGCGCAGCACGCACGGCCGCCCCGCTTTATCCGACACGAGCCACACCTCGCCGCGCGCCGAAGATTTCAGCAGCCGCACGCGCGCATACTCGCTCGCCAAAAACGCCTTCGCTGCATCGAGCATGATGGCACCTCCGTTCTTTTTATGCCTGCCATTTTTGCTTCATTTCCACGGGGATGTGGAGATTTCCTGCTTGTTCCGTCGATGCCAGGCAACGAGAAAAATATTCTGGAGGCAGGAGTTTTCATGATTACGACGAAATAAGAAGCAAGAAATCCAACGAGTGCATACGAGAACAGGAGGCTGCCACCATGGCAAACGAACAGGAAAGCATCCAGCCGGAAATCCTCGACGACGTGGACATGAGCGAACACGAAAAAGATTATTCCGAGCAGGGATTCTGGGACAAGGTGCAAGGCTATGCAGCGAAAGCTGGCGTCACGCTCATCTACAAGGCGCTCCAGCTCTACTACGTCGCGCAATCGCCCGAGTGCCCGAAGAAAGTGAAAGCGGCCATCTACTCTGCGCTCGGCTATTTCATCCTGCCACTTGACGTCATCCCTGACGTCACGCCCGTTGTCGGCTTCTCCGATGACCTCGCGGCCGTCGCCATGGCTCTCACGCTCGCGCAAGTCTATATCACACCGGAGATCGAGGCACAGGCGAAAGAACGCGTCGTGAAACTTTTCGGCGAGAAAGCACGCGCAAAGCTCGAAGAGTAATCTACCAGATTTGAACTAACGTTTTGAATGTGGCCGTGCAGGCGATGAATTGCCTGCACGGCCATTATTCGTATTCCGTCAAGTACTTTACCTATTCCGTCAGGAATATGCGTGCAGAAAACGATAAAAAATGAGACAATAGAAGCAGAATCTATAAATGAGGATGTAGCAGGCGGGGTGTGTCCGGCTCGCGGATGCCGCTGACAGGAGGATGGGGGCGTTCTTATGAAATGGGGCTTCGGAAAGGGCGTGAAGATCACGGATGACGAACTTTCATCCCACGTGATGCAAGGAATCGCGTTGACGATCCTTGCCTTCACGATTTGTGCGGCGTTCGCGTCGACGCGAGCGAGCGGACTGTCAACGAAAGCCGTCCTCGCGCAAAATGCGGAAACGGATGCCTGGTCATACTATCAGGCGAAAAGCATCAAACTGAATCTCAACAAGCTCTTTCTCGATGAACTTGAAACCAACGAAAAGGCAGACGGCGACAGAGCAAAACAAAAAATGCAGGAGGCACGGGAACGCATCGAACGATACGAGAAGGAGATCGCCGGGATTGAAGAGCGAGCGCGGGAATACCGCACGGAGCGCGATGAGATCCAGAAACGGCGCGATGACTATGTCTTCGCACTCAACTTTCTTCAGATTGGCATCCTGTTCGCTTCCGTCGCGGCGATTTTCAAACGGAAATTGTTCTGGTATGTCGGCGGCGTCATCGGGGGGATCGGCGTGTTCCAGTTTTTGCAGTTGACGTTTTGAAAAAGATTTTTGCTAGAAAGGGAGCGGTGTCATGCTGAAGCGTTGGATATTTTGCATCTTGCTGATATGCTTGCTGTTTTCCATTGCCGGATGCGGCGCGCAGAAGGAAGCAGCGGGAAATAATATTGATGGCAACTATTATCTTACGGAGGACTTGCAGGCCTTGACACAGGGCGATGGCCGCGGATTTCGCTTGTCCCGCAAATTTGCTGATGGTATAATGAAAGCATGAAACGATACGGATGGGAGACGGCGCAACATGGGTGAGAAGGAATTAACGGAAAAGATCTTGGAGGGCTTGGACGCTCATCGAGCGAATCCGATGAACGATGTCCTTTTCAAGTTCATCTTCGGCAAGATCGAGCGGAAGGACATCACAGTTGATTTCTTGAATTCTGTGCTGGAGCCGTCGCTCGGTCACAAGGTCGTCGACCTCCGTTTCATCTCGACGGAGCTAATTCCGCAGAGCGAGGAGGAAAAACTCTCGCGGCTGGACGTGGCTTGCGAGCTCGATACAGGAGAACTCGTCGATGTCGAGGTACAGGTCGTCAACTACAACAATATGCAGAGGCGGACGCTTTATTATTGGTCGGGGCTGTATCTTTCGCGCCTTGCGAAAGGCCAGAACTATCGATGCTTGCGCCCCGTCATCACGATCAATATCTTGGCGTTCAAACTTCTGCCACAAGAAGAACCGCATGCGATGTATGGAATCTACAATCCGAAGACGGGCGATCGGCTGACAGGAGATTGTGAAATCCATTTTCTGGAAATCCCGAAGTTCATCAACAAGCCTGTCAAAGAAATGACGAAGATGGAACGTTGGATGGCATATTTTTCCGGGAAACTGGATGCAAAGGGAAAGGGGGAGCTCGCGATGAGTGAAGCAGCGATCAGTAATGCGTATGATGCGACACTGGCGTTCTTCCAGACGCCGGAGGAGCGCTTGAAGTATCTGAACCGGCAGATGGCAATCATGGATTACAATTCGGGATTGGAATCTGCGGAGGCACGTGGCGAAGCGCGCGGCGAGAAGCGTGGGGAAGACCGTACAGTGCAGCTTTTCGCGAAGCTCCATGCCGAAGGACGCGATGAAGAAGCTTTCCGCGCGATGAGCGATGCGGCGCTGCGGGAAAAACTCTTTCACGAGTTCCGCCTTTGATGTTTTTGTACACGGCCGTATGAGCCGCTTGGAAAGGAATGTCCTGAAGAACCGTGCGGGGACGGTTTTATCATGAGATCAACTTCGCGTTGACCTTATTTCTTTTCGTTCGACATGTTCGCGCATGCGGCGAAGCGGAGGGATGCGCGATTGTTCCCATGACGGGCGCATGATATAATGAAAGCAACGATTTTTGAGAATACTCGGAAATGCGGATAGGAAACTGAGATGCGAGGAGGATGCCATCATGTCACAGGAAAATGTATTTACTCCGGAAATCAAGACCATCGTCACGAGGGGCTGCGTCGTGTCGGCGGCGATTGCGATCATCCCGGGCGTGGGCGTCGCGACGAATGCGTTCAACCAGACGGTCATGATCCAGCAGATCAACACGAAGCTCGGCATTTCGCTGACGAAGGGGAAGGTCTGGTCGGTCGTGAAGCGGGCGGGCATGGCGCTCCTCGCGACGAAGGCGCTGTCGTTCGGCGCGAGCTTCATCCCGTTCGCGGGGAGCGCGGTCTCGGTGACGCTCGAGGCGGCGTCGACGTACGCGGTCGCGTATGTCTATGTCGACATGATGAAGAGCTTCGCGGCGAAGGGCACGCCTGTGGAGCAAATGACGGACGAGGCGTTCGAGAAGGCCGTCGATGCGTATATGGACGAGCATGAGGACATGATCAAGGAGGCCGTGGAGTCCGGCAAGAGCTTCTACAAAAAGAACAAGGACACGGTCAGCGATGACGAGGTGGAGCGCATGAAGGCGCTCGTGCTGGCGGGCGCGAAAGAGGAGGAAGCTGCGTCGTCAGCGGAGCAGAAAGCGCGCCATTGCACGAACTGTGGCGCGGTGCTGCCGGCGGGTGCGAAGTTCTGCATGGAATGCGGGACGAAGTGCGAGTGACGGATAAGACGCACGGCGCAGACGGCATGCACGGCACGAACGGTGCGGAGAGCATGAGCAATGCGGATGGCGCGCCCGCCAAGGATACGGGCGAGCTCGAGCACGAGCTCGCGTCGGCGCAAAGCGTCGCATCCTATTTCGAGGCGAATGCGGCAGAACTGCGCGACGAGACGCTAGCTATGCATCTCGCGCGGCTGTTGGCGGAAAAGGGGCTCGAAAAATCCGACGTGATCGCGCGGTCGGGGCTCGACGAACTCTACGCGTACCATATTTTCGCCGGGCGCAAGCCGCATCCCGCGAAGGCGAAGGTCCTCGCGCTGGCGCTCGCGATGCATCTCACGCGCAAGGAGACGCAGCATCTCCTCTACTACGCGGGCGCGACGCCGCTCTACGTGCGAAATCCCTGGGACAGCGCCGTCGCCTATGCCATCGAACACCACATGACCGTCATCGACGCGAACCTCTTGCTCGACAGCCTCGGACAGTCGCCGCTGCTCGTGTGAAGGATACAAAAAAGCACGCCGCATTTGTCGCAGCGACAAATGTCAGGCGTGCTTTTTGCGTTCGTGTCATGGTATAATGTGCGTAACTATTTTTTTGAACAGGAGGGCAACACCATGGTGAGCTGGAATATGATGACGATCGCGCAGCAGGCGATCGACCATGTCGGGAGCAAGGTCTTGCCGGAGGAGATTGCGGCCATTGCGAAAAAACATTCCGTGCTCGCGGCGGGGACGGCGTGGGTGCCGATCCCGGGCGTGTCGGCGGCGGCCGAGGTCGCGAACATCTGGCTGATGTTCAAGCAGATCAATGACGCGCTCGGGCT
Organism: Selenomonas sp.; assembly: GCF_022771645.1. Lineage (GTDB taxonomy): Bacteria > Bacillota > Negativicutes > Selenomonadales > Selenomonadaceae > Selenomonas_C. The sequence goes on from NZ_JALFCU010000003.1 coordinate 25,285, forward strand.
CGAGCTCAGCAAGCACAAGCTGAAGACGCTCGCGAGCGGCATCGTCGCGGAGCTCGGCGCGTGGGCGCTCATCCGCGTGGGCGTCGTAAACCTCCTGAAGTTCATTCCGGGCGTCGGGACGGCGTCGAGCGGCGTGCTCGGCATGGCGCTGTACGCTTCGCTGACGTACACGTCAGCGTATGTGTATCTGAAGATGATCTCGCGGCTGGCGGCGGACGAGCTCATGGCGATGGATGCCGAGGCGCTGAAAGCGGAAGCGGAAACGTGCATGGAGTACAGCCGCGATGAGATTGAAGCGGTCATGAAGGACGCGAAGAGCGAGTTCCAAGACCTCAAACGGGAATGATGGACGAAAAAAGGCCCTCGCCGGGTGCGGCGAGGGCTTTCGTGTGCCTGGGCGTCAGGTGGTTTCGAGGCGCGCCGTCATCTGGTGCACGGGGTTGTAGAACGTGCCGTTCGGTAGGTACGTGCCGAGCGGTTGCTGCTTGCTGTTCGTCAGCGCGAGCATGCCGCCATCATCTTTTTTCACGTAGCCGAGCGTGTGGCCGACGCCGTCGCGGATTTTTCCCGTGTTGTAGTTGATGATGTAGAGCATGCCGTTTTCCAGTTTGATGCGCTCGCAGTTGTTGCGCGGGTCAAAGACGATCTCGCCGAACTTGCAGTCGCCGGCACCGAGAAGGACGGCGTGCGTGTCGTCGATCTGGCGGGTCTTGAGCTTGCCGAGGCCGCTGATGCGGAAGACCATTTCCTCATTGTCCAGTTTGTGCGCGGCAGCCGCAGCGGCGACGGCCATGCCGGCCTGCACAGGCGCGGGGATGCTGTCGACGGAGGACCAGAAGGCTTCGCCGAGATCTTGCGCGTCCCCGAGGCTCTGGAGGGACGAGAGGACGGTGTCGCCGGTGTGCTGCATCGACTGGAGGTCGGTGAAGAACGTGTCGACGTTGTCAAAGCCGTCGGGGAGGTCGTCACCGAAGGTGTCGGAGAGCGTTCCCGTGACGGCCTTGCCCGTATCCACGAGGTCCCGGAAGGAGGTGCTGTCGGCATCGGCAGCGTCGGCATCGATGTCGGCGGGTGACGTGTCGGGCAGGAGATCGCCGAGGTCGTCGGCGTCAGGGGTGTCCGTGTCGGGCAGGAGGTCGCCGAGACCGTCAGAAATGCTGTCGGCGATGTCATCGGCATCGAAATCGCTCAGATCGACATCGATGTCGGTGTCGAGCCCTTTGAGGAACGGCAGGAGGAAGCCGACGGCGATAAGCGGCGTGATGCCCATGATGCCGAATGCCGTGTCGGTGTCGTAGTCATGGCGGTAGAGCCACAGCACCATGCGGTGCAGGAAGAACGCGAGCACGCCCGTGACGATGTATGGCAGCAGCTGGATGTAGAATGGAACGCTGGCGTCAATCTGCCCGGAGGAGGCGAACGCCTCCGCCGTCCGGCTCGAGGCAAGGTAGGCGATGAGGCCGACGGTCTTTGTCATGATGAGGACGAAGGCATAAATGCCGTACGTGTAGAGGCCGACGACGAGCGGCCGCCAGTTGCGGAGCAGAAACTTGAATTTCAGCGCGATGCCGATGACAGCGAAGATGCCAGCGGGAATTTCCAAAATCGGAAACAACGAACACAGGAGGCCGACGACAACGGCGAGGATGACGATCTTGCCGAGCTTTTTCCACGAGCTGAGGAGAAAGAACACGGTCAGGAACGCCAGCCCCGTCATGCCGGAATTGTGCTGGATGACGTATCCGAGCGACAGCCACCAGATGACAATCCGCGCGATGTGTTTCACCCAGTTCCGTGAGCGCCCCTGTTGGGCGCCGGCCTGCTTTGCAGTCATGGACACAACCTTCTTTCTGTTTCTGCAAGGATGCAATCGGAGAAAATTCTTCTTTTATTTTATCGTTGAAAAGGCGTAGAAACGTAAGCATAAAGTTGACGGGATAGGCAAACCGTTTGACAGAATGCGAATATCCGGTAGCAAACAAAACGGACGGGCGCATCGCGAGGGATGCGCCCGTCCGTGTCATGCTCGGATCTTTCGGAAAAAATGGCTGTCGCCGCAGTCGGGCACGCGCAGGTCGTAGCCGAGCGCGGCCATCTGCTGGAGCTTGATGAGGAGGAGGTTGATGTTGACGTTCTGCTCCTTCGCGAGCGCCGGGATGTCGCAGCCCTCCTGCAGGCGTTCGTAGACGTCATCGTTATCCATGAGGAGGTGCGAAGCGAAGGCGTTCGCCTCGTATTCCGTGCGGCTGTTCATCTGGAAGAGGTTGAACTCCTGGAGAGATTCGTGTGCGAGCTCACGGTGCAGCTGGTCGTGGCCGATTTCGTGCGCGAGCACCATGCGCTGCCAGATGTCGTCGAGGCGGTTGTTCAGGAAGATGAAGCGGTGGCCCCAGTTCGCGTAGTACATGCCGAGGAGGTCGTGGTAGCCGTCTTCGTACAGCACGTCGATGCCGAGGCCGTCGGCAATTTCCTGCGGGTCGCGGCGGGCCGACAGCGCAAGCGCCTGCTGCGCGAGCTCGTAACAATTCTTTGCGTTCATCCGCGTCCTCCTCCCGTCGAAATCTGCCTTTAGTTTATCATGAGCGGCGAAAACGGGCAAGCGATTTTTGCAAAAGCAAAAACCTGCAAAGAAACAAGGGATTGCAGGCGGCGCGGGAAACGTGTATCATCAAGACAGAATGTTTTTCGGGAAGGAAGTCTCTCCATGTCAGAAACCGTGCAGGGCCAGCAAAATTGGCGCGTCGTGCTCGCGATCCTCGTCTGCAACATCCTCTTCATGTCCGCGAGCTACACGATGATTATCCCGTTCCTGCCGCTCTACCTGTCGAGCGAGCTCGGTGCGGCGCCGGCGTACGTGAACCTCTGGTCGGGCGTCGTGTTCTCGGCGTCGTTCCTCGTCTCGGCGTTCACTGCGCCCGTCTGGGGGCGCATGGCCGACACGCGCGGCAAGCGGCTCATGGCGATGCGCGCGAGCTTCCTCCTCGCCGTCAGCTATTTCCTCGGCGGCATCGTCGAGACGCCGGAGCAGCTGGTCGCGATGCGGATGTTCCAAGGCTTCGCCTCCGGCCTCTGGCCGATGGATCTCGCGATCATGACGCTCACCGCGCCGTCGAAAAAACTCGGCATGTGCCTCGGCATCATGCAGGGCGTCATGACGGCGGGCGGTGTCATCGGCCCTCTCGTCGGCGGCGTGCTCGCGACGGCGTTCGGCATGCGCATGTCGTTCTTCCTCGCAGCGGGCGCGCTCTTCGCGAATTTCCTCATGTTCGTGTTCTTCATCAAAGAGCCGCCGGCCTCCGTGAAAGCCATGGCGGAGCTGCGACGGCGCAAACGGCTGGCCGCGCAAGGCAGCGCAGAAGGCCAAGGCGAAAACGGCGGACTTGACGGAAGCGGCGGGACGGCCGTGCCGGCCTCGCCGCAGATCTGGCACGTGCCGATCCTCCGCAACATGCTGCTCTGCGGCACATGCGTCTCGATGGTCATCATGATCCTCCAGCCCATCCTCACGACGTACATCGCCGCGCTCGCGGGCGATATGGAGAGCATCGTCTTCGTCGCCGGGCTCGTCTTCTCACTCGGCGGCATCGCGGGCGCGTTCGCAGCACCTCTCTGGGGCAAGCTCGGCCAGCGCAAGGGCTTTTTCCGCGTCATGGCGCTGACGATGCTCTGCGCAGGCTGTGGCCTCGTCATCCAAGGCATCCCCGATACGCTCGTGTGGTTCGCCGTCATGCAGTTCACGTGCGGCCTCTTCCTCTCGGGCGTCCATCCCTCGATCAACGCCGTGCTCGCCGAGCACTCGAGCGCCGAGATCAAAGGCCGCATCTTCGGCTACCTCTTCTCCGCGCAGCAGATCGGCTCGATGGCCGGCCCCATCCTCGGCGGCGCCGTCGCGACCTTCATCGGCATGCACGCCGTCTTCTACGTTGCCGGCGCCCTTATGGTCGCATTGAGTTTTGCCGTGCGGTGGAAATATTTATGAAACCGTGTGGGATGTCACTTGACATCCGCACGAGCTCCGTGCTATGCTGACAGCGTCAAACAAGTTCATAGGCCGTGCAGGGCTGACGGATGAGTGGAGCTTACCACGTGTTCTGCAGGGTGTCGATTGGCCGACCGTCTGGGCAGAGAGATTTCCCAGGCGTTCGGCCGTTTTTGGCTGCGCGGGAAACCTCTCTTTCGTGTTTCGTTTTTTGCGAAAGGATGGTTTTCATGCGGAATCGTTGGCTCATCGCGCTGTCTGCCGTCGGCATCCATATCTCGATCGGCAGCGTCTATGCCTGGAGCGTGCTCACGCGGCCGATCATGCAGGTGCTCGGCTGGTCGCTGTCGGAGACGACGTGGGCGTTCTCCATCGCGATCCTCTTCCTCGGTTTTTCGGCGGGCTTCCTCGGGAAATATGTGGAGAAATACGGCCCGAAGCGGAGCGGCCTCGTCTCGATGGCGTTCTTCGGCGCGGGGATGTTCGGCACGGCGCTCGCGCTCTATCTCGGCAGCCTGCCGCTTCTCTATCTCTTCTACGGTGCGGTCGGCGGCATCGGCCTCGGCGTCGGCTACATCACGCCGGTGTCGACGCTCGTGAAATATTTTCCGGAGCATCGCGGCTTCGCGACGGGGCTCGCCATCATGGGCTTCGGCTTCGCGGCGCTGATTGCAGGGCCGGTCATGCAGCGGCTCACGGAAGAGTTCGGCCTCGTGGAGAATTTTCTCATCCTCGGCACGGTCTACATGGTGCTGATCGGCGCGTCGTCGCTCTACCTGAAGCCGCCCGCGAAAGCGGCGGCTGCGCGCATGATGGCGGGGCAGGGGAACGCTGCACAGGCGCCGCAGGCGGCCTTGCGGGGGGCGGACGTGCTCGCGCTTGGCGTGACGGCGTCCGAGGCGATGAAGACGTGGCAGTTCCGCGCGCTCTGGTGGGTGTTCTTCGTCAACATCACGTGCGGCATCGGCCTCTTGGCCGTCGCGTCGCCGATGGCGCAGGAAGTCGCTCATATGGATGCGGCGCAGGCCGCGTCGATGGTCGGTATCATCGGCCTCTTGAACGGCGGCGGGCGCATCCTCTGGTCATCGTTTTCTGATGTCATCGGGCGCGGCTATACGTACATGGCGTTCTTCCTCATCGAGATCGCGGCGTTCGCGCTGCTCGCGGGCACGACGGACGCGTTCCTGTTCCAGGCGCTCGTTCTCTCCATCATCAGCTGCTACGGCGGCGGCTTCTCGTGCATGCCGGCGTATCTCTCCGACCTCTTCGGCACGCGCGAGCTCTCTGCCATCCACGGCCGCGTCCTCACGGCTTGGGGCTGCGCCGGCGTCGTCGGCCCGATGCTCGTCTCCCTGTTCCGCGAATACACGCAGGGCTATACGACGATCCTGCTGTTTTTCGCAGGATTGTTCGTCGTCAACTTCGCGATCGCGACGTTCTTGAAATTGCACGGCCGGCGCGATGCGGCAGGCGCAGCAGTCACGGCGTAAAAATCATTGCAACGTAAAAAAATCCTCGTGGACATGCATCATGGTGTCCCCGAGGATTTTTTTCGTGCATTACAGCCGGAACTTCTCGATTTCCGCTTGCAGGTTCGCGGCGAGTTTCGCGAGGCTGCCGCTCGCGGTGGCAATCTCGTGCATGGAGGCGGTCTGCTCCTCCGTCGCGGCGGAGACGGACTGGGCTTCGTCGGAGTTCTTGCGGCCGGTGGCGCTGATGTTCTGGCTGGCTGTCAGCATGGATTCGTTCTGCGTTTCCATCTGGCGGATGGCGTCAGCGACGGCGTTGATGCCGACGACGAGCTCGTCGATGGTCGTGACCATTTTTTCGAAGACGTCATCGGCGTCGTGGACGGTCTGGATGCCGGCGCGGATGGACTCGGCGCCTTCGTTGCAGGCCGTGACGGTCGCTTCCATGTCGGTGTGGTTGTTCGCGACCATCTGCGAAATCTTCTTGCCGCTCTCGCTGAGCTTGCCGATGGAGGCCTGGATGCTTTCCGTGCTCTTCGTGATGTTCTGCATCTGTTCGACGGCTTCGTTGATGGAGCTGCGGCCCGACGTCACCTGGTCCTTGACGCCTTGCGCCGAGGCGACGATGTGCGCCGTCTGTGCGCCGACGTCTTTCGACTGCTGCGTGACGCCTGCAGCGCTTTCCTGGATGTTCTGCGAGGCGGTCGCTTGGTCCTCGACGCCGCCGGCGATGTTCGTGATGGATTCGGCGACTTGGTTCGAGGCCTGCGCGCTCTGTTCGGAGCTCGCCGTGAGCTCTTCGCTCGCGGCCGCGACCTGCTGCGCTTGGTCTTGGACGTTTGCGAGCAGGCTGTGGAGCTGCTGGCGCATCTCCTTGAAGCCGTTCGCGAGCTGGCCGATCTCGTCGGCGCGGCCGAGATGACGCACCACTGCGTGCCTTCGACGTCGAACGGCGTCGCGACGGAGAAGAACGACGTGCCGTCCGGCATTTTCCACGTGCCGGAGGCCTGTGCGTTCGCGCTCATCGCATCGGCGAAGAGCTTGTTGAGGGCCGGATCGATCGGCTCATCATTGAACTGCGGGATCGTCGGCTGCGAGATGTTCATGACGCCGACGAGGTCCGGCACTTTGTTGTAGCCGATGACCATGCCGTCCGTGTCCGTGATGTACGTGTAGCCCGTGTCGAAAAATTGCACTTGGTCGGACTCGGCGGCGATGGAGTCGAGCGGTAGCGTCGCGAGCAGGAGGCCGGCGAGCTGGCCGTCTGCGCCCTAGACTCCCTTCCCGATACAACCCCCTGCACAAAGAAAGCGGCGCTCCCGTGGGAGCGCCGCAGCTTCGCATCCGTATGCTCAATTCTGTGTTTCGTTGGAAAGAAAACGCTTCCCCTGTGCCTTTCTGCTGTCATTCTAGCACGGACATAGGGGGATTGCAAGCGATTTTCAAAGACCGAAGTCCTTGCGGATTTCGGGGAAGGGACGAATGGGCGCGGCAGGCGTTTTGTGCTCGCCGAGCATCTTTTCCATCCAGACCATGTCGTACCAGCGGCCGAACTTGTAGCCGCTGTCGTGGAACGTGCCGACGGGCGCATAGCCCATGTGCGCGTGGAAATCGACGCTGTTATGCGTGAGGTACTCGTCGTCTGCGCCTTTCGGCACGCCGATGCAGGCGTTGAGGTTCAAGATGCCCTGCGCCCGCGCGATGTCTTCGAGCGTGCGGTAGAGGCGGCCGCCGATGCCTTTGTGGCGCGCGTCCATGCGCAGGTAGATCGTGACCTCCGCCGACCAGTCGTACGCAGCGCGGCCGACGAACGGATGCGCGTAGGCGTAGCCGAGGAGCGCGCCGTCCTGCTCGGCGACGAGGTACGGATAGCGCTTCACGATTTCGTCGCGCCGCCGCAGCATCGCCGTCGCCGTCGGAGGGACGGTCTCAAAAGAGATCGCCGTGCGTTCGACATACGGCGCATAGATTTCCCGGAGCTGCCGTGCGTCCTGCGGGAGGGCGAGGCGGATGTGGGGTTCGGACATTTTGAAAAACCTCCTGAATGGGCTCGCGAAGTTACTGCTTGCTTGCTGGAGCGGCGGGGGCTTCCCCTGAAAAAAGTACGCCCTGCGGGTGTAAAAATTTTCAGTGAAAGCCCCCGCCGCTCCCGAAGTCAGGTTTTTATTCGCGTATTGTTTTTGGTGAGTTGGAACATGGCGGCACCGAGCACGCCGGCGATGACGGACGAAATCAAAATGCTGAGTTTGGCGGCAGCGAGGGTGCTTTCGTCGGGGAAGGCGAGCGTGGCGATGAAGATGCTCATGGTGAAGCCGATGCCGCCGAGCGTGCCGGCGGAGAGGGCTTCCATGGGCTTCGCGCTGCCTGGAAGCGGGGCGCCCGTCCATTTCGTCAGCATGCGCACGCTGCCGTAGATGCCGAGCGGCTTGCCGATGATGAGGCCGGCCGCGATGCCGAGGAAGAGCGGCGACGTGATGTCGAGGCTCGCGCCCGCGACGTTCACGCCGGCGTTCGCGAGGGCAAAGATCGGCATGATGACGTACGCCGACCACGGCTCGAGCGCGTGCTCGAGCTTGTGGAGGAGCGAGCCGTGGTGGCCTTTTTTCGGATGCGCCGCGTCGTGCAGCACGTCGTCGTCGAGCGCGGCCGTCGCGGGGATGGCCGTGCCGAGGAGCACGCCCGCGATCGTCGGATGGATGCCGGACGCGAGGAACGCGAGCCACGCGCCGAGGCCGAGCGCGAGATACGCGGGCAAGGCGTGCACGCGGAATCGGTTCAGCACGAACGCGCCTGCGAGGAACGCGAGTCCTGCGCCGAGCGCGACGAGCGAGACGTCGCTGCTGTAGAAGAGCGCGATGACGACGATCGCGCCGAGGTCGTCGACGATGGCGAGCGCCGTCAGGAACACGACAAGGCCGACGGGCGCGTGGCCGGCCGCGAGCGTCATGATGCCGAGCGCGAACGCGATGTCCGTCGCCATCGGGATGCCCCAGCCGCCGGCGGTCGGCGCGCCGAGATTCACGAGCGAGTAGAGGAGCGCAGGCATGAGCATGCCGCCGAGCGCGGCGCAGACCGGCAGCACCATCGCCGACTTCGTGCGCAGCTCGCCATACAAAAACTCGCGCTTGATCTCCAGGCCAATGACGAAAAAGAACACGGTCATGAGCCCGTCATTGACCCAATGCGCGAGGCTCATTTCCAAACGGAAATCGCCCGTGCCGATGCCGAGCATCGTGTGGAGCAGATGCTCGTACGCTGGCCCTGCCGGCGAGTTCGCGATCACGAGCGCGAGGATCGCGCTCGCGAGCAGGATGACCCCGCTCCCGGCCTCCCACGTGAGGAACGACTCGAACGGCGTCATGAGGGTACGGAGTTTGTGCTTCATAGGTGTGCGCCTCCTTTCGGCGATGCTTTATCTCTATTTTAGTTGGATTGCGCCATTTTCGCAATGGGCGCGGCGGGGAATGTGCGTTTCAAAAATGTGATGAGCGTCCGCTGGTCTTGCGTGACCTGGCGGCCGGTCTTCGTGAAGATGGCCGGGTGCTGCATGAGGCCGTCGATGGGGATGGCGACAAGGGCGCTCTCGGGGAGCGTGCCGCCGCTCGTGACGATGCCGCAGGCGAGGCCGCGCGTCACGAGGTTCCAGATCGTCGAGAGGTGCGGCGTGTAGTGGAGGATGCGCGGCGCGAGATGCTCGCGCGCGCAGCGGTCTTCGATGAGACGTGTGACGAGGTAGCCGTCGTCGAGCAGCACGAGCGGCTCGGCCATGGCTTCGGCGAATGAGACGCGTGTGCGCGCAGCGAGCGGATGATCGCGCCGCACGCACAGGCAGAACGGCCAGTCCGGCAGCCGCCGCGCCGTGAGGCCGTGCCGATGCGCGCTGTCATGCACGACAGCGACATCGGCTTCCTCGCGCTCGATGAGGTCAAGCGCTTCGACGCCCGTTGTCTCGGAGATCTCGAGGCGGATCTCCGGGTGCTCCGCGCGGAACGTGCCGAGCAGCAGCGGCAGGATCAGCGTACCGACGAGCATCGGCACGGCGACGCGCAAATTTTGGTGCCGCCGCGCGAGCTCGGCGACGTGGCTGTCGAAGCGCGCGACATCCTTGAGCATGTGCGCGACTTCGGCGAAGAGCGCCTGCCCGTCCGCCGTCAGTTCGATGTTCCGCCCGACGTGGCGGAACAGATTGAGCCCCGTCTCGCTCTCGAGCGTCTGCATCGCGAGGCTCAGCGTCGGCTGCGCGATGTGGAGCTCCGCCGCCGCGCGCGTGATGCTCTGATGGCGCGCGACCGCCTCGTAATACATCATCTGCTGGATCGTCATGCGCGTGCCCTCCTTTTTGCTTCCAGTATAAACGATATATCGCAAAATGTATAGTCTCAGACAATGAATATATTGTGAAGCAGTATTTTTCTTTCGCGCCGTGATGCGCTATCATACCATCAGAAAGAGAAAACAAAGCGCTCGCATCGAACAGCGATGGGGCGCAGGATGGAAACATACAGGAGGAACCAAAAATGAAAACGACGATGCAAGCAGCACTCTCGATGAACGCGATGAACACGATGGAACTCACGAACGCAGCGCCACGTCGTACGATGCGCGAGCGCCTCGCCGCCTGGGCGGCGGAGCTCATGCAGACGGCGCGCGCCGACGTCCGCCGCTACGAAGCCGCCGTCGCCGCGCTCGGCACGGGCACGAACCCGCTCGAAGATGCGCACGACGCCGACCGCGCCCTGCGCGCGATGCTCTACGGCAAATATTTCGCCGACAGCGTCGAGATGAAGTGAATGTGAGACAGCAAAACCGCCTCCTGCCATGTTCGCAGGAGGCGGTTTGTTTTCATGCGATCGCTTCGACGCGCGGTTTCGCGCCGTCTTCGATGCAGGCTTTCGTGATGATGACCTTGCGTTTCTCTTCGGACTGCGGGATGTCGTACATGATGTCGAGCATGACGTCCTCGATGATGCCTTTGAGGCTGCGCGCGCCGGTCTTGCGCTCGATGGCTTTCTGCGCGACGGCGCGGAGCGCCTCCTCTTCGAATTCGAGCGTGACGTTATCCATTGCGAGCAGTTTTTCATATTGCTTGACGGGCGCGTTCTTCGGCTCCGTCAGGATGCGCAAGAGTGCGTCCTCGTCGAGCGTCTCGAGCGTGCAGATGACGGGCAGGCGGCCGATGATCTCGGGGATGATGCCGTACTCCATGAGGTCCTCCGGGCGTACCTGGTGGATGAGCTCGTCAAAGTTCGGCTGCTCGTCTTTCCCTTGCACCTCCGCGCCGAAGCCGATGGTGCTCGTTTTCGAGATGCGCTTTTCGATGACCTTGTCGATGCCGACGAACGCGCCGCCGACGATGAACAGGATGTTCTTCGTGTCGACCTTGATCGTCGGCGCCTCCGGGTGCTTGCGCTGGCCGCGCTGTGTGAACTCGACGCAGCTGCCCTCAAGCATTTTGAGGAGCGCTTGCTGCACGCCCTCGTGGCCAGGATCCGCCGTGATGGAGTTGTTCGCGCCCGACTTCCTGGCAATCTTGTCGAACTCGTCGAGGTAGATGATGCCGTGCTCGGCCTTCTCGACGTCCTGGCCGGCCGCGTAGTACAGGTTGCGCACGGCGACCTCGACGTCCGCGCCGACGAAGCCGGCCTCCGTGAGGCTCGACGCGTCCGTCACAGCGAACGGGATGTCGAGGAGCTTCGAGAGGTGCGAGAGGAGCGCCGTCTTGCCGCAGCCCGAGGGACCGAGCATGATGACGTTCGACTTCTCGATTTCCGATCCGTCCTCGTGCTCGTAGCCGTACTTCATGCGCTTGTAGTGGTTGTAGACCGCGACAGAGAGGATCTTCTTCGCGTGGTCCTGGTTGATGATGTACTCATCGAGATACGCCTTGATCGTGTGCGGCTTGTTCTTTTTCAGGAGGTCGCCGAGCTGGTCGGCGAAGACGTGGCGCTCCTCGTGCTCCGTGGCACGGTCGTGCTCGTCGAGAAAATGGTTGATCTCGCGGATGCAGCTGTTGCAGATCGCGAACCCCGTGTTCGGGTCGTAGATCGGCATGTCGTACTGGTCGCGCACGTCGATGACGCGCTTGCAGAAGCTGCACTGGTGCTGGATGGGCTCTCTTCCTGCCATATCAAAATCGTCCTTTCCGGATCCGTCAAAAAATCAAAAGACACGCTTTCTATCATTACATATCTCGCGGAAAATAGCAACTATTTTTCCGTCGCACCGAGGAGCGCTTCGATGTTTTGCAGCCGCGCGTCGATCTTCGCGTTCAGCGCGTCGCGCCGCTCGTGGAACGCGCGGATCGTCTCGGCGGGCGACAGGATGTCCTCTTCGACCGTCGGATAGCCGCAGAGGTCGAGATTCCAGCCGCCGGACTCAATCTGTCCGCGTGTGTAGACATTCGCTTTGTATGCGCCGGGGACGTCCGCATCGGGGAGCACCTCGCGATGCGTCCACCATGCGTCGCACGGCGCGAAGTGCGCGCGCTGCATCGGTTTCGTCTTGCTGAAATGCTTGTAGCCGTCCGGCATGTCGAGACGGTAGAACCACGTCTCCCGCGTCGGCCCTGTCTTGTCGAAGAACAAGAGGTTCGTCGTGATGCTCGTGTACGGCGCGAAGACGCTCGCGGGCAGGCGGATGACCGTGTGCAGGTTGCACTCCGTGAGGAGCTTTTTCTTGATGTTGACCTTCGTATTGTCGTTGCCGAAAAGAAACCCGTCCGGCAACACAACAGCGGCGCGCCCGCCCTGCCGCAGGCGGTAGAGGATGAGCACGAGGAAGAGGTCGGCCGTCTCCGAGCCACGCAAATCGTCAGGGAAATAACGTTGCACGTCCGCTTTCTCATGCCCGCCATACGGCGGATTCATGAGAATTTTGTCGAAGGCATCCGCATCCGTGTAGTCGAGCACATGCTTTGTCAGCGCGTTCGCGTGGACGATGTGCGGCGCGTCGATGCCGTGCAGCAGCATGTTCGTGATCGCGAGCATATACGGGAACTGCTTCTTCTCGATGCCGTACGTCGAGCGCCCGATGGCCTCGACCGTCGCCGCTGTCTGCTCCTGCGCAGCGAGCTGTTTCAGCCAGCTCACGAGGAAGCCACCCGTGCCGCAGGCGAAGTCCGCGACGCGCTCGCCGACATGGGGCTCGATATGCTCGGCCATGAAATCCGTGACCGCGCGCGGCGTATAGAACTCGCCCGCGCTGCCCGCGCTCTGCAGCTCGCGCAGGATGCTTTCATAAATATCGCCGAGCGCGTGGATTTCCGTATAGTCCTCGAGGTCGATGCCGTCGATGACATTCACGATCTGCCGCAGCAGCACGCCGTCTTTCATGTACTGGTTCGCCTCGGCAAAGACCGCCTGGACGATGGCCTGGCGGATTGGCGTGTCCTTTGTCACGGGGAGACTGCGCAGCGTCGGGAACAGCGTGCCATTCACGAACGCGAGCAGCTCGTCGCCCGTCATCGCCGTGCCGGTGCCGTCGTCATGCGCCCACGCATCCCAGCGGCACGCGGGCGGCAGGATGGACGTGTAGCCGTCCTCCTCGAGGTCCCACGTCTCTTCCTTCGCCGCGTAGACTTTGAGGAACAGAATCCAGATGATCTGCTCGATGCGCTGCGCATCGCCGTTGATGCCCGCGTCGCTCCGCATGATGTCGCGCAGGCTCTTGATGAGGCTGGAGAGATTTGTCATAGTACCTTATCCAATCTTGTAAAGTTCCTGTTCGAGCGCGTGCAGCGCCGACTGGAACGCCGCCTTGCCGCCGAACAGTTTTGCGATTTTCGCGAGCGTGCCAAAGCGATGGAAGTCCGCGAGCCGGAACACAGCGGGATTCTCGATCTCCTTGATGCCGAGATTCTGGTACGCATCGAGGAGCACCCCCAGCACATCGCGCGCCGCGCCGCTGTAGCGGTGGAGGAAATCCGTCTTCTTGACGCCCTCTGCGCGCTCGCGGCGCGTCAGCGGCCGCTGGTCGTACGCGACATGGCAGAGGAAGTCAAAATCGTCGACATCCGCCATGCCCATGTCGCGCTTCAGCGCGTCGAGGTCGATGCCGTGCGTCCGGAGCGCGTCGGCGATGGCGCGCTTCTTTGCGCTCGCCGTCCATGTGCGGATGAACGCCGCGAGGTCGCCGTAGTTGCCGCGTACATTCTCGCGCGTGTAGTCGATGATGTTCTCCTGCCGCAGCAGCTTGCCGTCCATGTCATAGATGGCGACCGTCTTGTGCGTGATGCGCACGGGGCAGCCATGCGCGTCGACGTACGGCTTCGGCGCTGGCTCGTGGACGGCGCTGTTCCCGCTGCCGCGCGGGCCGTCTCCATGCCCATCGCCGTCGCCCGTCCCAGGCGCGCCGCCGTCATCGTCCGTCGTGCCGCTGCCCGTGTACGCCGGGTCTTGCAGCGGCGGGCCGTCCCAGTCCGGGTCGGCGAACAGCCGCGTGACCCCGCGGAAATCGAGGATCGTGAAATGCGTCTTGCCCACGTCCTCGCGCACGCGCGTGCCGCGCCCGACGATCTGCTTGAACTGCGTCATCGACACGATGTGCTTGTCCAGCGCGAGTACCTTCGTCGTCTTCGCATCGACGCCCGTCGACAGCAGGTCCGACGTCGTCGCGATCGTCGGCTCGACCGTCGAGACCGCGATGAAATACGCGAGCTTGCTCTTGCCATACGCATCGCTGCCCGTGATGCGCACGACGTAGTCCGGGTGCTCCCGCATCATGTCCGCATTTTCCTGCACGAGCGCCTGCCGCATGCGCTCCGCCGCGTCCTCGTCCGCGCAGAACACGATCGTTTTTTGCAGCCGGTCGCCCGAGCGCTTCAGGAACGCCGTGATCTCATGCGCGACCGCGCGGATGCGGTCCGCGAGCACGATCGTGTAGTCGTAGTCCGTGTTGTTGTAGATGCGGTCGGGAATCACGTCACCGAAAAAATCACGCTGTCCTTTCGTCGGCCGCCAGCCGTCGCTGATATTGAGATGCACATTCACGACGCGGAACGGCGCGAGAAAGCCGTCCTCGATGCCCTGCCGCAGGCTGTACGTGTAGACCGGTTCGCCAAAATAATCGATGTTCGAGACCTCTTTCGTCTCCTTCGGCGTTGCCGTCATGCCGAGATGCACTGCGCCAGCGAAATAATCGAGCACGCGCCGCCAACGGCTGTCCTCCTTCGCCGAGCCGCGATGGCACTCGTCAACGATGACGAGGTCGAAAAACGCAGGATCGAACAGCGCGCGGAAATGCTCCTCGCCCGCGTCGCCGACCATCTGCTGATACAGCGAAAAGAACACATCGTAGCTCGTGAGCTTCGTCCGGTCATCCTTTGCAAAATTCACCTTGTGGATCACGTTCGCGAGCGGGCGGAAATCCTGATCGATCGACTGGTCGACAAGGATATTGCGATCCGCGAGGTAGAGGATTTTCCGCGCGAGGCCGGCCTGCCGCAGCCGCCAGACGATCTGGAACGCCGTGAACGTCTTGCCCGTGCCCGTCGCCATGACGAGCAGCAGCCGCTGCTGCCCGCGCGCGACCGCCGTCACCACGCGGTCGATCGCCACCTGCTGATAGTAGCGCGGCGTGTTCGTCTCCGCCGACGTGTACGCGGGCGTCTCCCGCACCGCGAGCTCCGCAGGCGAAAACGCCCCCTCGTCCGCGAACCGCGCGACGAGCGCCTCCTCGCTCGGGAACTCGTCCATCCCGAGCGTCCGCTCGACCCCCGTGAAAAAATCATACTCCGCAAACCCGTGCCCGTTCGAGCTATAGGCAAAGCGCAGATCCATCATCCGCGCGTATTCTTTCGCCTGCTGGAGGCCGTACGAAACACCATGCGACGCATCCTTCGCCTCGACGACCGCGATCGGCGCGCGCCCGCCCGGGCACAGCAGATAATCCGCCTTCTTCGGCCGCTCCCGCGCCACGAGATTCCCGCGCAGATTGAACCGCCCGTCCGTGATCCGCGCCTCCATGCGGATATGCGCGGCCGGCCACCCGCGCTCAATCGCTGGCGTGATGTAGAGATGCTTCACATCCTCCTCTGTATGAGGAGCACTGCCATCATACATCGCCATGCACCACCTTTCGAAAAAATAAATCCGCGCCTGCCCGAGGGCATGTGCGCCACCACCGCCCCAAGCGCCCGAAGGGCATGCGCGCCCGCCATCTAAGCCCGCCCGTAGGCATGTGAGCCCACCACCGCCCCAGAGACAGATTGCGCCGCGCAGAGAGTGAGCAGGCCGCCGCCGTGCGTGTTTGGCATGCTTGGAATAGTTGCGATTACGAAGCCGCTTCATCTGTTGCGAGCGTAACATCTACAGATGCCTCTCCCTCAGGGAGAGATGGTATGAAGTTAGTGAAGTAGCCGAAGCCAATCAACCTCAGGCCCCCTCCCCGAGGGGGCTGTCAGCGAAGCTGACTGAGGGTGTGGCGGAGGTGGGGTGTGAGTTATTCGTACGATTGTATTGGCGAAGGCAAGACCTAAGCGATTCCTTCGACTGCACTGCAAGAATATAGTTGCATCCTACCTTCGCCACACCCACCACCGCTTCGCGGTCCCCCTCCCTCGGAGAGGGAGGCAGGAGTTACCCATTTTCCACCGCCCCCAGCAACTCCTCCAGCCGCGCGACAATGCGGCGCTGCTCGGCGAGGGGAGGGAGGGGGATGAGATATTTCGCCACGTCCTTTGCGGCAAGGTTTGGTTGTGCGCTTCCGTTGTCAAATTGGAGAAGCTGTCGCCGCGCAAGTGCTGATTTTAAATAATGAAAGATATATTCGCGGAAGTAAACGTTTGGAACCATCGGGCGGATAATCATCAATGAAGAAGCAACCGCGCCTTCGCTGTATGGTTCGATGCGACCAACTTTGCCGAGCGTGCCGCGCAAGCAGTACACAAGATCGCCTCTTTGAAATTTTCCATTGCGAAGTTCTTGGTATTTGTCGATGGAGATAAAATTCATGGATGTTTCGGAGAGAAAGCCGTCAGCTGTAATGTGCCCAGCGTTGACCCATGGAATACCGCGCGTTGTGTATTCAGTGCGTTTTGGATAATTTTTTCCTCGATCACCATTTTGGAAGATGGCAACATCCCCAAGCCGGCACCAGCACCACGTCTCGGGAATCTCAAACGGCACGTCCTCCTCCGCGACGGGCGGCAGTGGCTTTTCGCGCTTGAGTTTTTTCTCTTTGACGAGACGCTGCTTCTCGCGCTCGATGGATTTCAAGAGGTCCCGCGCATCGCCGTCATCCGGCTCGCGCTCTGTCAGCTCGCCACGCATCGCCGCGAGCAGCAGCGACGACTTCATGCGCGCGGGGAACGCGGACGTGAGCGCGTCAAGCTCGTGCTCGTCGGCTTCGAGCTTTGTAAGTTCGGGCGTGAGCGATTGCAAGAACTGGACGATGCGCTCCTGCTCAGTGAGCGGCGGCAGAGGAAGCATCAAGTTGCTCAACGCTTTCCCGTTGACATTCGGCTGCCCTGTGCCTTGACTTTTCGCTTCGAGCTGTTTCCAATAGAGCGGCGATTCCATGAATCGCTTGAGGTATGATTCGTTGATGTGTGCGCTCGGAATGACACGGATGAGATAGGAGGCGAAGACCGCGACGTCATCGAGTTCGCGCACGATGTAGCTTTTCCCGATTGTGCCACCGGTTCGCGCGATGACGATGTCACGGTTTTGCAGACGGTAGTCGACGAGTGCATGTTCTGCAACGGTGCAGCGAGGAACGTCCTGCCATGAGACGTGATTGTTTTGGATGTCCGTGATGCGGAGCAGCTTTGCGTTTCCAGTTACGCTGGCCGATGCTGTGAAACCGTAATGAATTTTCAGCGCGACATCTCCCAGCCGCGCCCAGCACCAATTCTCCGGCACCTCGAACGGCACATCGTCTTCGCGAATCTCCGGCAGCGCCCGTTCCTTTTTGAGTTTCCCCGCGCGCACGAGGCGCGCTTTTTCTTTGCGGATCCCAGCGAGCAGGTCGCGCGCGTCGCCGTCGTCTTTGCGCTGCTCTGTCAGCTGGCCCGCGATCGCGGCTTGGAGGATCGATTTGCGCAGCGCTGTTGCGAGCATCATGTGACGGCACCCTTTCCCAATGTTTCAAAAAAATAACACGTACAAAAAGATT
>NZ_JALFCU010000019.1 GCF_022771645.1 Selenomonas sp.
GAAATGCTCGAAGGCTGGATGCCGTGGAGCAATGGGGCACAAGACAACTGCAAAGCGTGAATCCCATCCCCATCGATACGCCGTTTAGGTGTCGATGGGGATTTTTCTGCGTTTGGGTACGTCATGTTATTAGGCACTTACGATTTGACTTCGATGGGGATGATGTTGCCGTTTTTGAAAACACGCCGTTGCGCGATGTGATGCGCAGCGGCGTGTTTGTTTGCGAAAAATTTATGCCGTGAAGTGGAAGTATAGCGACACGAAGAACAAGATGACGGCGAGACCCATGGTGGCGAGGCTGGCGCGTTCGACAATCGTCTGTTTCTGGTCGTCGAGCTGGGCGTGGCGCTTTGCGTACGTGAGCATGAGCGAGACGGAGAGCAGCGTGTACATGACGCGGCTGAGCGTGTCGAGGCTCGTCCAGCCGGCGACGGTGATGAGCAGGGTGAAGACGGTGACGGCCATGAGGACGTAGTCTTTGCCGATTTTTTCCATCGGCTTCTTCTGCTCGGGCTTCTTGTAGAGATTTTTTTGCAGTTTGCGATATTGTTTTGCCATGAGGCACCTCTTCCTTCGAAAAAATAAATCGCTACCATTATAGCATAGTTCGCTTGCGTGCGGGGCGCTCGGACGAAAATTTACACGCGAAGTGTAAACTTTTTTCGGAAAAGGAGTTGCAGTTGCAGGAGTCGCTTGATAAAATGAAGAATACAAACGTTACAATGATACAACCGAACACGATAGAAGAAGATGAAATGGGGCGGGGGTCAAGGCCTTGTTTCATAGGGATTTGGACAATGGTTGATCGAAAGGGGAAGATTGGATGATCCGGGAACATCGCAGCCGGGAAAAATTGGAGAACTACTACAAGAAATTCGTGCAGGAGGGCGTGCTCGATCCGAACGTGCATCCGTGGGTGGCGGAGTCGTGGCGCAAGAGTCGCGAGCTCGGCGTCGGCACGGAGAAAATGGATACGTCGCACCGTCTCGCGCCGGAGGCGTTCCGCGCGCTGCAAGCGAAGCACAAGAACGCGATCGATTACCTCGCGCGCCTGAGCGACGGCATCCGCGAGTTTTTCCAGGAGTACAATCTCTCGCTCCTCCTCATCGACGCGGACTGCGTCGTGCTGAAGAGCTACAGCCTGCCGTTCTATCAGATGACGCCGGGCGAGATCGAGGGCGTGCGCGTCGGCATCGAAGAGGTCGGCACATCGAGCATCAGCGTCGCGTACGAGCATCAGACGCCGTTCTGGATGTTCGGCCCGGAGATGTGGGTCGGCGAATGCCAGCTTGGCGACGCGTGCTCCGCGCCCGTGAAGATCGGCGGCGCGTGCGAGTATATCATCACGCTCGTGTCGATGGAGCAGATGCAGCTGCCGCAGGACGCAGTCATCGCGCTCCTGCTCACGATGAAGTCGGCGCTCGAGGCGCATCTCTCGGAGGCCGTGCACCGCAAGGCGGAGGAAGCCATCCTTGACGCGACGAATTTCGCCGTGTATCATGTACTCCCGGGCGGCGAGGTCGCGTACACGAACCGTCTTGGCAAGGAACGTCTGACGCGCATCGGCGCGAAGCAGGAGCACGAGACGGGCAAGCGGCTGAACCTCAACGACGTGATCATGAACTACCAGCACACGCCGATTTCGAAAGGTTTCCGCGGCATCCCGTCATACAATCAGGAAGTCACGTGGATCACGCCCGTGAAGACGTACGAGGACATCACGACGGTCGTGCCGCTCGAGCGCGACGAGGAACAGAATGTGAAGTCCGTCGTCGTCGTCTCGATGCCGATCGAAGATCTCCGCACGCTCGTCGCGCATGCGGCGGGCTACACGGCGAAGTACAGCCTGAACTCCATGGTCGGCAGCGGCGACGCATTCGCGAGCGTGCGCGAAAAGGCTGCCCGCGTTGCGCGCAACAAGCACCATGTCCTCATCCAGGGCGAGGCCGGCACGGGCAAGCAGCGCATGGCGCACGGCATCCATCAGGCGAGCGGCCGCGCGGCGGGCCCGCTCATCGCGCTCCGTTGCGGCGACGCGACGCCGGAGCTTCTCGAGCAGGAGCTCTTTGGCATCGTGCAGGGCTCGGACGTTAGCCATCAGGGACGCCTCGAGCTCGCATCGGGCGGCACGCTGTTCCTCGACGAGATCGAGAAAATGCCGAAGCCGATCGCGGACGAGCTCGCGGAGGCGCTCCGCAAAGGGACGATGCACCGCCTCGGCGAAAAAGGCGTCGAGCGCACGATCGACGTGCGCATCATCGCGGCCTGCGACAGCGATTTGAAGCGCCTGACGGAGCGCGGCCTGTTTTCGAAGGCATTCTATGAGATTATCTCGAAGAGCGTCATCCGCGTGCCGTCGCTCCGCAGCCGCCGCGAAGATATCCCCGAGCTCGCGCGCCATATCATCAGCGAGCTCGCGGAGCAGCACCAGATGCCGCGGAAGTCACTCCCGGATGCGACGATCGACGTACTGAAGGGCTACGACTGGCCCGGAAACATCAAGCAGATGCAGAGCGTGCTCGAATATGCGTTCTTCAACACGAAGGAAGACTTCATCGCACCGGAGGGCATCAACCTCATGGGCGACGTGAAGCCTGACAATAAGTGGAAGGAAGACCGCGACGTCTTCCTGAAGGCGTGGCAGGCGGCCGGCGGCAACGTGAGCCGCCTCGCGAATCTCTTGAACGTGAGCCGCGTGACGCTGTATCGTTATCTCAAGAAGTATCATCTCGAAAAGAAATAAGGAGATTTTTGTGCGTTTACGGAGAAAACCCTGGGTGGATCAGGCCATCCATGATTTTGATGCGTTCGTGTTCCCGAAGGACGCGCCCGCGAGCGAGGAACAGCAGGGACATTGGGCCGAGGTCTTCGGCCGTGAGGCGCCGCTCTACGTCGAGCTCGGCACGGGCAAGGGCGATTTCATCTCGCAACTGGCGGAGCGTACGCCTGCCGTGAACTTCATCGGCATCGAGGCGCAGCAGGACGTGCTCTATGCGGCGGCAAAAAAAGTCGCGGCAATGGAGCTCAAGAACGTGCGGCTGCTCGTGTTCGACATCAACGAGATCGAGCGCATCTTCGCGCCGGGCGAAGTCGACCGCTTTTTCATCAACTTCTGCGATCCGTGGCCGAAGAAGCGCCATTACAAGAGGCGTTTGACGTACGTCGGATTTTTGGAAAAATATCGCAAGCTGTTGAAAACGGGCGGCGAGCTCCATTTCAAGACGGACAACCGGCCACTGTTCGATTTTTCGCTGAAGCAGTTCGAGGAGGCGCAGCTCGCCGTGCGCGACGTGTCGTTTGACTTGCACGCAGAGGATCGCCCGGAAAACATCATGACGGAGTATGAGCGGAAATTCTCTGGCTTTGGCGAGAAGATCAACCGCTGCGAGGTCGTTTTCCCGTGAAGGGGGCGGAGGACGTGGAGCAGGAAACGGCGCCGGAGCGCAAGCCACCGCTCCAGCGCAAACGCTTTTGGCAGAACGACATGGAGGCCGTGCTCGGCATCATGGCGATGCTGCTGATCCTCGGCACAGTCAACGTCATGAGCTCAAGCTTCGTCACGGCCGAGATGCGCTTTGACGATCCGTATTTCTTCTTGAAGCGCCATCTCATCGCGACGGTCGTCGGCGCCGTCGCCTGCCTCGTGTTCGCGCGCGTCGACTATCATTTCTGGCGCGAGTGGATGCCGATCGTGTTCGTCCTGACGCTCGGCGCGCTCGCGTACGTCTATGGGTTCGGCGTCGAGGTCAACGGCGCGAAGCGCTGGCTGTCGCTGCCGTTCATGCAGATGCAGCCGGCCGAGGGCGCGAAGATCGTGACGATCATGATCGCGGCGGCCTCGCTCGCGAAGAACAAGCACGGAGGCAAAGAAATCGGCATCCTCGGCCTTGTCAACCCGCAGTATCTCGCCATCCTGATGCTTGCGGCGCTCGTCTACATCGAGCCGGACATGGGCACGGCGGCCGTCGTCGCAGGCGTGCCGGTCATCCTGTTCGTGTTCGTGGCTTCGCTGAAAAAATACCAGATTTTCGGTCTCGCCGGCTTTGTTGCTGCGCTCGGCGCGCTCTTCATCCATCTCCAGCCGTACCGCCTCCAGCGCGTGCTGACGGTCTGGGATCCGTGGTCGGACGCGCAGGGCGTCGGCTACCAGACGGTGCAGTCGATCCTGACGGTCGGCTCGGGCGGCCTCACGGGCATGGGGCTCGGCGTCGGGCTCAGCAAGTACGCGTATCTGCCGGAGGGCCACACAGACTTCGCGTTCGCGATTTTCTGCCAGGAAAACGGCTTCCTTGGCGCGTTCGCCGTGTTCTTCCTCTACACGGCGCTCGCCGTCTACGGCGTGCGCATCGCGAACAAGGCGAGCGACATCTATGGACAGCTGCTTTCGTTCGGTATCGTCATCCTGATCGTCGGGCAGGGCATCTGCAACATGCTCATGGTCGGCGGCGCGTTCTTCGTCGTCGGCGTGCCGCTGCCGTTCATCAGCTACGGTGGCAGCTCGCTGATTTTCACGATGATCGCCATCGGCATCCTCATCAACATCGGCCTCGTCGGCGAACGCGCCGAGCGCATGCGCGAGCAGGCGCGCTACGAAGAAGAACTCCGCGAGACCGCGCCGCGCCCGCACGTCGGCCTGCGGCTCGTGAAAAAATAAGTTTGACAAGGGGAGGATCTTTATGTTTCTCATCATCCTTCTCGCTTTGCTGTTGCTCGTGACGATCGTCACGCTGCTCGCGCTGCCGCATGTGTTCGATGAGCAGGGCTATCGCGTCATGCGCGGCGTCGTCATCGCGTTCGACGTTGTGACGGCGCTCGGCCTCGTGCTCGGGCCGCTCGTCTTTTCTTCTACGCTCGTGGACAGCATCGCGGCTTTCCTTCTTCGCGTCGCCTCCGTGGGCCTCGTCATGCAGGTGTTCTTTGCCCTGCTGACGGGGCTCTTTTTCGTGTGGCAATGGTTCTCCGGCCTGCGCGGCAACGTGCCGTTTGACCACGGCCGCCGGCGCGTGCTGCGCCATGCGGCCGCTGTGCCGGCGCTCGCCGCCCTCGGCGGGCTCTACGGTGGGCTGTATGAGAAAGACGCGACGGTCGTGCGCGAACTCTTCGTGCCCGTGAAAGATCTGCCGGATGAACTCCGCGGCCTGCGCATCGCACAGCTCAGCGACGTGCACCTTGGCTGGTTCTTTTCGCTGGACGATTTGCGCGCGCTCCTTGAGCGCACGGCGCAGGGCGCGCCTGATGTGCTCGTCATCACGGGCGACCTTTTCGACGATGAGGCGATGAATCCTGAGGCCATCGCGCTCGTCGATAGCTACGTCGACCGTTTCCCCTTCGGCATCTGGTTCATCTACGGTAACCACGAGCATCGCCGGAACTTCGAGGCGCTTGACGCTGCGCTGGGTGCCACGCGCATTCACAAGCTCGTCAATGCGTCCGCCGTCGTGCAGGACGGCGCGCGTCCGCTTGTCTTCGTCGGCGTCGACTATCCGCGCGTCCATGGCGATGAGGCGTTCACGGCGGCACGGAAGGAATTCACGGATGCCGCGTGGAATGGCGTGCCGCAAAACGCCATTACGATTCTCCTCGCGCATCATCCCGAGTTCATCGATGACGGCGCGGCGCGCGGCGCGGCGCTCGTGCTGACGGGCCACACGCACGGCTGCCAGTTCGGATGCTTCGGCGTGCCACTGCTGCCGGTCTTCAAATACAACCGCGGCCTCGTGCACGTGAAAAACACGCTCGGCTACGTCCACAGCGGCAACGGCAGCTGGTTCCCCTATCGCATCGGCTGCCCGCCGGAGATTGCGTATTTCACGCTGAGAAGAAAATAATCCTGCAAACTTCAGCCTCCCTCACCGAGGGAGGGGGACCGCGTTAGCGGTGGTGGGTGTGGCGGAGGTAGTACATGAGTCATTCACAAGACGTGCAGTCGAAGAACAAAAATGAAGAGCTTTGGCGTACATTTGAAAATATTGGCGCGGCCTGCCGTATGACGCTCGATATCGAAGGTTGCGCACGCGCCTATTACGAAGCGGCAGCGAATGACACCTATCTCCGCAGCCAGCGCGAGCACTATTCGTCGTATCTCTTTGCGCTGCACTATCTGCCGGGCATCGCGCCGGAGGTGATGGCGGAGCAGCATCGCGTGTACGGGAAGCTGTATCCGCACGGATCATTTGGTGAGCAGGGAGGTGCGCCGCACATCCCGCTCCGCGTCGGCTTCCTCGCGCCGCACTTCTGCGAGAGCTCGGCGGCGCGGTTCTATGAGGCGTTGCTCGCTCTGCCGCGTACGTCGTTCGAGACGTTCGCCTACAGCCTGTCGGATGAAGCGGACGGCTTCACAACGCAGGTGAAAGCGACCGTGGCGCACTATCGTGTCCTGCCACCCACCGACCTTGCGCAAGCAGAAGCGGCAATCATCGCCGACGACCTCGACGTGCTCGTCGACCTCGGCGGCCATACGGATGGCGGCATGACGCTGATGCTCTTGGCGAACCATCCGGCAAAGCGCATCATCGAGGCCGTCGGCTGGTTCGATACGACGGGGCTGCTGGCGGTCGACGAGCTCCTGACGGATACCGTCATGATGCCCGCCGGCCACGAGCACCTGCTGACGGAGCGCCCGCTCCGTCTCCCGCACGCCTGGTGCTTCACGCCGAGCGCGGAGATGCGGGCGGCACGGACGTTTCGTCCGCGCACGCACGCCCCTGTCCGTCTCGCCGCTTTCCAAAATTTCCTCAAACTCAACGACAACGTCCTCCGCGCGTGGAAGACGATCCTCGACCGCGTGCCGCAGGCCGAGCTCCATCTGCGCGACACGATGCGCAGCCCCGAACGCGTTGCGGCTTTGCGCGGACGATGCGACGCGCTCGGCTTCTCGCGCGGGCGCGTCCGCATTGACATGGGCAGCAACGACTACCTCGCCGGCTTCGCAGGCATGGATCTCGTGCTCGACACGCAGCCGTATCCCGGCGGCGCGATGACGGCGACGGCGCTCTACCTCGGCGTCCCCGTCCTCACGATGCGCGGCGACAGCCACAGTCGCTGTGTCGGCGCGTCCATCCTCACGGCCGCCGGCCTCCCTGAGCTCATTGCCGGAAGCGAAGAAGCATACATCAAAAAAGCAGTAAATCTTGCCAGCTGCTCGGATAAATTGACTACACTCAAAGAAAAGGTCTGGAACTGCTTGCCAAAATCAGCGTTGTGTGACAGAAAACGTTATATCGGGTTTTGGAGAAAAGCTTTGCAAACTCCAGCCTCCCTCACCGAGGGAGGGGGACCGCGTTAGCGGTGGTGGGTGTGTGCGGGTGTACGAATGAACAACTGATGTATTTTCATCGGGCGTGCTGTACTTAGCAACGATTGCACATATTGTCAGGAGCAACATGGAAACACACCTTCAGTCAGCTTCGCTGACAGCTCCCTCGGGGAGGGAGCCAGAGTTTGATTGATAAGAAGGCCTTATTTTAGATGCAAAAAATTACACATTCTGTTCTTGACCTCCTCCCCTCCGGCCCCGCACCGTTGCGCGTGCTCGTCATAGAGACGTCGCGCCTGTTGCCGGAGATCCGGTCGAAACTTCCCAACGCAAACATCACGGCGGTCACGGAGTACGACGCTGTCACCGAGGCGCAGGAACTGAAAGCGCTCGACGTCACATGGGCGCTCCTCGACTACCGCACGCAGCCGCTGCCGTTCGATGCAGGGGCGTTCGACCTCATTGTCGCCGAGCCCGTACTGACGTATGCGCTCGATCCGTACGACCTGCTGCTCGCGCTCGGACGTCAGCTGACAGACGTCGGTACGCTCGTCACCGCCTTCCGCAACATCCGCTACCACGGTGTGCTGGAGCTCCTCATGCGCGGCGAGTTCCCCGAGCGTGAGCGCCATCTTTACGCGAAAGCGGAAGTCGTGCGCCTGCTGAACGACACGCTCTACAAGGAAATCGCTTTCGCGCCCGGCGAGCAGGACGACCCCGCGAGCGGCGCGGCATTTGCAGCCATGGGCTTTGACGACACGAGTCGCGACCTCGCGACGGCCGTCTGGCTCGTGCAGGCCGCTCGTTCGACGGCCGCCGTCGCGAACCTGAAATCGCTGTACAAAAAAGAGACGCGCAAACAGCTTGCGCGCCTCTTGCATCGCATCGAGTACGATGTAGATCGAGCGGAAAATATCGCGGCGCTCAAAACACTTTGCACGCGCGAAGGGATTTTCCCCGAGTATCTGGAGGATTTCATCCGCGAGACGGTCGTCCATCCTGAACGAATCCCCACACCTCCAGCCCCCCTCTCAGAGGGGGGAGGGCCCGAAGGGCAGGGGGAGTCCCCTGTACGGCATTGCAATTTGTAAGGCCAATCTTCCGCGGGTGCGAGTACTTAGTGCGTCGTGCTCCCGAGGAAGATGAGCCGCAGCCCCAGCGCGAACATGGCGCAGGAGAGCAGGAGCAGGATGACTTTCGATTTCGTCTTCTGCGAGATCTTCGCGCCGATCTGCGCGCCGATGGCGGCGCCGATGGAGATGCAGACGGCCGGGATCCAGACGATGTGATCCAAGAGGAAATGGCTGATGACGCCGAAGATGGACGAGCAGGCGAGGACGAAATGCGACGTGGCCGTCGCGACATGCACGGGGAAGCCGAGCAGGTAGATCATGAGCGGCACGTGCACGACGCCGCCGCCGATGCCGAAGATGGACGAGATGAAGCCGACGATGAAGCTCGACGCGATACCGAGACCCATCGGGAACTGGAAATCCGGGCCGATGTCGGCGATGTCGGAGTGATGCTTGTGCGTCGCGTTCCAGCCCATGAGGCTCGCCATGAGCAGCAGGAACAGGCCGAAGTAAAGGTCGAGCTGCGTGCCCGAAAAGCCGTCGACGATGTACGAGCCGATGATCGCGCCCGGCAACGTCGCGAGCGCGAACGGCACGGCGGCTTTGAAAAAGACGCGCTTCTGCTTGATGTAGGCAGCCGTGCCGGAGACGGCGTTCGCCATGACGACGACGAGCGACGTGCCGGTGATCTGCGCGGCGGTGTGGAAATACGGATAGATGCCGCCCTCGCTCATGCAGAGGATGAAGATCGGCACGCAGATGAGGCCGCCGCCGATGCCGACGAGCGTGCCGAACGTGCCGACGCCGATGCCGAGCACGAGGAACAGGATGATTTCGAGAACCATGAAAAATGGCCTTCTTTCTTTTTCAGAAAAACAGCACCTTCGCAGACGCCTGCGGAAGGTGCTGTTTGTGTTTCATCCGACGAATGCCTGACCGAAATAGACGATCAAGCCCATGAGAATGATGAACGGCACATACACCTTGATGGCGAAGTGCAGGAGCTTGCTGTCGACGCCGGTGACGCCGATGGCGCCGACGGCGATGGCGATGCTCTGCGGCGAGATCATCTTGCCGGCGCACGCGCCTGTCGCGTTCGCGGCGGCGACCCAGGCCTGCACGGCCGGGCTCGCGCCGATGGCGAGCGCGGAGTCCGTCTGGAGCTTGCCGAACAGCACGCACGACGACGTGGCCGAGCCCGTGATGAACGTGCCGATCGAGCCGATGAACGCGGCGACGGCAGGGTAGGCCGTGCCGGTCGCGGCGACGGCCGTTTCTGCAATCTCGTGCGTCATGCCGGCGTAGCCCATGACTTTCGCTGTCGCGATGACGGTGATGATCGTGACGATGGTGAAGCGCAAGCCGATGACGGTCTCTTTGAGCGTCTTCAGCATCATCGGCATCGACGCGCCCTGCACATGGCCGCCGAGGAAGCTCGCGAGGAAGATGAGCACGCCCGGCGTCGCGACCCAGACGAACGTGTACGGCGCGCCGCCCGGCCCGTCGTAGATGAGCACGGACGTTTGGATGGCCGTCAGCGGATCGTGGATGGCGGGGATGAGCTTTGACGTGACGAGCAGGAACAGGAAGATGAGGATGAACGGCAGCCAGGCGACGAGGCCGTCATGGCTCGTGACGCGTTCGCCGTCGTCATGCATGTCCATCGCATATTCCGGGTCGCTGACGGGGAACTTCGTCGCGTAGGCGACGATCGCGCCCATTGTGACGATCGAGCCGGCGACGACAGCGAGCTCGGGGCCCATGGCCGAGGCGACGATGAATTCCGGAACGAAGAACGCGAGGCCGGAAATCAGGCAGAGCGGAATCATGCCGCGGAGCGCTTTCATCGAGCCGCCGGCCGTGATCGTCATGAGGAACGGGCACATGAGCGTGATGATGCCGAGCTGCAGCGACGTGTAGACGGCGAGCTCGCCGGCAGGGATGGCCGTGACGTTGCCGAGCGTCACGAGCGGGATGCCGATCGAGCCGTAGGCCGTCGGCACGGAGTTCGCGATGAGGCAGACGGCGGCCGAGAGCACGGGATTCACGCCGAGGCCGGCGAGCATGCCGGCCGGGATGGCGATGGCCGTGCCGAAGCCAGCCATGCCTTCGAGGAAGCCGCCGAAGCCCCAGCCGATGAGCAGGATGAGCACGCGGCGGTCGGAAGACACCGACGTCAGCATCTTTTTGATGACGTCCATGCCTTTCGTCGCGAGGGACAAGTTGTAGGTAAAGATAGCCGCGATGATGACCAAGAGGATCGGCCAGCACGCGAGCGCGACGCCTTCGAGCGTCGCTTGTACGGCGTGCGCCGTCGTCATGTCATTCGCGCAGATGCCCGCGACCCACGCGATGACGAGCGCGGCCGAGCATGCTTTCCACGCGGGCATGTGCAGCACGGTCAGCGCCACGATGAGCCAGAGGATTGGGGAAAGGGCGATCAGGAACATGGAAGACCTCCTTCTTAGTAGATGCGTTCGACCTCATAGCCATGCTTGCCGAGCGCGCGGATGATGCGCTGGACGTGTTCTTCGTTGTGCGTCTCGCACGTGACTTCGAGCACGACCTTCTTGAAGCTGTCCGTGACTTTCGCCTGGTTGTGGTTCAGTTCGATGACGTTCGCGTTCTCCGTCGCGAGGATGTGCGCGATGAGTTCGAGCTGGCCGGGCTTGTCCGGGAGCTGCACGGCAAAGCAGAACACGCGGCTGCGCGCGATGAGCGCCTTGTCGATGAGCGCGGAGATCGTCGAGATGTCGATGTTGCCGCCCGAGACGATGGCCGCGACCTTCTTGCCCTTGAACGGCAGCTTCGTGAGCGCCGCGAGCGACAGCACGCCCGCGCCTTCGGCGATGAGCTTGTGCTTTTCGATGAGCGAGAGGAGCGCGCCCATGATCTCCATTTCCGAGACGGTGATGATGCCGTCGAGATATTTCTTGCAGAACGCGAACGTCAGGTCGCCCGCCGTCTTGACGGCGCAGCCGTCCGCGACGGTATCCGCGGACGGGAGCGTGACAATCTTGTCCTGCTTCAGCGCTGCTTTCATGCAGGCCGCGTTCGCCGGCTCGACGCCGTAGACCTTGACGTTCGGGTTCACGAGCTTCGTCGCGAGCGCGACGCCCGACGCGAAGCCGCCGCCGCCGATGGGCACGAGGATGGCGTCGATGTCTTTCTGCGCGTCGATGATCTCGAGCGCCGTCGTGCCCTGACCGAGCAGGACTTCGCGGTCGTTGAACGGATGGATGTAGACGTAGCCTTTTTCTTTCTGGAGCTTGAGGCTGTGCGCGTACGCGTCATCGAAGCCGTCGCCGTGCAGCACGACCTCCGCGCCGAGCGCCTTCGTGCCCTCGACTTTGAGGATCGGCGTCGTCGCGGGCATGCAGATGACGGCTTTGACGCCGAGCTTCTTCGCCGCGTAGGCGACGCCCTGCGCGTGGTTGCCGGCCGACGCCGTGATGACGCCTTTCGCTTTTTCCGCGTCCGTGAGCTGGCTGATCTTGTTGTAGGCGCCGCGTAGCTTGAACGCGCCCGTGTGCTGCAGGTTCTCCGGCTTCAGGTACACGTCGTTGCCCGAGAGCTCGGAAAAATAATCGCTGTGGATGAGCCGCGTCTTGCGCGCGACGCCTTCGAGCTGCTTCGCGGCGCGGTAGACGTCGGCGATCGTCGTCGACGCGACGATGTCGTCGACGGATTTCACTTTTTCTTCTGGCATGAAAAAATCCCTCAGCTTTCTACATAAATAGGATGTCTGCTTCCAGTCTATCGAAGCGCGCGAATCCTGTCAATCAAGAAATGTGCGGCGCGCGCAAGAATTTTTTGGAATTTTGTTTTTCTGAAAAGGGTTTTTGGCAAAACATAGCGAATGATACAATATCAGAGGAGCACACGAGGAGGGGTGTCCATGGAAGCATGGGAAGGCGTCACGAGGATCCTCGTGCCCGTGGATGGTTCCGCCGGCTCGCTCAAGGCGCTCGACACGGCCATCTTGCTCGCGCGGTCGAGCGGCGCGACGATCGACATCCTCTACGTCTCGTATTTCGCGTCGGAGACGGACACGGCGAACCTCGTCAGCTGGCTGCCGGAGCGCCTCACGCGCCCCGTCGCGCCGGCCGTGCACCATGCGCTCGGGACGGCGGAGGAACGCGTCAAGGGCGTCGTGCCGTACGAGCTGCACGAGCGGACGGGCAACCCGCCGCGCGAGATCCTGCGCTTTGCAGAGGAGCATGACGCGCCCATCGTCATCGGCGGGCGCGGGCTCAGCCGCGTCGAAGGATTCTTCCTGGGGAGCGTCAGCCAGGAGATCATGGAAAAAGCCAAGGGCACGGTGCTCATCGTCAAATGATAGGAGGTTTTCATCATGGAAATCAAGAACATTCTCGTCCCGGTCGATGGATCGGAAGGCTCGGACCGCGCGGTCACGCAGGCCATCGCGCTCGCGGAGGCGTGCGACGCGAAGCTGAATTTCCTCTACGTCGCGAACATCAACCAGCTCGCGATCAACGCGTGCCTGTCGGACGCGATCCTCGATGCCGTGACGAAAGCCGGCAACGTCATCCTCGACCGCGTCATGGACATGGTGCCGACGGGCGTGGAGAAGGAAGCGTTCTCCGAGACGGGCTCGCCCGCCGTCGTCATCCTCGACTTCGCGGCGGACAACGCCATGGACATGATCGTCATGGGGAGCCGCGGCCTCGGCGTCGTCAAGGGCGTGCTCCTCGGCAGCGTCAGCCAGTACATCGTCGAGCAGTCGAAATGCCCGGTGCTCGTCGTCAAATAACGTTTTCACAGGGATTTGGGGCGTCCCGCATACGCAGATACTAAGGAGAACTGAAAGGATATGGCAGAAACGGCAGCAGAAACGCAGGCAGGCGTGCCGGCGGAGGCGCAGAAGGAAACGCCGACGGGCATGACGATGGAGATCCCGTCCGAGGGATTCTCGAAAGTGCTGTTCAGCGGCGTCGGCATGACGCTCGACGCGTCGCTGACGCGCGGGGCGGGCATCCGCCTCATGCAGGAGCGCGAGCAGGCGCTCGAGATGATGCTCGAGAAGACGGCCGTGACGATCTTCACGTACGACATCGAGGAGGACACGCTGTACTTCCAGCGCGTGCTGTCCGACCGCACGCGCGAGGAGCGCAAAGTCCGCAACTTCCACGCCGTGCTCGACATGGCGGCGCACGGCAAGGAGCCGGAGGGCCGCCGCATGGCCGAGGCGATGCGCGAAGCCATCCGCGGGCCGAAGGAGGACACCGTCGAGTTCTACGGCAGCCTGTTCTACGACCGGCCGCATTGGAACCGCGTCGAGTACCGCAGCGTGCCGGCGGCCGACGGCATCGTCGCCTGCATCGTCGGCTTCAGCCGCGTCGTCGACGCCGAGCACCGCGGCGAGACGACGCTCGCGTCCGCGAGCCCGTCGTACACGTCGAACGCGCGCGCGCCGCGCGGCGCGGAGATCGAGACGGACATCAACCGCCGCCTGCGCAGCCTCCAGACGGGCGAGAAGGGCACGGTCTTCCTCATCGAGCTGCCGAACTACCACGACCTCCTGCAGAACCATCCGATGGCGAACGCCGGCGGCTTCCTGCGCGCCGTGACGGAGAGCATCCTCTCGGACTTCCGCGGCGAGGACATCCTCGGCCAGGTCGCGGAGAACGTCTTCGTGCTGTTCATCTGCGGCCGCACGTCGCTCGACATCATCGAGCGCCGCGCACAGCGCGTCATCGAGCTCGTGCAGAAAGTCTCCATGCACGGCTTCGAAGACATCCGCGTCAGCGTCGGCGTCGCGGCGACTGGCACGGCAGGCAGCCTCTACACGACGCTCTACCACCGCGCCGAGGCCGCGCTCGCGACCGCGAAAGCGCACGGGGAGAACAACTACCGCGTGTATTTTGAAGAAGAGAAAATCTGATGCAGCAATAAAAAATACGGCGGCTTGCGAGAAAAATCGCAAGTCGCCGTATTTTTGTGCCGCCAGGAGGCGTCAAGCGCGTTTCAGCAGCCACGCCGAGGCGCCCGCCGCGAGCGGTACGGTGAGGATGACGCCGATGCCGCCGGAGAGGCCTTGCATGAGGACGATATCAAGGCCGTTCGAGTTCAGGAGCTGCAGGAGCGGCAGGTCGTAGACGTAGTCGATGACCCACGCGCCGAGCGAGCCGCCGAAGACGGCGAGGATCAGCGTCGCGGCCATCGTGCCCATGACGTCCTGGCCGACGCGCATGCCGCTTGCAAGGAGCTTGGCGCGCGTCTTGTCGGGACTTGCTGCGTGGAGCTCTGTCACGGCGGCCGAGACGTCCATCGCGATGTCGAGCACGGCGCCGAGCGACGCGAAGAGGATGCCGGCGAAGAGGAGCCCGCCGACGTCCATGCCCGTGCTTTGCGCGACGAAGATCAGCGACTCGATGTTTGGCACGTTGTAGCCCGTGAGATGCGCCGCCTGTCCGAAGAGTTCAGCCGCGAGCCCGGCCGCGAGGACGCCTCCGAGAGAGGCGAGCCCTGCGGCTAGGGCTTTTTTCGTCGTGCCGCAGATGAGCCAGACGGTGAGCGCGAGCACGAAGCAGGCCGTGCCAACGCCGGCGGGGACCGGCGCGACGCCGTGCAAGAGCAGGGGGAAGAAGAAAAACAGGAAGCTCGCGAACGCGAGGATGAGCGCAATGACGGACTTCACGCCTTTCTTGCCGCCGACGACGGCGAGCAGGGCGAAGAAGAACAGCACGAAGCCGATGACGGCCCACGAGCGGTCGTAGCTGTAGACGGTGCACGACGCGAGCTCGCCCGCGCGGCTGCGCATGACGATGACGCGCATGCCGGGCTCGCACGTCGTGCCGAACAGCAGGCCGTTCGGGCAGTTTGCTTCGGCGACGTCGCCGTCTTTTAGCTGCAATCGCACGATCTGGTCGCCGATGCGGCTGCCGTTCTCCTGCAAGTTGTCGCGTATGATCTCCGTCACGACGGCGCGTTCGAACGTGCGCCCCTGCGTGTTGACGAGCTGCGGCTTTTCGACGTCGTTGAGGCGGATGAGGAAGGCAACGAAAATGAGAGCGACGAAGACAAGTAACAGGCGTTTGAAAAATGGATGGTTCATTTAGAAAATGCTCCTTGAAAAAGGATGATACACGAAATTCCCATCGAAGTTATTTTCCTTCGATGGGAATTTTGATGTCATAAGTTCAGGCGTACCTTCGACACCCGCACCGCCTCGCATTCGCTCGGCACCTCTCCCGGAGGGAGAGGCTTTCGGGCGAGCAACGATCGGCAATCCTTCACCAAAATTATATGATATCGTCAGTCCTTGATGATGCTGTACGATTCATCAATCGGCTTGCCGGTTTCCACATCGTACGTGTCGATGGTGAACGACGTCTTCGTGATGCGGATGACGGAGTACGTCGGACGCCAATCCTGGTTGCGCGCCGCGATGTAGTCCTGCTGCTGCGGGATGAGCTCATAGAACTTCGAGCCCGTCGCGGAGTTCGACGACATGTAGAACACGCCTTTCGGGTTGCGGAGCGTGCCTTGTTTCATGTCGGCGATCGTGTAGCAGAGGTTCTGGCTTTCGTAGACGGCCTTCTTGTCCGCGTCCTTCATCGCCGCGTCGATGAGGTTGTGGTGCTGGCCCTGCTGGCCGGCTGCTTTATATTCGTCAAACGTCCCATGATCCTTGCCGTCGCTCGAGAGCTGGTACGTGCGCGCGTACGTGTGGTCATGGCCCTGCAGGACGACGTCAATCTTGTTCGCGTCATAGATCGGCGTGAGCTGCGTGCGGAGCAGGATGCCGTCGGAGTCGGAGTGGTCTTTGCCGCTGCCGTAGATGTCCTGATGCATGACGACGATGCGCCATTTCGTGTCCGGATGCGCCGCGATGGCCTTCTTGATGAGCGCCTCGTGGTCGGCCGCGTTGTAGTTGTTCGCGTTGATCATGATGAAGAGCGCGTTGCCGTACGTGTAAAAATAGCCGTGGCCGGCCGTCGTCGGCGTCGCTTCCTCCGTGAACGGGTTCGGCGTATGGAAGTGGTTCTGATAGCCCGTCGTCATGCTGTCATGGTTGCCGATGCTCGTCGCTTCGGGGAGGCTCCTGAGCGCTTTCGCGGAGAGGTAGCCCGCGTACTGCATTTCCTGCAGCTGGATCTTCGCGGCGGACTGGTCCTCGGCCGGCTCGTTGATCTGGTCGCCGGGGGAGACGAGGAAGTTGATCTCCGGATGCTGCGCGAGCGCGCTGTTCAGCGTCTTGTTCCAGTTGTACGCGTCATTGCGCGCCGCGAGCTCGCCATCCTGCACGCTCCCCTCGGAGGACGTCTGGCCCTTCGACGCGCCGATCTGCGGGTCGCCGACGTACATGAACGAGAAGTCGTCCGGATCGCCCGTCGTGAACGACTGCACGTCCTGCCAAGCGCCATCCACGTTCACTTGGTAGTAGTACGTCGTGCCGGGCTCGAGGCCGCGCACCGTGACCTTGTTCGTGTAGTACTGCGTGCCGCCCACGACCGTGCCGGCCTTGACGATGCCTTTCCACTCCTCGTGGCGCTGCATGTCGGCCGATTTCGAGACGCGGACGAGCGCGTGCTTCGGCTGCTCTTTCGAGTACCACGCGAAGTTCATCTGAGACGCGTCTTTGCCGGGCGCCATCGAGACCTGCTCATAGTCCGTTTTGATGGTTTCCCATTGCTCTTTCCACTGCTCCCAGTTCACGTCGCCCGCCTGCGTCGCGACGACGGCGTCCGGCGTCAGCGACGCGTCATTCCAATGCTCCGTCGCGGCATACGCCGTGCCAAAGACGCAGAGCGCCAGGGCGATGGATGCGGCGAGACGTTTCTTGCTCTTGCAAACGTTCATGCTTTCAAAGACCTCCTGCTGTACTTTGTGATGAAAAGAAAATATTTCTGCTTTCAGTTTAGTACAGCGCGGGCATCGTCTTGTTACGGCTGTGTAAAAAGGATGTTATCTCTCGCGCAGCGCATAGGCAAATAAAAAACGTGCGAGGGAAGCGGTTGCTTCCTTCGCACGTAAAAAATCAATCGTTATACAGCAGGACGACGCGCCCTGCTTTTTTTGTCTGTTTCATGTCGATGACGCGCTGGTTGCGCGAGCCCCGGAAGTGCAATGTGAGGTCGCGCTCCGCCTCCTCGTACGGCCCGTCGACAAGCACGTCGACCTCTGCGAGCAGCGCTCGCGTCGCCCGGTCTGCCTGCGCGCGCGCTTGGAGCTCCTCGAGCGTGTAGCCGCTGTAGCTCCAGACGTCGAGCCCGCGCGCGTGGAGCTGTTTCGCGAGGTCTGCGAGCGGGGCGGGCTGGAGGAACGGCTCGCCGCCGGAGAACGTCACGCCCGTGAGAAGCGGATTTTCCGTGACTTCCTCGAGGATTTTCTCTGTGTCGATGACGTGTCCGCCCTCCATCGGCTGCGTCTCGGGGTTCTGGCAGCCGCGGCAGCGATGCGCGCAACCTTGCGTGAAGACCGTCAGCCGCACGCCATCACCGTCGACGACGCTCTCATCGAGGATGCCCGCAATCCGCAGGTTCACGCGTGCGCCGCCATCAGGCCGTGCTTCACGCGGTCATGCTCCTCGGCGCGCTTCGCATCATTCCAACGGTCGATCGTGCCGACGAGGTAGCCCGTGATGCGGCGGATGCGCTCGAACTTCTGCGGGCGCAGCTGATAGTCGAGCGCGACCGTGCCGTCCGGGCGGCAGGCGATCGAGATGCTGTCGACCGGCTCGTGCGTCTGCTCCTTGACGTACGAGATGTAGTTCGTGATTTCCTGCTCGGACATATCCGCGATGCCCTTGACGCTGACTTCCGTTCCGTTGACGACCATGATGACCAGTTCCTTTCGTATCAAAGGGCGCAACCGCCCCCAAGATGTCGGTGTGTTTCTGTTTCTGTAGTATACAACATCTAGGAACGATTCGTCAAGATGTGCACAAGATGTTGATAAATTTGTGGATAAATGCCAATTAGCACGGTTTTCTCAGGGAAAAAAGGAAAATCCGCCCGGCATCGCGAATATAAACAAAAACGACCGAAGATGGAGAGGGAGCGGGGAAGAAGATGACGGAAACATTCGATCGCCTGCTCGCCAAGCGGGAGCGGGAAGCATTTGATGACGAATATCTGCAGCTGGCCGAGACATATGAAGCGGAGCATCCGTATTCTGAGGCGCCGGCGGTTTTTCGCGGTGCGTATGCGCTGGCGCACGGCGATGTGCAGGAGGCGCTGGCGCAGGCAAGGCAGGCATTTTCCTTGCGGCCGCTGAATTTCGAAGTCTGGCAGCTGCTCGTCCGTTGCTATGAGGCGCTGGGCGACGGGCGGCGCTTGGCGTATTTCGAAGCGCTCTGCAAGAAATTTTATGAAGTCCCGCTCCACTTGGAGATGAAGCAGGAGACGATCGATGCGCAGCTCGCGATGCTCACACTCGGCCTCGGCATCGGAAATTATGCACCGTTCGCCAAAGCGCGCGTGCAGCTCCGGGATGGGAAACTCCAGACGCAGCGCGGGCTCTATGCGGGCGAGTTCTGGCCGCGCTTCTATGAGCGGCCGGCGTTCTGGTTCTGGGTCGGCTGCTATGAAGAGCGCGAGGATCTGGAGGCGAAGGGCTGGCTCGCGGAACGCGGCAAGGGAGATCCCGGATTCATCGATCGTTGCGGCGCGGAGTTCGTCTTTGACACGATGAAGGCGCAGGAAGTGCAGGACGTGACGATCGAGCCGGACGGCGCACCGGTCCTCGTGCCGCTGGCGGGAAAAGAAGCCGGCGCGTCTGTCCGGTTTTCCCATGCAGATGGCAGCGATCTCGGTGTCGGTGAAGATGCGACGAGCCGGCTGGGCAAGTGGAGCTTTGACTTTTATCGGCTCGAGGCGCCGACACGCATCCGGTCGGAGCGTCCGTTTGTGCTCGGCGCGCCGGTCGAGCTCCGCCACAGCCCGCGCCGTCATCCCGTCGTCATCGACATCCTCGTGGATGCGCTCAGTTGGAGCGTCGTGCGGGATCGCGGCTACCGGGATGTGCCGAACATCTTGCGTTTCTTCAGCCAGGGCGTCATCTTCGACCAGAATTTTTCGACGAGCGAGTACACATTTCCGTCGCTCGTTGCCATCATGACCGGGATGTATCCGCATCATAACCAGATTTTCAATGAATATGCGGGTTACGAGCTGGATCCGAACATCCTGACGATGTCGGAGCAGATGAAGAAGCTCGGCTATTATTGTACGAATGTGGTCGGCATGAATGACGGCATCTATACGGGCGCCGCGCGCGGCTTTGACCGCATCATCGGCAACGGGTACAATACACCGACGTACCTCGGTGTGGAGCGTGCCATCCGCCAGCTGGAAGCGTTCGACGAATGTGACCAATATCTGTTCCTGCACACGATGGATGTGCACGTCTGGTCCGCGCGGGCGTACCACCTGCCGCTTCCCGTGCAGACGAAGCAGCCGCTTGCGGAGCGGCTCCGGGGCGGCAACTGCGCGGATGCAAGCGTCTATATCGCCGGTTATGACGTCTACCGTGCGGCGAATCTCGCAGGCATCCATGCGGCGGACCGCAGTCTCGGTGTGCTCTTTTCGTACCTGGAGTCGCATTACGCGCCCGGGGATTACGTCGTGAATCTTTATTCGGATCATGGGGCGTCGATCTTCGACGATGCGCCGTATCTCTTGAGCGACCATCATGTCGGCGCGGCGCTCATGGCGCGCGGCGCGGGCATCCCACAGCTTGGCATCGTGCGCGATGAGGTCACGAGCAGTATCGATCTCTATGCCATCCTCGCGAAGGAAGCGGGCTTCGACGTGCCGGAGACGGCGGATGCGAATCTTCCTGCGGCGCTCGGCGGGACGGCGCGCCGCTATGCCATCAGCAACACGCTGTATCCGGGACAGGTCTACCGCTGCGCGATCCGCACGCTTTCGCATGAATTCCAGGCGCGATCGCAGGAATTTGTCGATGAGGACGGGACGGTGGATCTGCAGGGGCTGGAATACGAGCTCTACCGGAGGAACGGTCACGAGCGCATCGAGGATGCAGCGCTCCAGGAGGAATTCCTCCGCGTCCTGCGCGCGCATACGGCGCGCATCGATCGCGGCGGTGACGCCTGGCCGTCGATGCGGGCGGCGCGTCCGGACTGGTTTGCGAAGACAGAACGAAAGGAACGGCGAGGCGGCAAATGAAACAGGAACGCACGCACTTCATCTTCGATCTCGATGGGACGATCACACGGGAAGAGACGCTGCCCATCATCGCACAGCATTTCGGCGTGACGGCGGAAATCGAAGCATTGACGCAAAAGACGGTGCAGGGCAATATCCCGTTCATCGAATCCTTCATCCGGCGCATCTATATCCTCGGGAAGCTCCCCGTCCGCGAGGTCGCGCAGCTGCTCAGCAGCGTGCCGCTGCATGAAGGCGTCCTGCAGTTCATCCGGGAACACGCGGAGGCGTGCAGCATCGCGACGGGCAACCTTTCCCCATGGATCGAGAAACTCGTGGCGCGCATCGGCTGCGCCTGTGACGCCTCGGAAGCCGTGATCGAAGACGGCCGCGTGGCGAAGCTCGCGCACATCCTCCGCAAGGAGGACGTCGTGCGCCGCTATCAGAGCCTCGGACAGCGCGTCGTCTTCATCGGTGACGGCAACAATGACGTCGAGGCCATGCGCACGGCAGACATCGCGATCGCCTCGGCGCTGACGCACGACCCCGTGCCGGGCGTGCTGACGGTCGCAGATTATCTCGTATTACAGGAGGCGGCACTATGCAGGCAACTCCATCAATTGTCCTGAGCTGTGCGGGCATCGGCTCGCGCCTCGGGCTCGGCAAGACCAAGGCCCTCATCGATATCGGCGGCAAGACGCTGATCCATTGGCAACTCGAACTTTTCCGTGACGTTCCAGATGTCCGCATCGTCGTCGGCTTCCAGGCGCATGATGTCATTGAGGAAGTGCGCAAATATCGTCCGGACGCCATCTTTGTGTATAACCATAATTATTTTGAGACGAAGACGGGAGCCAGCTATTATTATGGCGCGCGTCATGGCGGCGACTACGCCATCGAGTACGACGGCGACCTGCTGATCCATCCTGCGGATATGCAGAGGCTCCTGAGGACGCCGGGCGAGTGGATCGCCTATGCGGACAAGATGTCCGAGGATGGCGTCTATGTGAAGACGGACGAAGCGGGGCAGGTGCTGGCCTTTTCGCGGCGCGAAGGCGACTATGAATGGACGGGGCCGTGCTGCCTCCGGCGCGATCATGTGCGGTATACATCAGAAAACGTATACAATCAACTCGAGCCCCTGCTGCCGATGCGGGGCATCCATGTGCGGGCCTGCGATATCGACACGATCGAGGATTATCGTCGCGCGCTCGCGTTCGTCGCGTCATTTTCTACGGAGGGATGAAGGATGGCCAAGAGAGAGGAACAGGGCGCGCGCGTCAAAAGCCGGCGCGTCGCGATTGATGAAGCAGCTGTGAAATCGTTTTTCGCGCATCGCCACGAAAAGAAGCTGCCATACCGGCTGAATTATACGAATTACCAAGATGCGCATCCGGAACTGGCTTTGGCGCGGGATGCGGCAGAAAAGGAAAACATCCTGCCGCTCCTCGCCTTGCGGCCGGGGATGCGTGTGCTCGACATCGGTTGCGGCGTCGGCCGCTGGAGCAGGACGGTCCTCGCAGCAGGCGCGGATTACGTCGGGGCGGACTATACGCAGAGCTTCCTCGATCTTGCGGCAGAAGCGCAGCCGGCCGGCCCGCATTGCGCATGGGTCTGCGCCGACTTCCGGCAAATCGGGAGCGCCTTGCAGTCCGCCGGCATTCCCACGCGCTTTGATCGCATCTTTGTCAATGGTGTCTTCGTGTACCTCAATGATGACGATCTCCCCGCCTGCTTGTCACAGGTCGATCAGCTGCTGGCGCCGGGCGGCATGCTCTACCTCAAAGAATCTGTCGCCCGGACCACACGTCTGACGCTGGACGGCATCTATTCCGAAGAGCTCGCGAGCGACTACAGCGCGATCTATCGCAGCATCGGGGAATATGCCGCCTGCTGGAAGGCGCACCTGCCCGCCTTCCGTACGCTCTATGAAGGGGAGCCTTGGCAGGATCTCGCGATCCGGGAGGAAACGACGGCGTATGCCTGGATCTTGCAGAAAGACGGCGGACATGGATGTGGTATTTAATACGAAAGCACTTGCGGGCGGGCAAGTGCTTTTTCATGCGTTATTTTTCTGTCGGTACATCTCCGTGCATCACCGTGCGGATCGGATACGGGATGTCGATGCCTTCTTCGCGGTAGCGGCGCGTGAGGGCTTTGATGAACTCGTGCTTCAGGAGGAACTGCGAGTCGAACGCGCTGCTGTGCAGGATGACGTTGAAGTTGATGCTCGAGTCGGCGAACTCCGTGTAGCGGACGAGCGGCGATTGCTCGACGTTCTCGTCGACGCGGGCGAGGACCTCGTTCGCGACCTCGAGCGTGACCTTTTCGACGAAATCGAGGTCGCTGTCGTAGGCGACGCCGACGGGGATGCTGATGGCCATGTCGCGGCGCGGCAGGCTGAAGTTCGTGATGATGGACGACGCGATCTTCTGGTTCGGGATGACGACCATGTTGCTCTCGCCGGCCGGCACGATGGTCGTGAAGCGCCATGTGATGTCCGTGACGCGGCCCTGTTCGCCGGTGCTGAGTTTGATGTAGTCATCGATGCGCAGTTGGCGCGAGAGGATGAGGTGTAGGCCAGAGAAGATGTTTGCGAGCGTCTCCTGCAGCGCGAGGGCGACGGCCATGCCGCCGACGCCCATGGCCGTGAGGATCGGCGCGATGGAGATGCCGTAGTATTGCAGCACGACGAGCACGCCCATGGCGTAGATGACGACCGTGAGGATCGTCGAGAGCAGCGTCGTCTTCGGCAGCTTTTCGTCTGAGCGCTCGATGCGCATCTCGACGACGCCATTCACCGTGCGCGCGACGACGCGCGTGATGGAAAGGATGATGACGGTGAAGAGGACGTAGGAAAATAGCTTCGTGAGCTGCGGCGGGATGTCGATCGTGCCGACGATCCAGTACAGGCCGACGACGAGCGTCAGCGAGATCGGCACGCCCTTCATCGCGTGGATGAAGACGTAATGCCACGTGCCTTCCTCGACGTCGACGTGCCGCTCGATGCGGCGACTCACGAGCTTGTTCAATGTGATGCCGACGGCGAGTGCGCCGATGAGGATGCAGAGAGGCACGAAGAGCGGCTCGAGGAAAAATTTCCAATCCGCGAGGCTCGTCCAATCAAAATTCGGCAAAGAAGATTCCTCCTTGTTTCGTGATGTCGTTCGTGACCGGGTTGCTTGCAGGGAACCTGCCCGCCCATTATACTATAGGAAACAACGAGGAACAATGAAAAAGCAAAGGAGAAACCGTTATGCAAGACATTCTCGCCGAAGGCCCGCGCCTGCGCCTGCGCCGTGCGGACGTGAGCGACCTCGATTACATCCTGAAACTTGAGTATGAGCCTGAAAACGTGAAATTCATCGTGCCGTTCGACAGAGACTTCCACACGAAGATTTTGGAGGGGGCTGTCGAAGAATCCATGGATGCCATTGCTGAAGAGAAAGCGACGGGCGAGCGCGTCGGCTATTTCCTCATCAACGGCCTGAAGACGGACGCGCACGAAATGGAGTGGACGCACGTCGTTATCCAGAAGAAAGGCCGGGGCTACGGACACGAGGCAATGAAGCTCCTCAAAACATATTGCTTCGACGTCAAAAAGTTCCACCGCGCCTGGCTCGATTGCAAAGACTACAACGACCGCGCGCTGCACCTCTACGAGAGCGAAGGCATGCTGCGCGAAGGCCTGTTCCGCGAGACGATCCTCACGAACGGCGTCTACGAAAACCTCGTCGTGCTTGCGATCCTCGACCGCGAGTACGCCGCACGCAAAGCGGCGGGACAGGAATTATGATGACCTTGAACGTTTGCGGGAAAACCATCACGTTGTTTGACAGCAGCAGGAATGACGTTCCAATCGTGTACCTCAACACGGTACAGGGCGAGGGCGCGTCCGTCTGGGAGGCTTGTCAGGCTGCGGGGATTGCGTGGATGCTGGACGCGTGAAATATCAAACCGTGGCTCATACGTTCCTTCGAGATAGCAAGGCCCCTGCGGACAGGGATTTCCGCAGGGGCGTTTTGACGTGCACTGTCGCGATTCTGCCCTGGAACATCTTGCCAATGAAGGCGAGGTAGTAGTCACGGCCGACGGACCAGCCGGGGAAGACATGGCGGAGCGCGGAGAGCGAAACTTTTTCCTTGGGAGCGGCAGCAGCTTCTGCCACTTCGCCTTTGTTCGACGGCTCGCGGACGATGAGCACGGCGATGAGCGTGCCGATGAAGGCGACGACGCCGAAGATGATGAAGCCGAGGCGGAACTGGCTGAGGAACAGCGCGCCGACCATTGAGCCCATGAAGCAGAGCGCGCCGACCATGATCCACGGCGTGCGGCTGCCGAAGCGCGAATGCGTGCGGTCCGAGAGCGCCCCCGCGACCATGTTCGAGATGGCTGCGACGATCATGCCCATGCTCGCGAAGAGCGCGACGAGTTGGATCTTGTTCTCGGGGTCGAGCACCTGTAGCATCGCCGGGAGGAACAAGCTGTTCATGACAATGTACGGGCCGAGCCAGCTCGCGGGGCCGATGATGAGACCCGGCACGAGGCGGGTGATGGGGATGGTGATTTTGTTGTTCATTTTGATATCCTTTCAATCTTGCTGATGAGGGAAAATGGCGATCAGTGATTCACGACATCGTAGTGGTCGAAGACCGCGACGCTGTCATGCTGATGCGCATCGACGCTGCCGAGGAAATTGAACAAACCCGTGAAGCCGCCGATCTCGCCCGGCTCGCCATTGACGCCTTCGTCCGAGAGATACGCGGCGTTGACGTTTTGCTGCAGGATGTGCCATTCGCCCTCGGCGCCTGCTTGTGGTTCACGGTAGGAGATTGTCAACATGCCCTGCTCGTAGTCGAGCTTGAGATCGACCGTGCCGCTCGGGATTTCCGCGACGGCGCTGTCATCCGCGACGCGCGCGCCGAGCTTTGCTTGCAGGATGGACAGCTCGATGCGTTCTTCCTTCGGATCAAACGCGAGGTGCGCGTAGATCCAGTTGTTTGCGTCGTAGTACAGGCCGGCGCCCGCCGTCTCGGAATAATGATCGGGATGGAACGTCACGCGCGTCGTGACCGTATAGCTCATCGATGTCGCGCGCGTCGCGAGGATGGATGGTGCGACTTGCGAGAACAGAGAGTTGCGACCGTTGATTTCGAGTTTGCCGCCCTTGACACGCGCCCAGTCACCGCCAGGCAGCTGGTACGGCGTCATGAATTTCAGAGGAAGTTTGCCGTCCGAAAAATCTTCATGCACATCTTCGCAGCGCGCACGGTCGCGGACAGCCGTCGTGCCCGAGGGCGCCGGGACTTCCATCTTCGCAAGGTTCGAACCGTCGGCGAGGCGCAGCCAGCCGTCGTCCGTCCACGTGACTTTCTGGATGGACGTCTCGCGGCCGAGCGGATTCAGCATCGTGCCATCAAGCGGGCGCGACATGAGGTGCGCGAGATACCACTCGCCGCTCTTCGTCTCGACGAGCGAGCCGTGGCCGGCCTTCTGCATCGGGGATTTCGGGTTATACATTTCGAAATGGCCGGCGTCCGGATCGCCGAGCGAAAAGAGATGGCGTGGCGACGATGTGATGATCGGCTCGCCCGTCGGATCGGGCTCGTACGGGCCGAAAATCTCCTTGGCGCGGCCGACTTCGACGCCGTGGCCATAGCCTGTGCCGCCAGCGGCCGCGACGAGGTAATAATAGTCACCGTGATGATAGAGCTGCGGCGCTTCGATGCAGCCGCGCGTCGTGAAGTTCGTCGTGATGCGGTGCCACCGGCCTTTGATGCCGCCGTGCGCGAGGTCGGCCTCGGCGATGGCGAGATGGCCCGGCGCCTGGTAGCCCGTGCGCGTCTCCCACTCGAGGCAGGCGACGTAGTGGCGGCCATTTTCGTGATAGAG
Organism: Selenomonas sp.; assembly: GCF_022771645.1. GTDB lineage: Bacteria > Bacillota > Negativicutes > Selenomonadales > Selenomonadaceae > Selenomonas_C. Next base: position 26,355 of record NZ_JALFCU010000019.1, read on the forward strand.
CGACGGATCAAAGCCGATGGACGTGATGTAGATAGGCTTCGACCACGGACCCATGATATCGTCAGCACTCATGGCGTATGCTTCCGCGTTGAATTCGCGGCCCGCCATGTTCTGCATATGCGAGTAGATGAGCCAGAACTTCTTTGCTGCCGTATCATAGGAAAGATGCGGCGCCCAGATGCCGGCCGGCGTGTTCGTCCCCTGGAGGTTCACCTCGCCGTCCTTCAGGAGATACGTCAGGAGTTCCCAGTTCACGAAGTCTGTGGAGTGGAAGACCTGCACGGCCGGCTGCCAGTGGAACGTCGAGGTCGCGATGTAATAATCGTCACCAACGCGCAGAATCGACGGATCCGGCGCCATACCCGGGATGATCGGGTTCAGAATTGTTGCCATGGAAATTTCCTCCTGTTTGTAGTATAATTTTAGGAGCGTGCTCGTGTACGTTCAGATTGTTTACAATGCAAATGATACAATCCGAAGGAAATAAATGCAATGGATTCGAGCGCTCTCGTTAGAATCGCAAACTTCCATGTCATAATCGTCATATTTTTAGGAGGAACGTCATGCGACGCCATTATCACGAAAATGTTCTTACGAATCTCCCATTCGGCGTGCGCTTTTATACGTCGGATGTCACGACATCTGGTTACGTGCCGCTTCATTGGCACAGCAGCCTGGAACTCCTTTGCGTGTATGAAGGCGAGCTCACGCTCCACATCGACAGCCGCGCGCATCACGTCGGGGCGGGGCAGTTCATCGTGGTCTCGTCCGGCCTCCTGCACGATGTCGCGAATACGCCGAACCGCGCGATTGTCATGCAGGTGCCGATGAAATCCATGCAGCTCTTCGAGCCGCATCCCGAGCGCTTGCAGTTCAATGCAGAAAAAACGGCACCGCGCGCGGCATACGCGGCTGTGCTCGAGCAGGCGAAACGCATGGCGCGCCTCATCCAAAAGCAGCCGCCCGGCTATCTCTACGATGTCGGCAATTCGTACCTGACGATCCTCAAAATCCTCACGGTCTGCTTCTGCGAGGACGCACCGCTCGCGCCAAGCGCAAACGAGACGATCAAGGACGTACTGAGCTACATCGGCGAGCACTACGCGGAAAAGCTCACGGTCGACGAACTCGCGCGCGTCGCGGGCTACAATGGAAATTACCTCTCGCGCCTCTTCCATGAAACGACGGGCAAGACGCTTATTTCCTACATTTATGAAGTGCGCCTCACGCATTTTTACGAAGGCCTCGTGCGGACGGAGATGGACATCGGCCAGCTCATGGAGCAGAATGGCCTGAAAAACCAACGCACGGCACGCGAGATGTTTCTGAAACTCTACGGCCAGCGCCCGCTCGCCGTGCGCAAGCGCAGCCGTGAACGACGGTGATTGGATGGCGGAAGCCCGATCGATTTTTTGTCCTGTCAAAAAACGCTTGTATAAGGTATAATGGCCTTATATAAGCGTTTTCGATTTGTTTCAATTGATGCGATTGAAAAGGCGTGTAGATTTTGAGAGGGAGATGCAGCATGCGCCGATTTGATGATTTTTGTCGGGCGCTCAAGAATTTGCAGGAAATCCGCGGCAAGCAGCCGCCGTATGATACGATCACGCAGACGGGCATGGTGTCGCTGTTTGAAATCTGTTTCGAGCAGGCGTGGAAAGCGATGAAGGAAGCACTGGAACTCGCCGGATTCAGCAAGGAGCGGACGGGCTCGCCACGCATGGTCATCAAGCAGGCGTATCAAGCGGGCATGATCGCGGACGAAGAACTGTGGCTCGCGGCACTCGTCGCCCGGAACAACGTCGCGCACACGTATAACGAAGCGATAGCGCTCGGCATCATCCGCGAGGCGCAAGAACGTTACCTGCCGATGCTCGAAACATTGAAAGCGGAATTGGAAAAGGGATGGGAACTGGCATGAACCTGCGCGACGACATCAAAGCAGGCATTATCGCGCTTGCCAAACAACATGGCGTGAAAAAAGTCGTCCTCTTCGGCTCGCGGGCGCGCGGCGACAACTGGGAGCGGAGCGACATCGACCTCGCGGTACATGGTGGCGACATCGTCCGCTTCACGCTCGATGTCGACGACTGCATCCCGACGCTTTTGATGTTCGATGTCGTGAACCTCGACGGCGCCGTGCAGCCGGAATTGTTAGAAGCGATCCGCCAGGATGGCGTTGTGTTGTATGAAACGACATAAAAAAATCGGCCGTCGCAAGTTTGCGGCGGCTGATTTTGTGCACGCGGGAGATTCATTTGACGTATCGCCTCGGCAGCATGGGACGCCGCTGTGCTGGGCGGAGCGCGGCGGCGTCGCGCTTCAGTTTTCCCGCATGCTGGATGCCGTGCAGCATGGAGAGCGCGAGCCAGGCGACGCCGAAAATCACGTGATACCGCTTGCCGAACGCAAGCGCCGCGACCGTCCCGACCGCGGCCGCCGCGAGCGGCAGGCCGAGCGGAAGCGTTTTGAAATTCGTCGGTTTTTTGACGGGCTGTGGTTTGTACATCATCATGGGAGACCTCCATTTCATAGAATGATTCTCATGATGAAGAAATTCTACAAATGCGCGACGTTTTCCTTTTCCGAAAAGCGCCGGAGACGAAAAAATCCTGCTCACAAGGTTCGTGAGCAGGATTTTTTACGCATTGTCATCTGCTTGCAACGATTGTAGGAAGTGTATTTGGTCGCGGCGCGCATACACGACGGCGATGACTTGGACAAGCGTGTGTTCTTCGTCAATCCAAAAATAAATATAGAAGTTATGCACGGTCATGCGGCGCACGCCTTCGGAACGCCATGGTTCTTCGTCTGTCTGCCGGATGCGCTCTGGCATCGTAGAAAGGCTGCCGATGGCTCCGCGCAAAGCACTTATCGTATGGAAGGCAGCTTGCGGAGCCAGGAGGACGTGCTGAATATAATCGCTGATGCCGATCAGCTGTTCCTGTGCTTGTTTGGTGACCTTCACGCGATATGTTTGCATCAAGCTCTCCTTCGTAAAGCGTCATCGGTCAAATACAGCCTGCGCGTCAATTGGTCAAAGAAGGTGTCGGCATCCATCGATTCATTGGCTTTTGCTTGCTTGAGGCCTGTCTGCATCATTCGGTTGAATGCTTCGTCCGTCAGCGCATCTCTGGTCAGCAGTTCTTCAGTTGTCATATAGAGGCCTCCTTTGTTACGTGCGACATTTCATTTGTTTTCTTGCCCTCATTATAAGCAAACATATGGTATCTTGCAACACGAAAAAATCCTGCTCACAGGTTCGTGAGCAGGATTTTTAGTGCGATTTTTTTGTCGGGCGGGAGGTCGTGGACGAGTTTTGCGAGGTGTTCATCGATTTCCTCGGATTCGTCTTTCCACCGCTTGCCGGAGATCGAGCCGGTCTCGGAGATCTGTTCGAGGTCTTCGATGCGGATGGAGAGGGCGTTGCAGATTTTGAGCACATTGTCCATGGCGGCGCCGCCGATCGAGCCGTTGAGGATGGAGAGCAGGGTCGTGTACGGCATGGAAATTTGTTGGGAAAAAGCTTTGAGCGTGTATCCATGGGACTTGATGAGCGATTTGATGTAGTCTTCGCGTGTCACCTTCGTCCCTCCTTTTCTTGTCCGGTTCCGCAGGGCATGCGACGAATGTACCATGGTTCAGCTGTGCAAAAAATAATAAAATTTCGTGTCGCAGAATTTCGTGCTGCCCGATGAAACAAGAATGATATTTCGAATTTCATTATACACGGCTCGCGCGGCGAATGCAATGGAAAATCGTTGACAAACACAAGAAAAATTGCGGGAAACAAGAGGAATAGGAGAGAGAACAACGAAAAAACGGAAACAAAACGAGATGATTTCGTTTTATCGGAATGATATTCCATGTAGTTACAAAGTTACAAGTTTTCAGACAAAAAACGTTGAACACGAAAAATCATGATTAAAAAATCAAATTTCGTATTGACGGAGCGTTTTATATCGTGTATCATAGTCCATGTAAACGAAATACCGTTTCGAAAGCCCACCGAAAACGAAAGAGCGATTTGCAATCATTCCAATTCATGAAATTCAACGAATCGCCACACAATTCGAGAGATACGGTTAGGAGAGAGGGGTTTCACGATGGAAAAAGCAACAGTCGTTGTCATCGGCGGCGGCGCGACGGGCGTCGGCATCCTGCGCGACCTCGCGATGCGTGGCGTGGATGTCATGCTCGTCGAGAAGCGCGACCTCATCAACGGCGCGAGCTCGCGTTACCACGGCCTGCTGCACAGCGGCGGACGCTACGCGGTGAAAGATCAGGAAGCAGCGAAGGAATGTATTGAAGAAAACACGATCCTCCGCAAGATCGGCAAGAGCTGCGTCGAGGCCTCGGGCGGCATGTTCGTCCGCCTCGACAGCGACGACCCGGACTATGAGCAGGCCTGGGTCGAGGGGTGCAAGGTCAGCGGCATCGAGGCGAAGCACATCGACCTCGACGAGGCGTTCCGCCTGGAGCCGCGCCTGTCGAAGCACGTCGTCTCCGCGTACCTCGTGCCGGATGCCGCCATCGATGGCTTCCGCATGAGCTGGCAGAACGTCGACAGCGCGAAGCGCTACGGCGGCCGCCTGAAGACGTACACGGAAGTCATCGGCATCCTGAAGGACGGCGACGAAGTCCACGGCATCAAAGTCCGCGACGCGTTCTCCGGGGAGGAGTACGAGATCGGCTGCGATATCCTCATCAATGCCGGCGGCGGCTGGGCAGGCAAGATCGCTGAGATGGCCGGCCTCGAAGTCGGCGTCCAGCCGGACAAGGGCACGCTCCTCGCGTTCAACCAGCGCATCGCGAACCATGTCGTCAACCGCCTGCACAAATCGTCGGACGGCGACATCTTCGTGCCGCACGGCTCCATCACGATCCTCGGCACGACGTCGATGAGCATCCCGGACGCCGAGGACACGAGCACGTCGCGCGAAGAGGTCGAGAAATTGCTCTCCATCGGCGAGCAGACGTTCGAGCACCTGCGCGATTACCGCTTGCTCCGCTGCTTCGCCGGTTCGCGTCCGCTCTACATCCCGCCCGGAGGCGTGAAAGGTCGTGGCGCATCGCGTGGATTCGCCATCGTCGACCACGCAGAGCAGGATGGCCTGAAGGGCATGCTGACCATCGTCGGCGGCAAGTTCACGACGTACCGCCTCATGGCGGAGCGCATGGCCGACAAGGTCTGCGAGAAGCTCGGCAACCACGAGAAATGCCGCACGGCGGAAGAGCCGCTCGTGCCGCAGGTCTCGGAGAAAGATAAAGAGGAAGCCCGCAAATACTTCCCGTCCTACGGCACGAACCTCGCGGCCACGCGCCTCGGCCCGGAGCGCTTCGCGCGCGTCGTCGACGTGCTGAAGCGCGAGCCGGAGAAGCGCGAAATCGTCTGCGAATGCGAGAACGTCACGCGCGCCGAGGTCGAGGAGATCGCCCGCGAGCTCTCGAGCTACAAGATCAATGACGTCCGCCGTCGTACGCGCCTCGGCATGGGCACGTGCCAGGCAAACTTCTGCGCGCTCCGCAGCGCGTCGGTCTTTGCGAAATGCGGCCGCGCCGACATCGCAAAGAACTCGCTCGAGCAGATGCAGGAGTTCCTGCAGGGCCGCTGGAAAGGCATCCGTCCCGTCCTCATGGGCCGGACGCTCCGCGAAGCGGAAATGACGCGCGGCCTGTACGAGCTGAATTTCAACATCACGGGCGGCTTGAAATTTGATGAAACGAAAGTGAAGGAAGGTGCTGCGGAATGATTCGTTCGGATGTTGTTGTCATCGGCGGCGGCTTCGCAGGCCTCACGGCAGCGCTCGCCGCAGCGAAGCGCGGCCAGTCCGTCACGCTCCTGACGTATGGCGAGGGCACGCTGCCGCTGAACAGCGGCGTGATCGACGTGCTCGGCTATGACGAAAACCATAATTTCGTAGAGAATCCGCTCGCGGCGATCGAGAATCTGCCCGCGACGCACCCGTACAAGAAGATCGGAACGAAGGCGCTGAAAGAAGCCGTCGATTTCTTCTGCGGCGTCGCGCGCAAGAACCATATCCCGTATCATGGCGCGCTCGACCGCCAGATGCTCGTCCCGACGGCCATCGGCACGCTGAAGCCGACGTGCCTGACGCCGCATTCGCTCGCGGGCTCGGAAGTGTTCCCGGGCAAGACGAAGATCATCGTCGTCGGCATCAAAGGCCTGAAGGACTTTTACGGCGACATTATGATGGAGAACCTGAAGCAGGCGCTCGGCGAGGACAAAGAGTACACGCTCGTCGAAGTCGACACGGGCCTCACGGGCGGCCGCGACATCACGACACAGGATGTCGCGCGCTGGATGGACACGGACGCCGGCACGAGCTCGTTCACGAAACAGCTGAAATCGTACGGCGGTTCGACAGATGTGCTGTTCATCGTCCCGCAGGTGCTCGGCACGAAAGGCCATGCCTGCTACCAGACGATCGCGAGCCGCCTCGGCGCGGACGTCCTTGAGACGACGTGCCTGCCGCCCTCCGTCAACGGCATGCGCCTGCAGCACGTGCTCGTCGACAGCCTCCGCGAAGCGGGCGTTGACATCGTCGAGAACACGCAGGTCATCGGCTGTGAGAAGAACGGCAAGACGGTCACGGCCGTCATCGCGAAAGCCGCGTCGAACGAGCGCAAGTACTATGCGAAGAAATTCATCCTCGCGACGGGCGGCTTCTACAGCGGCGGCATCACGATGCGTGATTTCGAGCAGCCGAAAGAGCCGATTTTTGGCCTCCCAGTGTCCTTCGTCAAGGGCGAAGAGAACTGGACGAACAAGGAGCTCTTCAGCGATGCGCCGCAGGGCTTTGCGAAGACGGGCATCCTGACGGACGAGGACCTGCATCCGGTCGACGAGGCCGGCGCGGTCGTCCTCGAGAACGTCCACGTCGTCGGACGCAACCTCGGCGGCTACGATTTCTGCTTTGAGCACTCCGGCAACGGCGTCGCCTTGGCATCGGCTTACAAAGCCGCAATGGTGTAAGAGAGGGGAGTCCGTTACGATGAGCGATAAAAAAATGCTGGAAGAAGAGGAACGCGCCATTTACACCGGCGACCACTGCCTCTCCTGCACCTCGTGCATGTCGAACTGCCCCGTCATGGCGGCCACGAAAGAATATCGCGGCCCGAAGCTCGTGGCGCCGGCGCATGGCCGCATGCACTTCTCCGAAGACGATACCGAGCTCTCGCTCGACTTCTGCTCGAACTGCAAGAGCTGCGACCGCGCCTGCCCGTCCGGCGTCGCCGTTTCGACACTGAACATGCTGCAGCGCGGCGAGTACTACCGCAACCATCCGCATACGCAGCGCGACGACATGCTCGCCCATTCCGAAAAGATGGCGAAGCTCGTCACGTCGATGCCGCTCGGCACGACGTTCGCGAACCTCGGCATGACGATCGGCAAGGCGCTCGGCATGTTCAGCTCCATGGGCATCGCTGGCGAGCGCGAAATGCCGAAATATGCGTCCGAGACGTTCACGCAGGCGTTTAAGAAAATCCATCAGCCGAAATCCGACAAGAAAGTCGTGTTTTATCCAGGCTGCTCCATCAACTACAACGAGCCGCAGATCGGCGTCGCGTTCGTGAAGGTCATGAACAAGAACGGCTACGAAGTGCTGCTCGACGAGCAGTTCAACTGCTGCGGCTCGCCGCTCGTCGTCACGGGCTACCTCGACGAAGCGCACGAACATGCGGAGAACAATGTCAGCCGCATCCTGCACTGGAAAGCGCAGGGCATCCCCGTCGTCGTCTGCTGCACGAGCTGCTCGCTCATGCTCCGCAAGGAGTACGAGGAGCTCTTCGGCGAAGCAGCGATGAAGGAAGCGGGCGAGAACGTCTACGACGCGTTCGAGTTCCTCGAGATGCTCGATGCGGAAGGGAAGTTCAACACGAACTTCAACGCCGTGAACGAGCGCTTCATGTACCACGTTCCGTGCCATCTGAAGACGCAGGGCATCGGCACGCCGGCCGTCTCGATTTTCCGTCACCTGCCGGGGGCGAAAGTCGAGCTCGCGGACGCTGGCTGTTGCGGCATCAGCGGCAACTACGGCTTCAAGAAGGAAAAATACGAGATTTCCATGAAGATCGGCGAAAAGCTCTTCGCGCGCATCAAGTCGGCCGCACCGGACGACGTGATCTGCGACTGCCCGACGTGCCGTATGCAGATCAGCCACGGTACCTCCATGAAACCGCTGCATCCTATTGAGGTTTTAGCGAAAGCTTATAAATAAACCTACTCACAATCATTGGGAAAGGGGGGTTATCCAATGGTACAAGGAAAGGTGCGGAGGATCGTCCTCCTCTGCTCCGCCGGTGTTTCTACGAATCTCCTCGTGCGCAAGATGGAAGCGGAGGCCGCAAGGCTCGGGTATCCGTGCTCGGTGAGCTTCTATCCCATCAACGAGGTGCAGGAGGCGGCGAGCTTCGCCGACGTCATGCTCCTCGCGCCGCAGGCGGCGTCGAACTTGCCTGAGATCCAGGTGAAGTTCCAGAATGTCAAGTCGGCGGTCATCCCGAAAGACCTGTACGCGACGATCGACGCGGACAAGATCCTCGATCTCGCGCAGAAGATTTCTGGCGACTACTGAGCACCTCACGTTTCTACAGGGTTGGTTTTTACGGAGTCCAGGGGATGGGGGTCCCCGCCAAAGACGCCGAAGAAACATATTTCACACACTACACACAATAGAAAGAGGTTTTAAGTCATGGCAAAGCAGTATGTAATGGCTCTGGATGCAGGCACGACGTCGAACCGCGCCATCATCTTCGACCGCAACTCCAAGATCATGGGCGTCTCCCAGAAGGAGTTCACGCAGTACTTCCCGAAACCGGGCTGGGTCGAGCATGACGCGGAAGAGATCTGGAGCTCCATGGTCACGGTCATGAAAGAAGCCCTCGAGCAGTCGGGCCTCGTCGCGAGCGACATCGCCGGCATCGGCATCACGAACCAGCGCGAGACGGCGGTCGTCTGGGACAAGAAGACCGGCCGGCCGATCTACAACGCGATTGTCTGGCAGAGCCGTCAGACGGCTCCGATTGCGGAAGCACTGAAAGCGAAAGGCCTCGTGGAAGAGGTCCGCGAGAAGACGGGTCTGACGATTGACGCGTACTTCTCCGGCACGAAGATCCGCTGGATCCTCGACCATGTCGAGGGCGCGCAGGAGCGCGCGGAGAAGGGCGAGCTGCTGTTCGGCACGATTGATACGTGGCTGATCTGGAAGCTCACGGGCGGCAAAGCGCATGTCACGGATTATTCGAACGCTTCCCGCACGATGCTCTTCAACATCAACGAGCTCCATTGGGACAAAGACCTCCTCGGCTACCTCAATGTGCCGGAGGCCATGCTGCCGGAAGTCAAGCCGTCGTCCTGCGTCTATGGCGAGAGCATCCCGAGCGTCCTCGGCGCTTCGGTGCCTGTCTCCGGTGCTGCCGGCGACCAGCAGTGCGCACTCTTCGGCCAGAACTGCTTCGAACCGGGCATGGCGAAGAACACGTACGGCACGGGCTGCTTCATGCTCATGAACACGGGCACGGAGCGCAAGCACTCCAAGAACGGCCTCGTCACGACGATCGCTTGGGGCCTCGATGGCAAAGTCGAGTATGCCCTCGAAGGTTCGATCTTCGTCGCAGGTTCGGCCATCCAGTGGCTGCGTGATGGCGTCCGCCTCGTCGACAGCGCTCCGGATTCCGAGTGGGTCGCGAAGAAAGTCAAAGATTCCGCTGGCGTCTATGTCGTCCCGGCGTTCGTCGGCCTCGGCGCTCCGTACTGGGATATGAATGCCCGCGGCACGATCATCGGCCTCACGCGCGGCACGACGAAAGCGCACATCGTCCGTGCAACGCTCGAGTCGCTCGCTTATCAGACGAAAGACGTCCTCGATGCTATGGAGAAAGACTCCGGCGCGAAACTGCAGGCTCTGAAGGTCGATGGCGGCGCTTGCGCCAACAACCTCCTCATGCAGTTCCAGGCAGACATCCTCGAGTGCCCGGTCGACCGTCCGCAGATCATCGAGACGACGGCGCTCGGCGCTGCATACCTCGCAGGCCTCGCGGTCGGCGTCTGGAGCAGCAAGGACGAAGTCAAGACGGCTTGGAAGCTCGACACGCGCTTCGAGCCGACGATGGAAGATGCCAAGGCGAAGAAGCTCTACAAGGGCTGGCAGAAAGCCGTCAAGCACTCCATGAACTGGCTGGAGGCTGGCGAAGAGGAGTAATTCCTCCCGCATAGACACAGCTTTTCACAAACATGTCAGGAACAATCGCTCGGCCGCAAGGCCGGCCGGGCTGGTTGTTTCAGATATCATACGTTACGTTCCTAATTCACAATTCTAAGAGTTCTTTTGTATGAATTCCGAAGGAGGAAATTCAAATGGTCAACGGTACCGAAAACCTGCTGGGCGAGTTCGTCGGCACGATGGTGCTGCTCGTCTTCGGCTGCGGCGTCTGCGCTAACTTGACGCTGGAAAAATCGAAAGGCCAGGGTTCTGGCTGGGTCAACATTGCCATCGGATGGGGTTTCGCCGTCACGCTCGGCGTCTTCACGGCGACGACGCTCGGCGCTCCGCAGGGCGACCTCAACCCGTCCGTCACGTTCGCGAAGATGCTCGTCGGCATCTACACGTTCCCGCAGTTCATCATGACGTCCGTCGTGCAGGTGCTCGGCGGCATCCTCGGCGCTGCCATCGTCTGGCTCGCTTATCTCCCGCATTGGGAAGAGACGAAAGATCCTGCCGCGAAGCTCGGCATCTTCTGCACGGCGCCTGCCATCCGCAAGATGGGCCCGGCGTTCCTCTGCGAGTTCATCGCAACGTTCTTCCTCGTGTTCGTCATCTGGATGATCTTCTCCTCGAAGTTCGCGTATGGCTTCCCGGGCCTCAACGGTGCTGCTGACGGCCTTGGGCCGTACATCGTCGGTGTCCTCATCTGGGCGCTCGGCCTTTCGCTCGGCGGCCCGACCGGTTATGCTATGAACCCTGCCCGTGACCTTGGCCCGCGCATTGCGCATGCGATCCTCCCGATTGCTGGCAAAGGCGGCTCCGACTGGGGCTATGCTTGGGTTCCTATCCTCGCTCCGCTCTGCGGCGCCGGCTTCGCTTATGTCGTTGCTACGGCCCTCGGCGCGTTCGCGTAATTTCCCTTTGTTAGCTTGACTCTCTTGGGTCTGCTATAGTTTCCATTCTCCCTGGGATGAGCCGGCGGAATCCAGCCGCCCATCTTGCCGCATCTTTTCCGCCCTGTCGTCGTCGACAATCCCTTGACGTAGCTCTGCTACGCCTGCGGGCTTGTCTCCTAGACAGAACAGAAAATCTGCGACAATCTGTGCGACTGTCTCCCACCGTCTCATCCCGGAAACGCTGGTTCGTTCAGCGTTTCCAAGGCTTGATTACCCCTCTTTTATCCCTTGTTGTATCGAGGCCGTAAATGCCTCAGGGCGTTCCGATGTGGATCGGAACGCCCTTTTTTTACGGCCTTTTTGTGTGGTTGTCGTCGAGAATGCTCTCACCGTCCAGCATCTGCCAGCAGGACGTCGATGCCGTCCCGCTCGAGCTGCACTTTGCAGTCTGCAGGGATGTTTTTGTCGGTGATGACGAGGCGCGGCTGGCCGTCGATGTTCAACGGAACTGTGCCGGGCCGGTGGAATTTTTCGCTTTCCGTGAGGATGGCGAGGACGTCAGCGGAGCGCGCCATGTCGCGGACGGCCTGCACGCGCAAGAGATCCTTGTTCGAGAAACCAGCGGCCGCCGTCCAGCCGTCTGTGCCGATGAAGAGGTAGCGGACGTGATAGTTCGCAGCCGTCTGCGCGACAAACGGGCCGACGAGACACTTCGACGCCGGCTGATAGATGCCGCCGAACAAGACGACTTGGAGCGTCGCGTAGTCTTTGACGAAGTCCGCGATGAACGCGCTGTTCGTCACAATCGTCACGTGCTTTTGCTCGCGGCCGAGCGCCTCGGCGAGCAGGGCGCAGCAGCTGCCGCTCTCGATCATGATCGTATCGCCGTCCTCGACGAGCGTGGCGGCGCGCGCGGCGATCTCGCGCTTCGCCTCGAGGTGATACGCGAGGCGGCCGCCGAGGTCGTCGGGGCTCGCGAGGATGGCGATGCCGTGCGAGCGCGTCACGAGACCCTGCGATTCGAGCGTGTCGAGGTCCTGGCGCATCGTGACCTGCGAGACGCCGAGCTCGGCCGCGAGCGCCGTGACGTCCATCTGCGTCTGCTGTTCGAGCAGGCCGAGGATTTTTTCGTGGCGCAGTTGCTTCTTGTTGCTCATGGTGGATTCCTTTCGCTATGCTTCAGACAAACGCGTCGATGCCGTGCACGCGGAACAGGGCGACGGTGTCTGCGAGCGCGTCTTTTGTGAGCGCGTCGACATCGCGGTAGGCGTACGTGCGGCCGAGGAGCGCGTATTTGTTTTCGCCGAACTGGTGGAACGGCAGCAACTGACAGCGCGGCGCGCCGATTTCGTGAAGCTTTGCCGCCATGCGCTCGGCGTCGTCCGTGCTGTCGTTGAAGCCCGGGATGATCGGGATGCGCACGAGCACGTCCTTGCCGGCCGCAATCGCGTGTGCGAGATTTTCGAGGCAGAGCGCGTTGTCGACGCCAGTGAATTTCTTGTGCCTGTCCGCATCGGCGTGCTTCATGTCGATGTAGAGCGTGTCGAGGTACGGGAGCATCGCGTCAAAAACGTCCGGCGCAGCGAAGGCCGTCGTCTCGCAGCAAGTATGCAGGCCTTCTTCCTTTGCGGCTTTCAAGAGCTCCAAGGAAAATTCGTGCTGGAGTAAAAATTCGCCGCCCGAGAGCGTCAGGCCGCCGCCGCTTTCTTCATAAAACGGGCGGTCCTGGAGGACGACGTCGAGCACTTGCTGCACGGTCTTCCGCTCGCCCGCGACCTCGAGCGCCTGTGCCGGGCATTCGCGGACGCAGCGGCCGCAGCCGGCGCACGCGCTGTTCGGCGCGAAGTGCAGCGCGCCGTTCGCATCGAGCGTGACGGCGTGTGCGGGGCATGCCTCGACGCAATGATGGCAGCCGACGCATTTCTTCGCGTCGCGGAGCACTTGCGGCGCCATCGCTTGGCTCTCAGGATTCGAGCACCAGCGGCAATGGAGCGGGCAGCCTTTGAGGAAGACGGTCGTGCGGATGCCCGGTCCGTCGTTGATGGAAAATTTCTGGATGTTGAAGACGATGCCCGTCTTCGTGCGGTCGGCTGGCTTCATGATGCAACTCCTGTATGTGCGTTCCATAAATAGAAGGGATGTTCTGTTTCTATCATAAGCAATCCAGGCGGAAAAGGCAAGAAAAAATTACGAACATAAAAAATAAATCTTTTAGCGTAAAATTTTATTGACACCATCGGCGTATACGGCTATAATGAAACCAACAAAAGAAAGAATGAAATTTACGAACGTAAAATTTTATCTGCACGAAAGGACGAGCTATCATGGAGAACACCAAACGTTTCGGAGCTTTGACGCCGCGCATGCAGGCCTTCCGCGAGGAAGTGCTCGACGAGAAGCCGTACATCGACGCTGAGCGCGCCGTGATCACGACGCGGGTGTACGAGGAGCACCGCGACCTGCCGCGCGTGCTGCTGCGCGCCCGCATGCTCGAGGCGATCCTCCGCGACATGACGATCTACATTGAGGACAAGACGCTCCTCTGCGGCAACCAGGCGACGAAGAACTGCAACGCGCCGATCTTCCCAGAGTACACGATGGAATTCGTCATGGATGAGCTCGACCTGTTCGAGAAGCGCGACGGCGATGTCTTCTATATTACAGAAGAAACGAAAGAACAGCTGCGGAGCATCGCGCCGTTCTGGAAGCACAACACGCTCCGCGACCGCGGCGGCGTGCTGCTGCCGGACGAGGTCAGCGTCTTCATGGAGACGGGCGTCTTCGGTATGGAGGGCAAGCTGAACGCCGGCGATGCGCATCTCTCCGTCAACTACGAACGCATCCTCAAAGAAGGCCTCAAAGGTTACGAAGCGCGCGCGAAGGCCGCGCGAGCAGCGCTCGATCTCACGGATCCCGATGCCATCGACAAGAACATCTTTTATCAGGCTGTGCAGATCGTCATCGACGCCGTGAAAAACTTTGCGCAGCGCTACAGCCATCTTGCAGCGGAGCTCGCCGAGCAGGCGACGGACGAGGCGCGTCGCGCCGAACTCCGCGAGATGAGCCGCATCACGGCGCGCGTGCCGTACGAGCCGGCCGCGTCGTTCCGCGAGGCCGTGCAGTCCGTCTGGTTCATCCAGCTGATCCTCCAGATCGAGTCGAACGGCCATTCGCTGAGCTACGGCCGTTTCGACCAGTACATGGAGCCGTACTATCATGCGGACATCGCGTCGGGCAAGCTGACGCGGGAGGCAGCTGTCGAACTCCTCGACAACCTCTGGATCAAGACGCTGACGGTCAACAAGGTGCGCTCGCAGTCGCACACGCTGAGCTCGGCCGGCTCGCCGATGTACCAGAACGTCACGATCGGCGGCCAGACGACGGACGGCAAGGACGCCGTCAACGAACTGAGCTTTGCCGTGCTGCAGTCCGTCGCACAGACGCGCCTGACGCAGCCGAACCTCACGGTGCGTTATCACAAGCACATCGACAAGCATTTCTTCGACGAGTGCATCGAGGTCATGAAGCTCGGTTTCGGCATGCCGGCGCTGAACAACGATGAGATCATCATTCCTTCTTTCATCCACTGGGGCGTGAAAAAAGAGGATGCGTACAACTACAGCGCCATCGGCTGCGTCGAGACGGCCGTGCCGGGCAAGTGGGGCTACCGCGTGACGGGCATGTCGTACATCAATTTCCCGCGCGTCCTGCTCTGCGCCATGAACGACGGCGTCGACCTCACGAGCGGCAAGCGCTTCACGAAAGGCTACGGCAAGTTCTCCGAGATGAAGAGCTACGACGAGCTGCTCGCGGCCTGGGACAAGACGGTGCGCGAAATGACGCGCTACAGCGTCATCGTCGAGAACGCCATCGACAAGGCCTCGGAGCGCGACGTGCCGGACATCCTCTGCTCGACGCTCGTCGACGACTGCATCGGCCGCGGCAAGACGATCAAGGAGGGCGGCGCCGTCTACGATTTCATCTCCGGCCTGCAGGTCGGCATCGCGAACATGGCCGACTCGCTTGCGGCGATCAAAAAGCTCGTGTTCGATGAAAAGAAAATCACGCCGGCGGAGCTCTGGGACGCCATCCTCGATGACTTCACGTCGCCGGAAAACCAGCGCATCCAGCAGATGCTCGTGAACGACGCGCCGAAATACGGCAACGACGATGACAGCGTCGACCAGCTCGTCGTCGAGGCGTACGACTCGTATCTCGATGAAATCAAAAAGTATCCGAACACGCGCCACGGCCGCGGCCCGATCGGCGGCATCCGCTACGGCGGCACGTCGTCCATCTCGGCGAACGTCGGGCAAGGCATGGGCACGATGGCGACGCCGGACGGCCGCAAGGCGCATGAACCGCTCGCCGAAGGCTGCAGCCCGGCGCACAACGCGGACAAGCACGGCCCGACGGCGGTCTTCAAGTCCGTCGCGAAGCTGCCGACGGAAAAAATCACGGGCGGCGTGCTGCTGAACCAGAAGATGACGCCGCAGATGCTCGCGAGCGAGGAGAACAAACAGAAGCTCGAATTGCTCATCGCGACGTTCTTCAACCGTCTGCACGGCTACCACGTCCAGTACAACATCGTCTCGCGCGCCACGCTCATCGATGCGCAGCAGCACCCGGAAAAGCACAAGGACCTCATCGTCCGCGTCGCGGGCTACAGCGCGTTCTTCCACGTCCTGTCGAAAAAAACGCAGGATGATATCATCGGGCGCACGGAACAGAGCTTGTAAACTGCGCAGAATATGGTAAAATAGAAACAATCCGAAAAATAAGAAACTTTGAGAATCTAGAAGGAGCGAAATTCCATCATGAAAATCCTCATCGACGACGCCAACATCGAAGCCATCAAGCGCCTCTATCCCGTGTTCCCCATCGACGGCGTGACGACGAATCCCTCGATCCTCGCCAAGAGCGGCCGTCAGCCGTATGACGTATTGAAAGAGATTCGCGCGTTCATCGGCGCGGACGCGGAGCTGCATGTGCAGGTCGTGGGCAAGACGGCGGACGCGATGCTCGCGGATGTGGAGCGCATCCACAAAGAGCTCGGCGCGAACACGTACACGAAAATCCCCGTGAACGCGGCCGGCCTCGAGGCAATCAAGAGACTCCGCAAAGCGCAGCCCTCCGCGCACATCACGGCCACGGCCGTCTACACGCCGATGCAGGCGTTCCTCGCGGCGAAGGCCGGCGCGGACTACACGGCGCCGTACATCAACCGCATCGACAACCTCGGCGCGGACGGCATCGCCACGGCGAAGGTCATCCAGGACATGTTCACGAAAAACGGCCTGCCGTGCCAGATCCTCGCCGCGAGCTTCAAGAACTCGCAGCAAGTGCAGGCGCTCGCGCAGTACGGCGTCGGCGCCGCGACCATCGCGCCGGCCGTCATCGAAGGGCTCATCAAGAATGCGGCTGTCGCCGCCGCCATCGACGATTTCACGAATGATTTCGAAGCGCTCTGCGGCGCAGGCGTCACGATGAAGGATGCAAAATAAGCGACACAGCAGTACCTTGTCAGCGTTCCGTTTTTTATCGGAACGCTTTCTTTTTTTGTTTTCTTTGAAAGTGAGTTCTATTCATGCTATAATACGGAGTATCACTATATGCATACAGAATCCAGGGGGCTTGCGGATTCTGAATTTTCTAGGGAAGCAGGCAGGGGTATGCAGAAAAAATATATTTTGGCGCTCGATTCCGGCACGGTGAAGAACCGTTCCGTCATCTTCAACCGCAGCGGCGAGATGATTTCGTATGCGGAGAAAAAGATCAGCACGTTCAAGCCGCACGAGGATTGGATCGAGCAGGACGCGGACGAGATCTGGAGCACGCAGCTCTGGACGGCGCGCGAGGCCATCCGGCTCGCCGCCGTTGACTTCCGCGAGATCGCGGCCGTCGCCGTGACGAATCAGCGCGAGACGACGGTCATCTGGAATCGCACGACGGGGCGGCCGCTCTATCCCGCGATCAGCTGGCAGTCGCGCCAGACGGAGCACATCTGCGAGTATCTGAAGCAGCAGGGCTATCAGGAAGAGATTCGGCAGAAGACGTCGCTCGTGCTGAACCCATATTTCTCGGGCACGAAGATCGTCTGGCTGCTCGACAACGTGCTCGGCGCGCGGGAGATGGCGGAGAAAGGGGAGCTCTGCTTCGGCACGATCGACACGTGGCTCATGTGGAAGCTCTCGGGCGGCACGGTGTTCGCGACGGACTACTCGAATGCCTCGCGCACGATGCTGTTCCATCTGAAGCATCTCTGCTGGGATGAGGAAATTTTGAAGCATCTGCGCATCCCGAAGGCGATGCTGCCGGACGTCTATCCGTCGAGCCACCTCTTCGGCTATACGGACGCGACGCGCTTCGGCGCCTCGATCCCGATCGCGGCGTGCATCGGCAACCAGCAGGCCGACCTCTTCGGTCAGGCGTGCTTTGCGCCGGGCGATGCGAAGAACTCGTACGGCGAGGGCTCGTTCTTTTTGATGAACACGGGCAAGGACATCATCCATTCGCAGAACGGCCTCATCACGACGATCGCCTGGGGCATCGGCGACGAGGTGACGTATGCGCTCGAAGGCTCGATGCTCGTCTCCGGCTCGAGCCTCGAATGGCTGAAGCACGGCCTCGGCATCTTGAAGTCGATGCCGGACTCCGAATGGGTGTCGAAGCTCGTGCCGGACGCGGGCGGCGTCTATTTCGTGCCGTCGTTCCGCGGGCTCTCCGCGCCGTACTGGGACACGAAGACGAGCGGCATGATCATCGGGCTGAAAGAGGACACGCAGCGCGCACACATCATCCGCGCGGCGCTCGCGGCGCTCGCGTATCAGGTGCGCGACGTCTACGAGGCGCTCGCGTCGGATGTCAAGAGCTCGATCCCGGCGCTGAAGGTCGACGGCGGCGCGGCGCAGAACAACCTGCTCATGCAGTTCCAGGCCGACCTGCTGAACATGCCCGTCATCCGCGCGTACACGACGGAGACGACGGGCCTCGGCGCCGCCTACCTCGCCGGCCTCGCGCTCGGCATCTGGAAGGACATCGACGAGCTCCGCACGCTCTGGCACGAAGGCGTGCGCTACGAACCGCAGATGACGGAAGAACACCGCACCGCACTCTACGACGGCTGGCAAGCCGCCGTGTCGAAGGTGCTCGGCTGGGATTAACCCGTCCTCCTTACGCCTCCCCCTCAGGGGGAGGTGGCCCCGAAGGGGTCGGAGGGGGTAGCGACGTAAGTCGATTCTCTATTCTTTCAATAGAAAACGTCGGAACTAAGGACACGTTGAGACACGTGTCCTTTCTTTTTTGCCCGTAAATCGATAGAATGAATACATAATCAGAAAGAAAGAGGGACGAACATGAAAGCAAAGGACATCCTCTCGCACGTCGACCACACGCTGCTGAAGCAGACGGCGACGTGGCAGGACATCGTGCGCGTCTGCGACGAAGCCGTGGCATATCACACGGCGACGATCATGGTGCCGTCGTGCTATGTGCGGCGCATTCATGAGGCATATGGCGCGAAGCTCAAGGTCGCGACGGTCGTCGGCTTCCCGAACGGCAACGCGAATACGGCGGCGAAGCTCACGGAGACGGCGCAGGCGCTCGCGGATGGCGCGGAGGAGATCGACATGGTCGTGAACGTCGGCTGGCTGAAGGGCGGCGAGACGCAGGCCGTGACGGACGAGATCCGCGCGCTGAAGTCCCTCTGCGGCAACCGCGTGCTCAAGGTCATCGTCGAGACGTGCTTCCTGACGGAAGCGGAAAAGATCGCGGCTTGCAAATGCGTGACGGACGGCGGCGCCGACTACATCAAGACGTCGACAGGCTTCGGCACGGCAGGCGCGACGCTTGCGGACATCGACCTTTTCAAAAAACATATCGGTCCGAACGTCAAGATGAAAGCCGCCGGCGGCATCCATACGCGCGAAGAAATGGAAGCGTTCCTCGCGGCGGGCTGCGACCGCCTTGGCGCGAGCGCGGCCGTGAAGGTTTTGAAAGACGAATTTGAAAAGGAGGAAGCCTGACATGAAAGACACGGGAATCAAGAGAGCATTTATCATCGTGCTCGACAGCTTCGGCATCGGGCGGGAGCCGGATGCGGCGGAGTTTGGCGACGGCGTGTGCAATACGCTGCGTTCGATTTACGGCGCGAAAGAGTATGACACGCCGTATCTACGTGACATCGGCATGTTCAACATCGACGGCGTCGGCTGCGGCACGCCGGTCGAGCGTCCGCTCGGTTCGTTTGCCCGCCTGCGCGAGCTGTCGCGCGGCAAGGACACGACGACGGGGCATTGGGAGATCGCGGGCATCGTCAGCGAACGCCCGATGCCGACGTACCCGGACGGCTTCCCGCCCGAGGTCATCGCCGAGCTCGAAAAAGCGTTCGGCAAGAAAATCCTCTGCAACAAGCCGTACTCCGGCACGGCGGTCATCCACGACTACGGCCGCGAGCAGAAGGAGACGGGCGGCCTCATCGTCTACACGTCGGCGGACAGCGTGCTGCAGATCGCGGCACACGAGGACGACGTGCCCGTCGAGCAACTCTACGACTATTGTCGCACGGCGCGCAAGATCATGCAGGGCGAGCACGGCGTCGGCCGCATCATCGCGCGCCCGTACGTCGGGGAGTACCCGAACTACACGCGCACGCCGCGCCGTCATGATTTCTCGCTCGACCCGACGGGCGACACGATGATGGACGCGCTCGCGCGCAAGGGACTCGCGACGATCGGCGTCGGCAAGATCTCTGACATCTTCGCCGGTCGCAGCATCAGCCGCACGCTCGGCGTCAACAAGGACAACAACGACGGCATGGAAAAGACGCTCAAGGTCATGGACGAGGACTTCACGGGCCTGTGCTTCGTCAACCTCGTCGACTTCGATATGCAGTACGGCCATCGCCGCAACATCGCGGGATATGCCCAGGCAGCGACGGACTTCGACCGCCAGCTCGGCGAGTTCATGGCGAAGATGCACGACGACGACGTCCTCATGATCACGGCCGACCACGGCTGCGACCCCGGCGCGCCCGGCACGGACCACACCCGCGAATACGTCCCGCTGCTCGTCTACGGCAAGCGGATCAAAGAAAACAACAACCTCGGCACGTATCCGACGTTCGCCATGATCGGTGCGACGGTCGCGGATATGTTCGATGCGGAGCTTACGACAAAAGGCGAGAGCCTGTTGCCGCGGCTGTTGAAGTAAAAAGAAGTACCCATCTGTTGCGACCGTAACAAATGCAGCAGCCTCTCCCTCAGGGAGAGGACAGGCGCGGAACGAAGTGCAGCGCCAGGAGCGGGTCGCTTGTACGTCTTATGAATACGCAGATTGTTTGCTGTCGCCGGTGCGCGCACATGCCCCAAACATGACTTTCGTGCGCGCACCCGCGCAACATACGATGTCCGCATTCATATGGTGTGCAGGGGACCCTTTCCACCGCTAACGCGGTCCCCCTTCCCCTGTGGGGAAGGCTGCTGTATTGTTACGTTCGGCAACAGACCGTAACAGATTTGATAAAAGAAACCATTCTAGGAGGCACCCTTTTCCGATGCGCATGTACGACCTGATCACGAAGAAGAAGCACAAAGAAGCCCTGACGGACGCGGAAATCGCATACATGATCGACGGCTATGTCAAAGGCGACATCCCGGACTACCAGATGTCCTCGATGCTCATGGCCATCTGGTTCAACGGCATGAACGACCACGAGATCACGGAACTCACGAAAGTCATGGCGCGTTCCGGCGACATGATCGACCTCTCGGCCATCACGGGCAAGAAGGTGGACAAACATTCGACGGGCGGCGTCGGTGACAAGACGACGCTCATCGTCGCGCCCATCGTCGCGGCGTGCGGCGGCAAGGTTGCGAAGATGTCCGGCCGCGGCCTCGGCCACACGGGCGGCACGGTCGACAAGCTCGAGTCCATCCCGGGCTATCGCACGGTGCTGGATCGCAAAGAATTCTTCGACACGGTCAACAAATGCGGCGTTTCCCTCATCGGCCAGTCCGGCAACCTCGCACCGGCCGACAAGAAGCTCTATGCGTTGCGCGACGTCACGGCGACGGTCGACTGCATCCCGCTCATCGCCTCGTCCATCATGAGCAAGAAGCTCGCGGCCGGCTCGGACTGCATCCTGCTTGACGTCAAGACGGGCTCGGGCGCGTTCATGAAGACGCTCGACGACTCCATCAAGCTCGCGCAGACGATGGTGAACATCGGCGAAGGCGCCGGCCGCCGCACGGTCGCGCTCATCACCGACATGGACACGCCGCTCGGCTACGGCATCGGCAACAGCATCGAAGTCATGGAGTCCATGGACGTGCTGAAAGGCCACGGCCCCGCCGACCTCACGGAGGTCTCGCTCCAGCTCGCTGCGAACATGCTCTATCTCGTGGGCAAAGGCACGCCCGAGGAGTGCCGCAAGATGGCGGAGCGCTCCATCGCGGACGGCACGGCGTTCGAGACGTTCTGCACGATGGTGCGCGCGCAGGACGGCGACGACAGCGTGCTGCGCGACTACGAGAAATTCCCGAAAGCGCCGTACACGTACGACATCGTCGCGCAGGAATCCGGCTACATCGAGCACCAGAACGCCGAGGAGATCGGCGAAGTCTCCGTCGTGCTCGGCGCAGGCCGCGAGACGAAGGAAAGCGCGATTGACTTCTCGGCGGGTATCATCCTGCACAAGAAATTCGGCGACCGCGTGGAAAAGGGCGACAGCCTTGCGACACTTTATACGTCGAAAGAAAGCGCTTTGAAAGAAGCCGAGAAGATGTACCGCGATGCGACGAAGATCGGCCCGGACGCGCCGAAGAAAGAGCCGCTCGTCTACGCGCGCGTCGAAAAAGACCGCGTTGAGAAATACTGAGGAGGTGCGACCATGACAGACGAGGAACTCGTGCAGGAGGCCATCAAATACCGTGAGCACTCCTATAGCCCGTATTCCCATTTCGCTGTCGGCGCGGCCGTGCTGACGAAAAGCGACCACGTCTACGGCGGCTGCAACATCGAGAACGCCAGCTACCCCGTCGGCATCTGCGCCGAGCGCACGGCCATCGTCAAAGCCGCCTCCGAGGGCGAGCGTGACATCGTCGCCCTCGCCGTCGTCGGCGACACGCCGGGCCCGTGCAGCCCCTGCGGCATGTGCCGCCAGTTCATCGGCGAGTTCAAGATCCCGCGCATCATCATGGCGAACTTGCACGGCGTACGCAAGACCGTGACGCTCGAAGAACTCCTGCCGTTCGCCTTTACGGACAGCGATATGTGAGTTATAATGTAGGGCATTGCAGGAAAAGGACGCGCGTCCTTTTCCCAGAACTCATCCAAGAATAGGAGATTTATCACCCATGTATCTCATCATCAACATCCTGGGCGTCGTCGTCTTCCTCGCGCTCGGCGTGCTGCTCTCGAAGCGGCGCAAGGAAATCCAGTGGCGCGGCGTCGGCACGCTGCTCGTCATGAACATCGTGCTCGCCTGGTTCCTCACGACGTTCCCCATCGGGCGTGACATCGTGCAGGGCGCGGCGGCCGCGTTCGTCGGCCTCGTCAACGTCGCCTACGAAGGCATCGCGTTCGCGTTCCCCGACTGGGTGCACGTCGAGCAGATGAACTTCTTCACGTCGGCGCTCTTGCCGATCCTCTTCGTCGTGCCGCTCTTTGACATCCTGACGTACATCGGCCTGCTGCCGTTCGTCATCAAGTACATCGGCAAGGCGCTCGCCTTCCTCACGCACGAGCCGAAGTTCGAAGCGTTCTTCGCCATCGAAATGATGTTCCTCGGCAACGCGGAAGCGCTCGCCGTCTCGAACCTCCAGCTGAAGCGCATGAAGGCCGACCGCTGCCTGACGCTCGCCATGATGTCCATGAGCTGCGTCACGGCAGGCCTCATCGGCGTCTACACGACCATGATGCCGGCGGAATTCATCCTGACCGCCGTGCCGCTCAACGTCGTCAACGCCCTCATCGTCACGAACATCCTGCACCCCGTGAAAATTTCACCGGAGGAAGACACCGTCGCGACGTTGAAAGACGGCGGCAAGGAGCGCGAGCCGTTCTTCTCGTTCCTCGGCTCGTCCATCCTCGGTGCTGGCCGCCTCGTGCTCATCATCGCCGCGAACGTCATCGCGTTCGTCGCGCTCGCGAAATTCATCGACCTCCTGCTCGGTTTCGTCCATCCGATGCTCTCTTTGGAGTCCATCCTCGGCGTCATCATGTTCCCGTTCGCGTGGCTCATGGGCCTCGACGCGACGGAGGCGTTCACGCTCGCGCAGAACATGGGCACGAAGCTCGTCACGAACGAATTCGTCGTCATGCTCGGCGTGCAGGACAGCTTCGCAACGTTCAGCCGCCACCTGCAAGGCGTGCTCACCGTCTTCGTCACGTCGTTCGCGAACTTCGGCACGCTCGGCATGATCATCGGCTTCTTCAAAGGCACGGTCGACGACAGCAAGAACGAGCTCATCAGCCGCAACGTCGGCTACATGCTCCTCTCTGGCATCCTCGTCTCGCTCCTTTCCGCCGGCATCGCGGGCATCTTCATCTGGTAAAAAATCTTTTTGCATCGAGTCGATTTTCATCGGCTCGATTTTTTTTTGCGCGAAAACGGAGGACGGCTTAAGTTCGCTCTGCCATCGTTCGATATAAAAAGAAAAGCAAGACGTTCCATGGAAGGAGCAGACGATCCATATGGCCATGGTCATCAAAAACAACCTCGCAGCGCAGAGCACGCTCGGCGAGCTGCGGAGGAACAACGACAAGCTCGGCAAAGACCTCAAGAAAGTCTCGACGGGCATGAAAATCACGAGCGCGGCGGATGACGCGTCCCGACGACAACGCGAACGTCACATTCAATGGCAAGACGCTGTTCGACGGCGCGGACGCGCTCGCCTACGTCGAGCATGCGTACAACAGCAAGGGGGATGCCACAAAGCTGA
>NZ_JALFCU010000049.1 GCF_022771645.1 Selenomonas sp.
CGTGCCGAACGTCGCGGATTTCGGCAAGGGCTACCACATCCATGTGACGGGCCTCATCCACGACGACACGGGCTTCCCCGTCGGCAGCCCGGCCATCACGGAGCAGTCCATCCGCCGCCTCCACGAGAAGATCGACCGCGCGGGCGAGGAGATCATCCACACGGAATGCTCGTTCATGGACGACGCGGAGTATGCCGTCGTCGCGTTCGGCGGCACGGCGCGCACGGCCTACGAGGCGGTGCGCGCGGCGCGCGCACGCGGCGAGAAGGTCGGCCTCGTGCGCCTCATCACCATCTGGCCGTTCGCGGACAAGGTCATCGCCGCGCTCGCGCAGAAGGTCAAGGGCATCCTCGTCGCGGAGATGAACTACGGCCAGGTCGTCGGCGAGGTGCGCCGCGCGGCCGCGGGCGCCTGCCCCGTCGAGCTCTGCGGCAAGTACAACATGCAGGCGTTCGAGCCGCAGGAAATCGAGACGGCCATCGACCAGTTCATCGCTGGCTTGAAGTAAGGGAGGAATCATCATGGAAAGAAGCTACGAGAAATATTTCCGCCAGAACCGCCTCCCGCACCTCTGGTGCCCCGGCTGCGGCAACGGCATCGCCATGAAGGCCATCGTCGAGGCCATCGAGAAGAAAGGCCTCTCGCAGGATAGCACCGTCATCGTCTCCGGCATCGGCTGCTCCTCACGCGCGTCCGGCTACATGGACTTCGACACGCTCCACACGGCGCACGGCCGCGCCATCCCGTTCGCGACGGGCATCAAGCTCGCGAACCCGGATCTCAACGTCGTCGTCATCACGGGCGACGGTGACTGCACCGCCATCGGCGGCAACCATTTCATCCACGGCTGCCGCAGGAACGTCGACCTCACGGTCGTCCTCTTCAACAACAACATCTACGGCATGACCGGCGGCCAGGCGTCCCCCATGACGCCGCTCGGCAAAAAGGCGACGACGGCGCCCTACGGCTCCATCGACCGTCCATTCGACGCCTGCGGCCTCGCCGAGGCGGCCGGCGCGACCTACGTCGCCCGCTCGACCGCATACCACGAGAAGCACCTCGTCGACATGATCGCCGGCGGCTTCGACAACAAGGGATTCTCCTTCATCGAGGCGATGGTTCAGTGCCCGACGGCCTACGGCCGCAAGAACAAGATGGGCAGCCCCGCGAACATGCTGAAATGGATGCGCGACAACGCCGTGATGAAGGCCGCCTGGGACAAGCTCCCGGACGACAAGAAAACCGGCGAAAAATTCCCCATCGGCCTCTTCTACCAGACGACCGCCACGGACTACGACACGGCCTACGATGAGGTCATCGAGAGAGCAGGAGGTGCGAAATGAGAAAGCAGCTTAGATTCTCAGGCTCCGGCG
This sequence comes from Selenomonas sp., assembly GCF_022771645.1. Taxonomy (GTDB): domain Bacteria; phylum Bacillota; class Negativicutes; order Selenomonadales; family Selenomonadaceae; genus Selenomonas_C. The sequence goes on from NZ_JALFCU010000049.1 coordinate 1,374, forward strand.
GCCAGGGCGTCATCACCGCCGCCATCATCTTCGCCGAGGCGGCCGTCGCCGAGGGCAAGGAGGCCGTCCAGTCCCAGTCCTACGGTCCGGAGGCGCGCGGCGGCGCGTCGAAGGCCGAGGTCATCATCGACGACGCGCCCATCTACCATCCGCACGTCGAGGTACCGGATCTCGTGCTCGCCATGACGCAGAAGGCCGCGGACAAATACTACAAAGATCTGAACCCGAACGGCCTGCTCGTCCTCGACGAAGAGCTCGTCCCCGAGGTCCCCGACTTCCCGCACGTCGTGCGCGTGCCCATCACGAAGCTCGCCATCGAGGAAGTCGGCCGCCCGCTCTTCGCGAACATCGTCGCGCTCGGCGCGCTCGTCCATCTCACGGGCCTCGTCTCGTTTGACACCATCAAATCGTCCGTCGCCCACCGCGTGCCGCCCCACACTGTCGAGCAGAACATGAAAGCCCTGCAGGTCGGCTGGGACGCCGTCGAAGGGAAATAGAGAGACTCCCTGACGGGGGCGTCCGCCGCCATACAGCAGCGTCCCCGTATTGCTATGTAAATCCCCAAGAACGCAAGCCGCAGGCGCAGCCGAAGCTACGCTGAGGTTTGTCGACGACGAGAGGACAGTGCAGACGCGTGAATACGGAGCACCGAATGAATCAGTGGTTCCTTAAGTCTTGCAAGGCAACGGCTCCCTGAAAGACAAAGCTCCTTGGGGAATGCGTGATATCACGCATTCCCCAAGGAGTTTTCAGCAAGGATCCGCTCATGAATAGAGG
>NZ_JALFCU010000079.1 GCF_022771645.1 Selenomonas sp.
GCGGCGTTCCCGCGTCCCGTGCGCTATTGCGTGCGGGCGTGCGCGCTCGGCGTGGCGTACGTTGTCGGGCTGTTGTCGCTCTTCGGTGGCAGCCTCGGCTGGGAGACGGGCGTCGACTGGGAGAACGCCGGCGTGACGAACGACGATTTCCTCAACGAGGCAATTCTCGACAGCTTTCAGGCCGTGCATCGCGGCTACGTGCTGCAGAACCGCATGCTCGCGTGCAACGGCCTCGACTTCACCGTCGACGACATCCGCGCGCTCGCCGCGCTCCATGCTGGCATGGAGCCGACGAGCGACGACCTCGACGTGTACCTGCGACGCACGGCAACAGGGAACGGGCTCGGCCATCAGCCGTCGCATATTTTCATCATCCTTTCGGAGAGCTATGCGAACTGGCCGCTCCTCGACAAGTACAAAGACCTCCATATCGCCGACGGTATGCGCTCCATCATCGCCGAAGACGACAGCGACTACTGCCCGACGTTCCTGCCGAACGGCGCGAGCACCGTCTCTGCCGTCACGGGCGTCGTGACGGGCTTTGCGGACGCGAACCTTTACCTCACGACCATGCCCGAATCGTTTGCCGCGCCGTATCCGACGGCGAGCGCGCCGCAGTTTGCAAAACTCGGCTATACGACGAACTTCTGGTACGCCGGTCCTGCGACGTGGGAGCGCGTCGGCGCGTTCACGCAGGCGCAGGGCTTCCAGCATTTCTACAGCCGCGGTGACTACGGCGACGTGCCCGGGAGCGTCTGGGGCTGCGAGGACGAAGTGCTGTACGCGAAAATCCTCGACGGCCTCGCAAAAGACGATGCGCCAAGCTTCAACGTCATCCTCAACGCCTCGAATCACTCGCCGTACGATGTCGATGTCGCGGCGAAAGGATTCGATGCCGCAGAGGTGCGCGCCGCGCTGCCCGAAGACGTGCGGAATGACGAGCATCTGTTGAAAGAACTCGGCCACTATTGGTACGCCGATCGCGAGCTCGCAAAGTTCGTTCGCGCGGCGAAGGCGAAATACCCCGACAGCCTCTTCGTCATCGTCGGCGATCACGCCGACCGCTACAACATCGGCAAGACGCCGTCGACGTATGAGCGCTACGGCATCCCGTTCGTCATCACGGGGCAGGGCGTCCACAGGGGGACGCTCCTTGCGGACAGCGCCGGCAGCCAGATCGACATCGTGCCGACGCTCTTCGAACTTATTGCACCTGCGGGCTTCGAATACATGAGCCTCGGCACGAGCCTCACGACCGCGAACCGCCAAGGCGTGAACTACGGCTTCTGGATCACGCGCCACGCCATCGGCAAGGCCGACACCGTCCCGCTCGTTGTCGAACCGGTCGAGGGCGAGCAACAGGATATCGACCAGCAGGCCATGCAGGATTACATCAACGCCATCCGCAGCGTCTCGTGGTGGCGCGCAAAGTACGGGCCGATCCTCGATGCGGCGAAACTCGAAGGGCGGACATGAAACAGTTCAGGGGCTTGCAGGCCCCTGCTTTTTCTTTTTTCTTTCGGGCAGTTGTGATAGAATGGTAGCAAAGGAATCGAGGGTAAAGGGGAATCGTTCATGAAGTTCTCTGCGGTTGCGGACATCGATCGGCGGGGGTATGGGTATCTCTGCGCGTTTGCGCTCGTGTCGTGTTTGTCGATGGCTGCGGCGAATGTGTTTTTGGGGCTGGCGATTGCCGCGGCGCTGCATCGGTGCGTGCGGCAGCGGCCGTCGTTTCCGGGCTTTCGGGAGATTGTCGGGCGGCCGGTGATCGTCGCGTTCCTCGTGTTTGCGGCGGTGACGCTGCTGTCGCTCGTCGGAGCGCTCGATCTTGCGTCCGGCGTGCGGCGCGTCGTGAACCATTATGTGTTCTGGTCCGCGATGTTTTTTTCTGTGATCCTCTTTGTGCGGGAGCGGGGAGAGGTCTGGCGGCTGGCGCAATTGCTCGCGCTGTCCGTCGTGCTCAATGACGTGTTTGTGATCGGGCAGTTCGTGCATGCGGGCGGGTGGGTGCGCCGCTTTGGCGGCGGCATGTTCTACATGGCGTTTGCGACGGCGGTGCTCACGGCACTGCCGCTCTTTCTGATGTATGTACTGCGCGGCACGCAGCAGCGCTGGCGATGCGCGGCGGCAGGCGCGTTCCTGCTGACGCTCGTCGGCCTCGTGCTGAACGGCACGCGCACGGTCTGGGGTCTGGCGCTGCCGTTCTGCCTCTTGGCGGCGTATCCGTGCGTAGAGGACAAGCGGCGGTTTGCGGGCGGCATCGCCCTTGCGCTCGTGGCGATCGGCGCGCTGTTTGCCGCCGTGCCGACCGTGCAGATGCGTGCGCAGACGATCGTGGCCATGGAGTCGGAGCAGTCGTACCAGGAGCGCATGAAAATCTGGACGAGTGCCGTGCACATGGCAGAGGATCATCCGCTCGGCGTGGGCTTCGGCAGTTTCCCGAGGGCGTATCAGGACATTTACATGCTGCCGGAGGCGAAAGAACGCGGCCTCGCGCATGCGCATAACAATATCATGGAGATGCTCGGCGAGTGCGGCGTGCCCGGCGCTGTGACGTTTGTCGTCTTCTGGCTGGTGTTTTCGTTGCAGGCGCTCCTGAGGTGGCGGCGGTCACGGGAGCTCGTGCACCTCGTGCTGTTCTTTGCGTTCAACGCGATCATGATGCACGGTTTGACGGAGTTCACATGGGACCGGTCGATCACGATGAAGATGTTCTGGATGATCTGCGGGCTTGCGTATGCATGGATCGCATGCGGGCGCGCGGCGCGCCGGGCGGCATCCGATGCGGATAGATTGTGAGGGGATACGTTGTTTTCCTTGTTTTTTGCAGGGCTTCAGCAGGATCTGAAGCTCCTTCTTTTTGCGCCGATGCTCTCGGCGTTGTTCCGCCTCGTGTTCATCGAAGTGTACGGGACGGAGAAAAGTCCGTTCGGCCATGGCCGCAAGTGGCGGGAATGCTTCCGCTTCGGCTTCTGGTGGGGCATGGACTGGCACGCGTACGTGTTCCTTGTCTCGATGGTGCTCGTGAGTGTGCCGGGCGCGTTCTTGCCCGCGTATGACGCCATCGGCGACACCGTGCGCCTTGTCGGCGTGCTGCTGTACGCGCTCGCGCTCTACACGGCGTTCGTCGGGCGCATGATTTTTTATTATCATTTCCACGATATCTACAATCCGACGCTGTTCCTCGGGGGCCACGCGGACAAGCGGAACTTCCTCGATATTTTCTTCCATCAGAATCACGGCGCGCTCGTGCTACTGTCGTATGTGCCGTTCGTGCTCGTCGCGGCGGCGTGCGTGCACGGGCTGCTCGCGCTGCCGTCGCTTGCGTATCCTGAGGCGCTGACGGCGGCGCCAGCCGCCGTGCGCTATGCGGCGAACGCGGCGATTTTTGTCCTCGCCGTGCTGTTCTTTTATTTCCTGCGCTACGGCGGGACGCTCGACCACCGCAAGAAGCCGGAGTGGGACGAGATGCCCGTCGTCGTGAAGGAGGACGTGTTCTTCGCGAAGGCGGCGTGGGATGATTTCGTGCGGCTCGAGTTCCTCTGCAAGTTGCCGCCGAAGGAGCTCTTGACGCATACGGACGAGCAGTCGCTGCCCGTCATGGAGACAGTCGCGCCGCGCGCGGCGTGGCAGGCGTCCGGCAATCCGCTCGCGGCGTTCGTGCGCGAGGCGAAGGGCGCGAAGCTCGCGCCGCCGAGCCACATCTTTTACATCCTCGGCGAAAGCTACTATCAGGCGCCGCTCGACGCGCCGTTCGCGCCGCTCCACAGCATGGATCGCGGCAAGGCATTCATGAACGATCCTCATACGTTCTCGCTGCCGACGTGCCTGTCGGGCGGCCTCATCTCGCAGCCGTCGCTCGTCAGCCTCTTGACGGGCTTTTACGATGCGAACCTCGAGTTCAACGAGACGGATGCGTTCTGGCGGCCGTGGCGCGACGATGCGCTGGCTGTGAGCTTGCCGCAGCAGCTGAAAAAACTCGGCTACCGCTCCGTGTTCTGGTACGGAGGCTCGCTGAACTGGGGCAGCCTCGTGCAGTTCTTGCCGGCGATCGGCTTCGACGGGATGATGGACGGCATCGCGTGCAGTCCTGATGCGCCCCGCACGTGGCTCGGCGTCTACGACGACGTGTTCCTCAGCGATGCGGCGCGCCGCATCCCGCAGATGGACGACGGGCGGCCCGTGCTCCATTTCCTCTACACGACGTCCGTGCACGGGCCGTTCACGATCCCCGTGAAAGACTACGGCTACGATCCGGAGACGGTCATGCCGGACGTGCCTGAGGCGTTCCGCCGCGACCACGCCTGGCAGCAGAAGCTCGGCTGCTACTGGTATGCCGACAAGGCCATCATGGACTTCGTCGCGGCGATGAAGGCGCAGTACCCCGACGCGCTCTTCATCGTCACGGGCGATCATGCGATGCTGAACCTGCCGTATCACATCGGCCTCGTGCCGCGCAAGGAGGCGACGCTCCGCGAATGCCACAGCACGAGCTTCGGCATCCATCACCGTGACCTCTCGCGCGACTGGTTCGCCGGCAACACGATCGGCGGCCACATGAACATCCTGCCGACGCTCATGGAGCTCATCGCGCCGGCGGGGCACAAATATGTATCGCTCGCGAAACCGCTGACCGAGCCCATCGACCATGTCGTGACGCCGCAGCATTGGCTGACGCGCGAACAGTTCGGCCGCTACAGCGACCGCATCGCGCAGGAAAATAGCGTGACGGAGACGCTCCCGCCCATCGAGCAGGACACCGTGCGCTTCGCTGACGAGCGCGACGGATGGGCGGAGCTCTCTGGCTGGATTGGGCGTCATCCGGAATGTGTGTGCAAAGTGTGAAGTTTGAAGCATCAAAGGAGGTGCGTTCCTTATGTTGGAAATTCTTGGTGGCCTGTTCCTCATCGGCCTCATCGTCGCGCTCGCGTTCGCGGGCGTAGCGGCGACGACGATCGCAGTCATTGCCGTCGTCTGTCTCGTCATCGCGGGCGTCGTCGGGCTCGTGCTCGGCACGGCCGTGCTGCTGTTCAAGCTGCTCGTCGCCGTGCTCCTCGCGCTCGCGCTGCAATTCATTTTCGTGCGCGTGCTGACGGCCATCGGCGACCGCGCGCGGATTGATGCGCTCCGGGAGAGCGCGTCCGTGAACCGCATCGCATGGATCTTGTCCGGCGTGACGACGGGGTATCTCTATTTCATCCGTTGAACGTTTTTTTGCCGGGCGCTTAAGTTTTTCGCAGAGCGTCCGATAAAAGGGATGAAAGATGTTTTGTCGTTGACGCGAGCAAGGAGGCGGCGATATGGATACGATGAGCATTGCGCTGATGTCCGTCGGCATGCACCAGCAGCAGGCCATGCAGGACATGGGCGTGTCCGTGCTGAAGATGGCGATGGAGACATCGTCCGAGAGCGTCGAGGATCTTTTGGGGCAGATGACGGAAAGTCTCGACCCGAACCTCGGGGCGAACATCGACATCATGGCGTAAAATTCTGCGGAGGCGCGAGCTTCCGCAGAATTTTTTTGTGCGCCGAAAAATCTTTTGACGTTTTGACATTTCGTTGTTGACTTTTTGTTTTATACGGTGTATATTCTTTATAGATTCGAAGTTAGCACTCGCATCTCGTGAGTGCTAACAGAGAGGAGGGAGCGGATGGACGACAAGCTGGATGGCCGCAAGCAGCGCGTGCTGAAGGCCATCATCGAAGACTACGTCGCCTCGGCGGAGCCGGTCGGCTCGCGGACGCTCGCGCGGAAGTATGACCTCGGCGTGAGCCCTGCGACGATCCGCAACGAGATGGCCGACCTCGAGATGCTCGGCTACCTCGAGCAGCTCCACACGTCGTCCGGCCGCATCCCGTCGTCGAAGGGCTACCGCTTTTACGTCGACGGCCTCATCCCGCCGGCGCCCGTGAGCGACGAGGAAAAAGCGCGCATCGACGCGTGGTATCACCGCCGCGTGCGCCGCATCGAGGAAGTGTTCCAGGAGACGGCGCGCATCATCTCGCAGGTGACGCACAACGTGTCGCTCGTGCTCGCGCCGCAGCTGACGCAGGCGAAGTTCCATTGCTTGCAGTTCCTGCCGCTCGATGACCGCCGCGTCATCACGGTGCTGATGACGGATGCGGGCTTCATCGAGAACAAGATCCTCCACATGCCGGACGGCGCGACGTTCGAAGATTTCCAGCGCATGGCGCAGGTCATCAACCGGAACCTCGCCGGCCACACGCTCGCGCAGGTGCAGCACCACTCGCTCGCCGAGATCAAGGACGAGATCGCCGATGAGCCGCTCTACGAGGCGGCGCTCGAGATCATCCGCCGCGCGCTCGACGCGAGCAAGGAAGAGCGGCTGTATCTCGGCGGCACGACGCAGATGCTCGAGCAGCCGGAGTTCCACGATGTGGAAAAAGTCAAATCGGCGCTCCTCGTGCTCGAAGAGGAGGAGCTCATGAAAGACCTCCTGCACGCGCACCGCGGCGACGGCCTGAACGTGACGATCGGCAAGGAGAACGCCGACAGCCACTTCCAGGACAGCAGCCTCATCACGGCGACGTACCACCTGAACGGCGAGCTCCTCGGCACCATCGCGGTGCTCGGGCCGACGCGCATGGAGTACGAGAAGGCGATGAGCCTGCTGGAATACATGAACACGAATCTGACGAACATCATCAAGCGCTTCGACTGGTAGATACGGCAGCGAGGCGGAAAGAGGTGAATTTCCTTGCCATCCTTTATGAAAGAACAGAGCAAGAAAGACGAAGAAAAACTCAAGGAAATGCAGAAGGAAATCGACGAGGCGACGACCGATGAGGCCGAAGCTGCGGACGATGACGCTGCAGCCGCCGATGTGCCGGAAGCTGCGGAGGCGACGGTCGAAACCGCTGAGGACTTCGAAAAGCGAATCGCGGAGCTGCAGGCGGCGCTCGACGAGAAGGACAACAAGCTCAAGCGCCTCCAGGCCGACTTCGAGAATTTCCGCCGCCGCACGAGCAAGGAGCGCGTGGAGATCGGCGACGTCGTGACGCAGGAACTCTTGAAGAGCCTGCTCCCCATCGTCGACAACTTCGACCGCGCCATGGCGACGGAGCAGCAGGACGGCGCCGCGTTCCAGAAGGGCGTCGAGATGATTTACACGCAGCTCGGCGAGACGCTGAAGAACGCCGGCCTCGAGTACATCGAGACGGCGGGCAAGAAGTTCGATCCGAATTTCCACCAGGCCGTCATGCGCGTCGAGAATCCCGACCTCGAGGACGACACCATCGCGCAGGAGCTCCAGAAAGGCTACATGGCGAAAGGCAAGGTCATCCGCCCGAGCATGGTGCAAGTCGTCAGCAATTCCTAAGATATCCCGGTATTTTTCCTATAGATGTTAACTTTTCACAGATAAACAGGAGGAAACACATCATGTCGAAAGTCATTGGTATTGACCTCGGTACCACGAACTCCGTCGTCTCCGTCCTTGAAGGCGGCGAGCCGACGGTCATCACGAACCCGGAAGGCAGCCGTATCACGCCGTCCGTCGTCGGCTTCACGAAAGACGGCCAGCGCCTCGTCGGCCAGCTTGCGAAGCGCCAGGCCGTGTCGAACCCGGATCGCACGATCCGTTCCATCAAGCGCCACATGGGCGACCCGAACTACAAAGTCACGATTGACGGCAAAGCCTACACGCCGCAGGAAATCTCCGCGATGATCCTGCAGAAGCTGAAAGCCGACGCGGAAGCATACCTCGGCGAGACGGTCTCGCAGGCCGTCATCACGGTGCCGGCGTACTTCAACGACAGCCAGCGCCAGGCGACGAAAGACGCCGGCCAGATCGCAGGCCTCGACGTCATGCGCATCATCAACGAGCCGACGGCCGCCGCGCTCGCCTACGGCCTCGACAAGGATCAGGACGAGACCGTCCTCGTCTTCGACCTCGGCGGCGGCACGTTCGATGTCTCGATCCTCGAGCTCGCGGACGGCACGTTCCAGGTGCTCGCGACGAACGGCGACACGCACCTCGGCGGCGATGATTTCGATCAGAAGATCATGGATTGGATGGTCGAGTCGTTCAAGAAGGAAAATGGCATCGACCTCTCGCAGGACAAGATGGCTGCGCAGCGTTTGAAAGAAGCCGCTGAAAAAGCAAAGATCGAGCTCTCGAGCATGACGCAGACGAACATCAACCTGCCGTTCATCACGGCGGATGCGTCCGGCCCGAAGCATCTCGACCTCACGCTGACGCGCCAGCAGTTCAACGAAATGACGAGCGACCTCGTGCAGCGCACGATGGAGCCGACGCGCAAGGCCATGGCCGACGCCGACCTCACGGGGAATGATATCAACAAGATCATTCTCGTCGGTGGCTCGTCCCGCATCCCGGCCGTGCAGGACGCCATCCGCACGATCCTCGACAAAGAGCCGTCGAAGGGCGTGAACCCGGATGAGTGCGTCTCCGTCGGCGCAGCCATCCAGGGCGGCGTCCTCGTCGGCGACGTCAAAGACGTGCTCCTGCTCGATGTCACGCCGCTCTCTCTCGGCATCGAGACGCTCGGCGGCGTCTGCACGAAGATCATCGAGCGCAACACGACCATCCCGACGTCGAAGAGCCAGGTCTTCTCGACGGCAGCGGACAACCAGCCGTCCGTCGATATCAAGGTCCTGCAGGGCGAGCGCGAAATGGCGGCAGACAACAAGCTGCTCGGCCGCTTCGAGCTCACGGACATCCCGCCGGCACCGCGCGGCGTCCCGCAGATCGAAGTCACGTTCGACATCGACTCCAACGGCATCGTGCACGTCTCGGCAAAAGACCGCGGCACGGGCAAGGAGCAGAAGATCACGATCCAGTCCGGCAGCGGCATGAGCAAGGAAGACATCGACCGCATGGTCAAAGAAGCGAAAGCGCATGAGGCCGAGGACAAGAAGCGCAAGGACGAGATCGACACGAAGAACAACGCTGAGAACCTCGCGTACCAGGCGGAAAAGACGATCAAGGACCTCGGCGACAAGGTCGACAAGGCGAAAGCTGACGAAGTCCAGAAGGCCGTCGACCACCTGAAAGAAGTCCTCAAAGGCGGCAACACGGAAGCCATCAAGAAGGCGACGGAAGAACTCCAGAAGCCCCTCTACGAGCTCAGCGCGGCGGCCTACCAGGCGGCAGGCGCGCAGGGCGCTCCGGGTGCTGGCGCACAAGCCGGCCCGCAGCCGGGCGCACAGCAGAGCAGCAGCTCCAATGCGAAAAACGATGACGATGTTGTCGATGCCGAGTTCACGGACGTCAATGACAAGAAATAAATCGCACGGTTGAAAGATGCGGGTGGTTCGCGCCATGATTCATGGCACGAACCACTTGCGCTATACAGATAGGTGGTAACATGAGCGAACAACGCGATCTATACGAGGTCCTCGGGATCAGCAAAGGGGCGTCCGATGCGGAGATCAAGAAGGCCTACCGGAAATTGGCGCGCAAGTATCATCCCGATCTCAACCGCGACAACCCGAAGGCAGCGGAAGAGAAGATGAAGGAGGTCAATGCGGCCTACGAAATTCTCAAAGACCCGCAGAAGCGCGCGCAGTACGACCAGTTCGGCGCGGGCGCGTTCGACGGCACCGGCAACTTCGGCGGCAATCCGTTCGGCGGCGCCGGCGGGTTCAACTTCAACTTCGGCCAGGGCGGCGGAGGCTTCAGTTCGACGGACGGCTTTGGCGATATCTTCGACATGTTCTTCGGCGGTGGCGGGCGCTCCCGCCAGCGCGGCCCGGTCGCCGAGCGTGGCGCGGACATCCGCTACGACCTCCACCTCACGTTCGAGGAGGCGGCGTTCGGCAAAGAGGAAGAGCTCACGATTCCGCGCATGGAAAACTGCCCGACGTGCCACGGCACGGGCGCGGCGGCGGGCTCGTCCCCGGAGACGTGCCCGGATTGCAACGGCAGCGGCATGCGCCGCACCGTGAGGAGCACCCCGTTCGGCCAGATGATGAACGAGACGCCGTGCCAGCGTTGCCACGGCACGGGCAAGATCGTCAAGAACCCGTGCAAGGACTGCCACGGTACGGGCAAGAAACGCGCGAATCACACGGTGAAGGTCACGATCCCGAAAGGCGTCGACAACGGCACGCGCCTGCGCGTCTCCGGCCACGGCGAGGCCGGCACGAACGGCGGCGGCTACGGCGACCTCTACGTCTACATCTTCGTCAAGCCGCATGAATTTTTCAAGCGGCAGGGCAACGACGTCATCGTCGAAGTGCCGGTCGCCTTCACCGAGGCCGCGCTCGGCGGCACGGTGCGTGTCCCGACGCTCGACGGCCTCGTCGACATGAAAGTCGATGCCGGCACGCAGAGCGGCACGATCAAGCGCCTGCGCAATCGCGGCATCCCGTTCCTGCGCGGCTCGGGCCGCGGCGACGAGCACGTCATCGTCAAAGTCCTCACGCCGAAGAACCTCAACACGAAGCAGAAAGAACTGCTTCAGGAATTTGCAGAGATCAGCGGCGACAAGGTCAACCCGGAAAAGAAGGGCTTCCTCGACAAGCTGAAGAAGCTGTTCAAGTAACCCCACCTCCTAGCCTCTCCCTTTGGGAGAGGGGGACCGCGTCAGCGGTGGAGAGGGTCCCCTGTACGCCGAATAAATTATTGAGACGTAAGTTCCGCGGGTGCGAAATTTACGTCTCTTTTTGTTGCGACGGCTTCTTTTTTTATGCTATGATAGGGACGCAATTTTTTGAAAGAACGAAGGGAGCGCGAAGCGATTGAAGTGGTCGGAAGTCAGCATCGAAGCGGAGGCGCGGGAGACGGATCTCGTCGCCGCGTGTTTTTATGACGTCGAGGCGACGGGCGTCGTGATCGAGGATCTGCCGGACGGGCGCGTGATGGTGCGCGCGTATCTGCCGGTCGACGACGCGCTCGACGGACGCATCGAGGCGTTCCGCGCTGGCATCGCGGCGCTCGCAGACGCCGACGGCTTTGACGCAGCGGCCTGCCCCATCACGTCGCGCATCGTGCAGGACAGCGATTGGGAAAATAATTGGAAGGCGTATTTCCATACGCAGCGCGTCGGGAAACATATCGTCATCCAGCCGTCGTGGGAAGAGTACACGCCGCTCGCGGGCGACGTCGTGCTCCGTCTCGACCCAGAGTCCGCGTTCGGCACGGGCACGCATCCGACAACGGCGATGTGCTTGCGTGCGCTCGAATCGCTCGTGCGCGGCGGCGAGACGGTGTTCGACGTCGGCACGGGCTCGGGCGTGCTGGCGATTGCGGCGGCGAAGCTCGGCGCGGGCAAGGTCGTCGCGAAAGATTACGCGCGCGCGTCGGCCGAGGTCGCGGCGAAGAATGTCGCGGAGAACGGCGTGCAGGAGACGATCGAGACGGGCGTGTCCGATTTGCTCGCTACATTCGACGGCCAGGCGGAGCTCGTTGTCGCGAACATCATCGCGGACATCATCATCCGGCTCTTTGACGAACTCGACGCGCATCTCGCGCCGCATGGGCGGCTGCTTGCCTCGGGCATCATCGACGAGCGTGTCGCGGACGTCACGGAGGCGGCCGTCGCGCATGGATTCGTGCTCGAGGACATGTACACGGATGCCGGCTGGGCGGCGATGGTGCTGAAGAGGGCGGGCGAATGAGACGGCTGTTTTTGAAAGGCTTGCTCGCCGACGAAGTCACGATCACGGGCGACGATGCCGCGCATCTCATGTACGCGATGCGCGCGAAGGCGGGCGACGAGGTCACGCTCGTCGACGATCACGGCGCGGTCGGGCGCATGGAACTCACGGGATTCACGCAGGATTCCGTGACGATGCGGCTCGTCGAACGCCTCGACGCGGATACGGAATCGCCCATCGAGATCGAGCTCGCGCAATGCTTGCTCAAGGGCGACAAGTTCGATCTCGTCATCCAGAAGGCCGTCGAACTCGGCGTGACGCGCATCCAGCCGCTCGCCAGCCGCAACTGCGTCGTGCGCTACGAAGGCGAGAAAGCGGCGGCGAAACGCGAGCGCTGGCAGAAGATTGCGGAAGAAGCCGCGAAACAATGCGGGCGGACGCGTGTGCCGAAAGTTTATCCCGTCTTGCCGCTCACGGCATGGATCAAGACGTGGCAAAAGCCGGAGACGGAGCTCGTCTTCTGCTACGAGAACGAAGAACAACAACCGATCAAGACGGCGTTGCGCGCGTTGCCGGACACCGCCAGCAACATCATCACCCTCATCGGCCCGGAGGGCGGTTTCACGCTCGACGAGGCGGCGGTTATCGAGGCGGCGGGCGGCGTGTCTGTCACGCTCGGCCCGCGCATCTTGCGCGCGGAGACGGCGGCCATCGCCGCGATGAGCATCGTGCAGTATGAAAAAGGAGATCTGTAAATTTTGTCTACCGTTGCATTCATGACGCTCGGCTGCAAGGTCAACCAGTTCGAGACGGAGACGATGGAAGGGCTGTTCAAGCGAGCGGGCTACATGATCGGCAAGTTCGATGAGCCCGCGGACGCCTACGTCATCAACACCTGCTCCGTCACGAGCCTCGGCGACCGCAAGAGCCGTCAGATCATCCGACGCGCGCATCGCGAGAACCCGGACGCGGTCATCGCCGTCTGCGGCTGCTACGCGCAGACGGCGCCGGAGGCCATCCAGTCCATCGAGGGCGTCTCCGTCGTGCTCGGGACAAAGGAACGCAGCCGCATCGTCGAGTACGTCGAGCAGGCCATGCGCGAAAAAACGCAGGTCGTGAACGTCACGGACGTCATGCAAGCAAAGACGTTCGAGGACATCCCGCTTTACGACATGCCGGAGCGCACGCGCGCGTTCCTGAAAATCGAGGACGGCTGCGAAAATTTTTGCTCGTACTGCATCATCCCGTACGCGCGCGGGCCAGTCAAATCGCGCAAGCCCATCCACATCCGCGAGGAAGCGGAAAAGCTCGTCAAGGCGGGCTTCCGCGAAATCGTCCTGACGGGCATCCACCTCGGTGCATACGGCCGCGACCTCGCGCCCATCGCGCTCGCGGATGGAACGATGCGCAAGATTACGCTCGCTGATGCCTGCCGCGAAGTGCTTGCCGTGGGTGGCCTGAAGCGCCTGCGCCTCGGCTCGCTCGAGTCGCTCGAACTGTCGCCGGAGCTCTTCGAACTCATCCGCACGGACGAGCGTTTCTGCGCGCACCTGCATCTGCCGCTTCAGGCAGGGTCAGACCAGGTGCTCCACGACATGAACCGTCATTACGACACGGCGGAGTTTGCGCGCCTCATTGAGAACGTCGAGCGCGAAGTGCCGGGCATCGCTGTCTCGACGGACATCATCGTCGGCTTCCCGGGCGAGACGGAGGAACTGTTTGCAGATGGGCTCGCATTTGTCGAGCGCATGAATTTTTCCCGCATGCACGTTTTCCCGTACTCGCGCCGCAGCGGCACGCCGGCGGCGAAGCGCAAGGACCAGATACCTGAGCCCGTCAAGAAGGAGCGCGTTCACCGCATGCAAGCGCTCGCCGACCGCAAGGCGAAGGAATTTCACGAGCAATTTCTCGGCAAGACGATGCGCGTGCTTTTCGAGACGACGAAAGACGGCATCACGGACGGCCTGACGGACAACTACATCCGCGTCTATACGGACAGCCCCGTCACGAGCGGCGAGCTCTATGAAGTGCACATCGAAAAACTTTACAAGGACGGTGTTTGGGGGCAGGTCGTATAATCTGCCCTTGACTTTCGTATGCATTTGTTTTAGGCTAGGTAACGAATGTTTTGAGAAGGGAGGCATGACGGATGCCTATCACGGTCAAGCATCGCGTGAATTTTTACGATACGGACGCGATGGCGGTCGTGCATCATGCGAACTACATCCGCTGGTTCGAGATCGGGCGCGTCGAATACCTGCGTTCCATCGGCATCACGCTCGACCAGATGATGGAGGACGGCTATGTCTTCCCCATCACGGACGTCAGCGCGAAATACGTCTCGCCCGGCCATTTTGATGAGGAACTCCTCATCGAGGTCACGCCGACGGCGCTGACGAAAGCGAAGATGGCGTTCGACTACCGCGTGCTCGACGCGGAGACCGGGCGCGTGCTCGTGCTCGGCCACACGCAGAACGTTTACACGAGCCGGGAGACGGGCCACATCGAGCGGCTGTCCGACAAATATTGGATTCCGCTCAAAGCGGCCATGGCAAAAGAAAAGGCATTAAAAGCTGCAAAGGCGGAAGCGTCCGCGCAGCAGCAATAAAGCAGTCATATAAAGGAAGGATGTTCAGCGATGGATTTCTTGGATATCATCGACATCATTTTGATCGTCATCTTGGCGGTCCTCATTCTGTCCGACCTCCTGCTCGCCATGATGGGCAAGGAGCAGATCGTCGTCGACACGAGCGCGCCGTTCACGAAAGTGAGCCAGGACGAAAACAGCCTCGTCATCGAAAAGCAGCTCACGTTCCGCAACGTGGGCAAGTCGTGCGGCGTCCTCATGGACGCCATCGTGCGCCCGCAGCTGCCGTACGAGCAGTACGACGGCATCGAGGCGCGCGGCAAGGCCGAAAGGGAAGGCGCGCCGCGCGAGGATGATTACTTCGAGGCGATGCTCATCGAGAAAAAAGGCAATGCCAAGGGTGCGGACGCACAGCACATTTTCGCGAAGCTGAAATTTACGCCGCGGAACGGACGCACGCTCGAGGACGCGCTCTCCCACATGGTCGACATCGTCGTCGACGTGATCTGGCAGGAGTCCGGCCGCATGCCGTATCATTACGAAAAAGTGCAGCTGAAGCTCTCGGCCGAAGAAATCGCACAGCTCGCGGGCGTCACGCTCGCGAAAGACTGAGGAGGCAGCGAAATGGCAAACGAAATGAAACTCATCCCCGTGCCGACGCGCATCCTGACGGCAAAAGACGACATCGTCGACGCGATCGACCGCTATACGAAGGGCAACGTCGGCCCGGACGACCTCATCTGCAGCGCCGAGTCCGTCGTCGCCATCACGCAGAACCGCTATGTGCGCCCGGAGGAGCTCCACATCACGCGCGTCGCGCAGTTCTGCTGCCGCTTCATCCCCGACTACGGCAGCCTCGCCACGCCGCACGGCATGCAGTCGCTCATGGACGTCGAAGGCAAATGGCGCGTCGCGTTCGCGCTGTTCGCTGGTTTCCTTGCGAAACTCGTCGGCAAGTCCGGCATGTTCTACAAATGGGGCGGCAAGGAGACGGCCATGATCGATGACGTCACGGGCACGATGCCGCCGTTCGACAAATGCATCGTCTACGGCCCGGCGGACGCCGATCACGTCTGCGAAAAAATCGCCGAGCGCACGGGCGCATTCGGCGCGATGATCGCTGATGTCAACGACCTGAAGCGCAGCCGCGTCGTCGGCATCACGAAGAACGTCGACGGCGACATCGCCCGCATGCTCCTCATCGACAACCCGTTCGGCAAAGCGAGCCAGAAGACGCCGATCTGCATCATCAAGAATTATCGCCAGTACCAGGAATCGAAGAAATAAAGCCTTCCCCCTAGGGGGAAGGGGGACCGCGTTAGCGGTGGAAAGGGTGGCGGAGGTAGGGCATGACAACAAGTAGGAATGTATCTGCGAAGGGAGTAATTCCTTGAGATCGGATAGACGTAATCCAGACCAACTTAGACACTACGAAATTCACCGCCATTTCCAAAAATATCCCGCTGGCTCCGTCCTCATCGAGATGGGCAACACGCGCGTCATCTGCGCCGCGACCATCGAGAACCGCGTCCCCGTCTTCCAGCGCGGCACGGGCTGCGGCTGGCTCGTCGCCGAGTACGCGCTCCTGCCGAGCGCGACGAACGAGCGCACGCCGCGCGAAGCCGTGCGCGGCCATCAGAACGGCCGCACGCAGGAGATCCAGCGCCTCATCGGCCGCTCGTTGCGCTCTGTCGTCGACCTCGCCGCACTCGGCGAACGCACGATTCACCTCGATTGCGACGTGATCCAAGCCGACGGCGGCACGCGCACGGCGTCCATCACGGGCGCATTCATCGCGCTCGTCGAAGCGTGCGCCACGTTCTATCAAAAAGGAAACGCCTTTCCCGTCAAGGATTTCGTCTCCGCCATCAGCGTCGGCGTGAATGCAGAAAACGAGCCGATCCTCGACCTCTGCTACGAAGAAGACTCCCATGCCATCGTCGACATGAACGTCGTCATGACAGGCGCAGGGCAGTTCATCGAAGTCCAAGGCACCGGCGAAGGCCGCCCGTTTTCGCGGGAAGAACTCGACACGCTCCTCCGATACGGCGAAAAAGGCTGCCGCGAGTTGATTTCATACGAAAAGGATATTCTCGGAGGAGAACTTGTTTGGTTGGTCGGCCGTGTCGGATAGGTTCATAATTGCACGAGCCTTTCATTGGTGCGAGCCTCCCTCTCCGAGGGAGGGGGACCGCGAAGCGGTGGTGGGAGTGGCGAAGGTAGAATTTAACTCATACGAGGATTGTGCAGTCGAAGGAATCGCCTACGTTCCACCTCCGCCAATACCATCCTGCGCATAACTCACGCCCTACCTTCGCCACACCCTCAGTCAGCTTCGCTGACAGCCCCCTCGGGGAGGGGGCCAGGGGGCGATTGACTGGGCTCGACTTGATTTGAAGGGATTTTCTCACATGAAAAAAATCGTCATCGCCACGAAGAACCAGGGCAAGCTCCGCGAAATGAAAGCGGCCTTTGCGCACCTGCCTGTCGAGATCGTTTCCCTCGCATCGTTCGGCGACCTCCCTGACGCCGTCGAGGATGGCGCGACGTTCGAGGCGAATGCGCGCATCAAGGCGCATTTCTTCCGCGAGGCGACGCAGACCGCCTGCATCGCCGACGACTCCGGCATCGAGCTCGATGCGCTCGGCGGCGCGCCAGGCGTCCACTCTGCGCGCTTCGCGGGCCGGCACGGCGATGACGCGGCGAACAACGCGAAGATGATCGCAGAGCTCCAAGCGCGCGGCCTCACGTCCTCGTCCGCCGACTACCGCTGCGCCCTTGTCTTCGAGGACGTGGACGGCACGGTGCTGACGGCGGACGGCCGCGTCGACGGCACGATCCGCTTCGAGCCGCGCGGCAACGGCGGCTTCGGCTACGACCCGTATTTCTACGTCGAGCGCCCGGACGGCACGGAAAAGACCATGGCCGAACTCACGCTCGCAGAAAAAGACGCCATCAGCCACCGCGGCAAAGCGCTCCGCGAACTGGTGAGCCAGTTAGAAAACTACTTTGGTTGCCGAAAGTAACGAATTGAGCAGCCTTTCCCTCAGGGAAAGGTGGCACCCGAAGGGTGACGGAAAGGGTTTCGAAGGTAGTTCGTATCAATTCATATGGTAATATTCGGCGAAGGAGAAGCCTATGAAACTTGTCATTCTCAGCGACACCCACGGCAACACGTCCGCTGTCGAGCGCGTCTACGCGGAGCAGCCCGACGCCGCGCTCTATCTCCACGCTGGCGACGTCCTTTCCGATGCACGCTATCTCGCGATGCTCGTCGGCGTCCAGCTGAACGACGGCGAGGACGACGAGCAGGCCGCGCGACGCGTCATCGGTGTGCCGGGCAACAGCGACTGGCCGGATGCGAACCAGCCGCTCGCGCGAGTCATCGCGGCCGAGGGGCATCGCATCCTCCTCACGCACGGCCACAGCTGCGGCGTGCGCTACGGGACAGAACTCCTCGCGCAGGCGGCGGCAGACGCCGACTGCGACATCGCCGTTTACGGGCACACGCACGTCGTCGAGATCACGCCGGGCACGCCCATCACCGTGCTCTGCCCCGGCTCAGCCGCGCGCCCGCGCGACGCTTACGAGCCGTCGTATCTGACCGTCGAGCTCGCGCGCGGGAAGGCACTGGAGGTAAAGCTCCATCGCATGAAGCAATTTTGATTTTTGTAGCAGCCGCATGGCAATCGCAAGTTCGCAGCCCCGAATGACGATGTCCCATGCGGCTGTTTTTGGAAATGGAAGGAGAACGTTATGTTTGGCATCGGCCTCCCCGAACTCATCCTCATCATGATCGTCGGCCTCATCGTTTTCGGCCCGGGCAAGCTCCCGGAAGTCGGCCGCGCGCTCGGCAAGGGTTTGCGTGAATTCAAGAAAGCCCAGAGCGCGCTGACCGCCGCCATGAACGAGCCGGAACAACCGAAGCAACCGCAGCCGCAGAAAGCGACGACGGACGCGCCACAGCATCCAGCATTTCCGGATGCCGATGCTGCAGCTCCCGAAACTTCCGTTGCCGCAGAGCCCGCCCCCCAGGAAGAAACAGCGTCGGAACCGCCGAAAGAGCTTCATCTCGAAGCAAAGCCTACGGCGGTCGCAGAAGATTACCACACGCCGACGCAGGAAGATGTCCGCGCCCAGATCGCGGCGCAGCAAAATAATTTGAACGGCAAGCAGGAAAACACTGACCCTGCCGCGAAATGAAAGACAGATAGATAAAAGAAAAAGGGAAAAACAGAGGGAACTAGGGGAATCAAGCCTTGCGTATGCGGGAGAACAACATATGCGAGGTGTTTTTGTGGTGAAAGAAAAATTGATTGGCTGCCAGATCCTCGGGACGGCAGCAGGGTGCGCCATCGGCTTTGCGTTAGCAGGCAGCGTCGGCACGCTTTTCGGCGCGGTTATCGCTATCGTCATCGCCGGGGCGCTGGCGTGCGTGATCGTGCCGCAAGCGTTGAAAGGACGCGAAGCGCCATCCGTGCGCGAGGCCGTGCCCGCGCCGATGACGCCGCCACAGCCGGCGGAGCGCCCGTCGGTGCAGGGCGCGGACTTTGACTTTCTCGGCATCGCGGAGGAAATGGCGTTCGCGTCGCAGCAGCTCCTCTGGGGCATCGACCAATATCGCACGGTCATCGCACAGGTCGAGGCGCTCGCGCACGGCATCAGCAAAGAGAGCGAGACGAATGCGAGCAGTGTCGAAGAGGCGTCGGCCGGCGTCGAGGAGATTGCGGCCTCGGCGAGCAAGGTCTCGGACGTCGCGCAGTCGAGCCTCCAGGAGTGCGAGAACTCGACGAAGATCGCGACGGACTATCAGCACGTCATCCGCAACGTCAGCGAGAGCATCCAGGACGTCACGCGCACGGCGCAGCAGAGCGTCGAGGAAATCGGGAAGCTGAACGAGGCATCGGAAAAAATCGCGTCGTTCGTCGGCAAGATCCGCGCCATCGCGGCACAGACGAACCTCTTGGCGCTCAACGCTTCCATCGAGGCGGCGCGCGCCGGCGAGCACGGGCGCGGCTTTGCCGTCGTCGCCGGCGAAGTCGGCAAGCTCGCGACGGAGAGCGACGAGACGACGCGCGAAATCGAAGAAATCGTCAATGACATCACGTCGAAGACGGAAACGGTCACGGCGGGTATGCGTACGAGCAGCGAAAACCTGCTGGCCGTCGAGCAGCAGGCACAGGCCTCGGCCGGCTCGATGAAAGGCCTCACGGACAACATGGCGCACATCGAGACCATCGTCAGTGACCTCTGCAGCATGTCCGACCGTCAGCGCGAGACGACGGAGCAGATGGCGAAAGCCGTGGAGAGCGTCGGCCAGACGACCGTCACGATTGCGGGCAATACGCAAGAAGCCTCGGACAGCATCGAGAGCCAGCGCAAGAACCTCGAGGAGATTCATACGTACGCGCAATCGCTCCTCGGCATTTCGGAGCGCGTGCAGCGCGCGGCCATGGCGTTCAAGCAGTCGGACGAGCTCGTCTTTGCCGTGAATCCTTTTACAGCGCCGGAGCGCATCCGGGCGACGTATGTGCCAATCCTCCAGGACGTGGCAAAACGTGCAGGCAAGCGGGCGCGCACGATCATCGTCGCTGACTACGACGCGCTCGGGCGCGCGCTTGCCGATGGCCTCGCCGATGTTGGCTGGTTCTCGCCGTTCGCGTACGTCGCGGCGAGCGAGCGCTCGCGCATCCAGCCCATCGTCACGCCGTCCGTTCATCACCAGACGAGCTACACGGGTTACATCGTCACGCGCAAGGGCAGCGGCCTGAATGACGTAGACGCCCTCGCGGGCAAGCGGTTCGGCTTCGTCGATGAAAAATCCGCCTCCGGCTACGTTTATCCGAAAGCCGCACTCGTCGCAGCAGGCAAAGACCCCGAAAGATTCTTTGGCTCGACGGTATTCCTCGGCAGTCATACGAATGTCATCGAGGCTGTCAAGGACGGCACGGTCGACGGCGGTGCGACGTACTCCACGGCCTATGATGCCGCGCACGCCGACGACCAGCTGCAGATTATTTTCCGTACGGATCCGATCCCGACGGACGTCATCGCGGCTGCGGAAGCCGTCGATCCCGCCGTCGTCGACGCGCTCCGCGAGGCGTTCGAGGCGACGGACGACACTGCGTCCGCCTGCGCCGCCGCCATGCGTGGAGCGAGCATCGATGGTTTTGTCGCCACGAGCGACAGCGATTATGACGTCGTCCGCAAAGCGGCAGCGGTCAAGTGATGTGAGAAATGCATTTTCACAAAACTCGTGCTATACTATTTGTAGCACGAGTTTTTTCTTGAAAGAAAGCAGGTGTCTTCATGCGTACGAGAATACCGATCGGGTCTGACGATTTTGAAAAAATCCGCGATGAATATTATTTCGTGGACAAAACGAACTTCCTCGTGGAATTCTTCCAAAATCACGCCGATGTCACACTCCTTACGCGCCCGCGCCGGTTCGGGAAGACGCTTCTCATGACGATGACACAACGCTTCCTCACGCGCCAAGATGCGGAGAAGAATCGGAAGCTGTTCGACGGCTTGGAAGTCGCAGACCATCCGGATGTCATGGCGGAGCAGGGGAAACATCTCGTGGTCTTCATGACGCTCAAAATCTGGAGCGGCCTGACGTGGGAAACGATGCGCGAAACCATCGTGAACGGGCTGTGCATGCTTTTGGCGCGATGGAAATTCACGTTGCAGAGTGAAAAAATCCTGCCGGAGGAACGGGAAGATTATCTTGCCATCTGCGAGCGGCGGGCGGACGACGGCCAGTTGCGCGCATCGCTCGGCTTGCTCATGCACTGCATCGAGGCGTACTACGGGCAGAAAGTCGTGCTGCTCATCGACGAATACGACGCGCCGATCCAATATGCGTGGTCGCATGGATATTACAAAACGGCGATCGATTTCTTCCGCGCGTTTTATTCCGATGCGTTCAAGACGAATCCCTCGCTCGAATTTGCCATCCTTACGGGCGTCCTGCGCATCGCGAAAGAAAGCATTTTCAGCGGGCTGAACAATCTCAAAGTTTCTTCTGTGATCTCCGGCCCGTATGCGGGTGCTTGTGGTTACACGAAAGACGAAATCGTGAAGATGGCCAACGATCTCGGTCATGCGGACAAGCTGGAAGAAATCGCAGCATGGTATGACGGATATTTGTTCCATGGCGTTGAGATTTATAATCCGTGGTCGGTGAATAATTACTTCAGCGATGATTGTGAACCCGACGTTTACTGGGTCAATACATCCTCAAACGATATCTTTCAGCCGATGCTCGTGCAGGCGAACGAAGAGCGCTGGGGCGAATTGAAATCCTTGCTCACGGGAAAGACTGTGACGCTTGACCTGCAGGAAGGCGTCATCTATGATGAAATCGGCGGGCAGAACAACCACATCTACACGATCCTCCTCCAGACCGGCTATCTCAAAGTCGTCAACACCATCCGCACGAGCGGCGGCGGGCGGCTCTACGAGCTTGCCATCCCGAACAAGGAAATCCGCCTGCTCTACCAGAAGGAGATTCTCAACCGCGTCGATCGCAGCTATGGCGAGGTCGTTTTCTACAAGATGGGGATGGCCATGCAAAGCGGGGATGCCGAAGAGTTTCAGATGCGGCTTTCCGGCATCGTGCGCCGCGCGGTCAGCGTTTACGATACGACGCATCCGGAAAGTTTTTACCATGGCCTCATGCTCGGCTGTACGTTGTATTATGAAGCGGACTATCGTGTCGAGTCGAATCAGGAAAGCGGCTACGGCCGCTTCGACCTCGCGCTTTTCCCGAAGCGGGCCGGACTGCCGGGAGTCCTCATGGAATTCAAGACCGTCCAAGAGGAAGAAGAAATGAAACGGGCAATCGAAACAGCAAAACGGCAGATCGACGAAAAAGCCTATGTGGCAAAACTTCGCGCCGAGGGTGTGGAGACGATTTGGTGTTATGCGATTGCGTTTTGCGGGAAACGGGTGCAGCTTGAAGCCGTGAGCGTTTGAATATACCGTCAGCGAACCATGCAATCAAGAAAACAAACTTGATGTGAAACGTGACAGCCAAGGTGTTTGCAACAATGCAGGCACCTGTTTTTTTACGCGGATTTCTTGAGGATGTGCGTTTGTCTTGCAGGGGGGGACATTTTTGGTATGATAAAACGAGCAGGCGGTGCCGACGTCGCGCCTGCGGAAAGGGAGCGAGGAGATGGAGACCATCCACGGCTATCGCTTGCGCCAGATGCGGCGCGAGGATTTGCGCATGGTGCTCGGCTGGCGCAACAGCGAACGCGTGCACAGCCGGATGCTGACGGATCACAAGATTACATGGGAAGAGCATGTCGCATGGTTCGAGCGGCACGCGGAGGACACGCCGCCGCATGCGCTTGTCTTCGAGCTGGACGGGCGGCCGCTCGGTTATGCGGGCTACACGGAGTTTGATGAAGCGCATCACAGCTGCTCGCCGGGCGCGTATATCGGCGAGACGGAAGACGTGCCGATGGATGCAGGACTGACGCTGTTCTTTTTTTGCATTGATTATGCGTTCCAGGAGCTCGCCATGGAGCGGTTGGAGACGAGCGTCTTCGCTGATAACCGCAAGGCGCGAAAAATTGATGAATTTCTCGGATACGAACGGCTCGAAGGTGTGGATATATGTTACGAAAAAGGCGGTACGAAGAAAAAGGCGTACCGCTATGCGATGACAAAGGACGCATGGCAGGCGAGACGGGCGGAGATGTTGGAGATTCTCATGGGATGACGCGTGATGGATTGATGTTCACGGGAAACGCGGCAAGTTGGAGGGGAATGGAATGACGGAACAAGAATTTTTGACAAAGATGAAAGACGATGTCCTGCTTACAGAGGATGAAATCAAAATGACTACAAACCTGGATGATATTGTGGAATGGGATTCGCTTGGATTTGTAAATTTCATTGCATTTGCAAAGCTGGCTACGGGGAGGAAAATTACGCGGGTGATGGTGGAATCGGCAAAAACGGTACGCGATTTGTTTGAGATGTTGAAATGAAACGGGCATATATTACACAGTTGGCGGCGGCGCTCCCCGCGCGGCGTGTCGAGAATCCTGCGGGGCGCTTGCGGAAGAAGACGGGCATTGTGGCGCGACGCATCGCGGCGGAGGGAGAGACGGCGGGCGATCTCGCGTTCCGCGCAGCGGAAAAGCTGTTCGCGGCGGGTGTGGAGCGTGCGTCCATCGATTTTTTGATTCTCTGCACGCAGTCGCCCGATCATTTTTTGCCGCCGATGGCTTGCATCTTGCAAGACCGGCTGGAGTTGCCGCGCTCTTGTGGCGCGTTCGACTACGACCTCGGCTGCTCGGGCTACATCTATGGCCTTGGCATCGCGAAAGGTTTCATCGAGTCCGGACAGGCGCGGCGCGTGCTGCTGCTGACCTCGGAGACGTACAGCAAATACATTCATCCCGCGGACGGCGCGACGCTGCCGCTCTTCGGCGACGGCGCGACGGCGACACTCGTCGAGGGCGTCGCGGCGGAGCGGCCGGGGCTCTCTGGTTTCGTGTACGGCACGGACGGCAGCGGCGCGGGCGAGCTCATCGTGCCTGTCGGCGGCCACCGCCATCCCTTCGCGACGACGCCCGTCGAGGAGACGCGGGACAAATACGGCAACGTCCGCACGAACCGCAATCTCTACATGAATGGCTCCGGTATCATGAATTTCGCGCTTGATGTCGTGCCGAAAGCGCTCGCAGAAATCTTGGCGAAGACGGGGCTTTCCAAAGAAGACGTAGATTATTACGTTTTTCATCAAGCGAACCAGTTCATGCTGCGCTATCTGCAACAAGAATGCGGCCTCGACGGTTTGCCGTACTGGAACGACGTCGCCGAGGTCGGCAACACGGTGTCGAGCTCCATCCCCATCGCACTGTGCGAGCTGTTGAAAACACGTTCCTCCGACACGCTGCGAAATATCATGCTCCTGGGCTTCGGCGTCGGCCTGTCGTGGGGCGGCTGCGTCGTGGATTTGACGCATGTGCAATGAAAAAACGGGGCATGGCCGCAAAATATGCGATCATGCCTCGCTTTGTCGTGCGTTCATTTTGCTGTCATTGCGCTTGCATCGCCGCGTGTTTCGCAAGCTGGTCGCAGCGCTCGTTGAGCGGATTGCCCGCGTGGCCTTTGACCCAGTGGAAATAGACGGTGTGCGCGGTGTAGAGTTCGTCGAGCTCCATCCAGAGCGGCTGGTTGAGGACGGGCTGGCCGTCGGCTTTCTTCCAGCCGCGGCGCTTCCAGCCGGCGACCCATTTCGTGATGCCGTTTTTCAGGTATTGGCTGTCCGTGTAGAGCGCGACGCGCGTGCCCGTGGGCGCGAGGCGGAGCGCCATGATGGCGGCGGTGAGTTCCATGCGGTTGTTCGTCGTCATGGGGTCGCCGCCGTTTTGTTCGGTGACTTCGCCCGTCGCTTCATCCTTTGCGACGATGGCCCAGCCGCCGGGGCCGCCGGGATTCTTCAGGCAGCTGCCGTCCGTGTAGATCGTGTAGTCGACGGGCGCGTCGTTCGTGCGCGCTGCGGAGGATGCGCTGCGATGGTGCGTCGTTCCCGTCGCGGGATGTGCGGCCGATGGTTTTGCGCTTGCTCCTGCGCTGCGTTTCGCAGCAGCGGGAGCTTTTTTTGTCGGTGCATTTTTCCAGCCGCCGCTGAGCCAGGCGAGCGCTTCCGTTACGTCCGTGAACGATTTGTAGCGCGCGCCTTCGTAGCCTTTGACGTGGCGTTCGCATTCGGCCCATGTCGTGAAAATGCCGGTCGCGCGGCCGCGCGCGACGGCGTAGACTTTTTTTGCTGCCATCGAAAAAATCCTTTCGTTTGCGTGTTGTGTCGGAATCATTATAGCAACGGAACGCGTCGGCGTGCAAGCACAGCGGCGGGGCATCGTGCGCGTTATGTTTTTGTTACGTCTCTGTTACGGCGGTGATACATTTCGCGGCTAAGATGAGCATCGTAGATTTTTGCGGGAGGATTTGCGATGGTTCAGTGGAAAAAATGTTTGGCGCGTTTGCATGAGGAACATGCGTTCGTTTGTTATCTCCTCGCGATGCTCGCGTCGTGGTGCGTCGTGCATTCTGTGACGCGGCTCGCAATGTTCTTGAGCTCGGCGGGCGTCGTGTCGTGGCAGATCGGCGACGTGGCGAAAGTGTTCGGCCTCGGCGTGCTCTATGACGTGAGCGCGGGCGTGTTCTTCTGCCTGCCCGTAGCGCTGTACTTGCTCGTGCCGCAGCATTTCGTGTCCGTGCGCGTGCATCGCGTCGGGCTCGCCGTGCTGTCGTTCGTGCTCGACGCGTTCCTCGTGTTCTGCGCGGTCGCGCTCTACCTCTACTGGCAGGAGTTCCACACGAATTTCAATTTCATCGCGGTCGATTACCTCATTTACACGCAGGAAATGATCCAGCAGGTCGTGCAGTCGTTCCCGATGGGCGTCATCCTGCCGGCCATCGCGGCAACCGCCGCTGTCCTCGCGGGACTCCAATGGCGCGCGATGCCGGAACGGTTCGCGTGGTCGGCGCGCGGATCGCTTGCGCTTCTCGCGTCCGTCGTGCTGTTGCCGTGCCTCGTCGGCTTCGCGGCCTCGACGGAAGGCCACGCGCATCTGACGGAGAACCGTTACAACAACGAGCTCGCGGGCAACGGGCCGCAGGAGTTCGTGCATGCGTTTTTCGCGAACGAGCTCGACTACCCGTCGTTCTACCGGACGGCGGACGGCGCGGCGATGCGCGCAGAGCTCCGCCAGATGCTCGCGGCGCCGAACGTGACGTTCCTCGACGATGAGACGACGCTGCGCGCGGTGAAAAACGAGAACGCGCTGACGGCGAAGCGTCCGAACGTCGTCGTCATCACGGTCGAGAGCCTCAGCGCGAGCTTCTGCGGCGCGTTCGGCGCGGAAAAAGACTGGACGCCGTATCTCGATGAACTGGCGAAAGATTCGTATTGCTTCACGAATATGTACGCGACGGGCACGCGCACGGTGCGCGGCCTCGAAGCGATCACGCTTGCCGTGCCACCGACGCCGGGGCAGTCGATCCTCCGGCGCGCAGGCAATGAAAACATGAGTTCGCTTGGCGACGCGTTTCGCCAGAACGGCTACGCGCGCGATTTTCTTTACGGCGGCTACGGCTATTTTGACAACATGAACGGCTTCTTCGAAGCGAACGGCTACACGATCCAGGACCGCACGTCGATTCCTGACGAAGAGATCATCCAGGAGACGGTCTGGGGCGTTGCGGACGAGACGCTGTTCACGCAGGTCATCCGCTCGCTTGACGCGCATGCGGCGGCCGGCGAGCCCGCGTTCGAAATGGTCATGACGACGTCGAACCATCGCCCGTTTACGTTCCCTGAAGGGCGCGTCGCGGGCGAG
This sequence comes from Selenomonas sp., assembly GCF_022771645.1. Classification (GTDB taxonomy): domain Bacteria; phylum Bacillota; class Negativicutes; order Selenomonadales; family Selenomonadaceae; genus Selenomonas_C. Next base: position 26,540 of record NZ_JALFCU010000079.1, read on the forward strand.
CAGGGCACGCGCGAAGGCGCGGTGCGCTATACGGATTGGGCCATCCATGATTTCCTCGAGCGCGCGAAGACGCAGCCGTGGTTCGCGGACACGGTCTTCGTCATCGTCGCCGACCATCAGGCGGGCGTCGCAGGCAAGACGGCGCTGCCCGTCGACAAGTATCACATCCCGTGCCTCGTCTATGCGCCGGGCCTCATCGCACCGGGCGCGACGGACCGCCTCGTGAGCCAGATGGACCTCGGCCCGACGCTCCTCGGCATGCTCGGTCTGTCGTATGAGACGCGCTGGCTCGGCCGCGACCTGTTCCAGACGCCTGAAGCGCAAGACCGCGCGTTCATCAGCACGTATCAGAACCTCGGCCTCGTGAAGGGCGACGACCTTGTCGTGCTGACGCCGGACGCGAACGTCGCGGCGGACAAGATTGTCGACTTTACGAACAGCACGTATGAAAAAGAAACAGTCGCGCCGTCGCTCGAACAGGAAGCGGTCAGCTGGTATCAGGAGGCGAGCGACCTGTACAAGAGCGGGCTGCTCACGAATCGTTGAACATTTGTCTAAAAATCTGGAGGCTTCGGCCTCCAAATTTTTTTGCGTAAAATTGGTACACATCTATTTACTATTTCGCGACGACTTGCTAAACTATAGGGGTACTCTGGACAAGTTTCCGAATGTCACAGAACTCATGCGATGCGGGGAGGCGATGCGATGGTCTTGCGGTTTTTGGAAGCGCTCGGCGCGTTTGTGCTCCGCCGCTGTGAAGCGTTCGGGTCGATCGTCCTCTTATACGCGGAGACGATGCGGCAGTTGACGCACCGGCCACGCATGCGGCATATTTTCGCGCAGATGTCGCATCTCGGCGTCGATTCGCTGTCGATCGTGTCGCTGACGCTCCTCTTCACGGGCGTTGTGCTGACGCTGCAGACGGCGCATGAGTTCATCAAGTTCGGCGCGCA
>NZ_JALFCU010000097.1 GCF_022771645.1 Selenomonas sp.
GGAGCAGACGAGCGCCGCGACGCGCTTCCTCATGGACAAATACGTCTCGACCATCCTCACGCTCGTACTCGCCTACGGGCTCTGCCTCGCTGGCTATATGAACATCTGGCCGCTCTTCGGCGCGGCGAACCAGCTGCTCTCCGCGCTCGTGCTCATCGCGCTTGCCGTGTTCCTCAAAGTCACGGGGCGCAAGGGCTGGATGCTCTATGTGCCGATGGTCTTCATGTTCTGCGTCACGATGACGGCGCTCGCCATGAGCGTCTACGGCATCGTCACGAAGCTCGCAGCCGGCACGTTCGTGCTCGGCATCGACGGCCTGCAGCTTGCGCTTGCCCTCGCGCTCATGACGCTCGCCGTCCTCGTCGTCAAGCATTGCGGCCGCGAGCTCCTCGGCAAAGAGGATATCGCGATGGCGGAAGAATAAAATCATCGAAAAAGAATTTTTTCCTTTACAACGCACCGGCTCCGTGATATAATCTTATTCGTTCTTGAGACACAGAACACGGAGAGGTGTCCGAGTGGTCGAAGGTGCTTGACTCGAAATCAAGTGTGGCGAATAACCACCGTGGGTTCGAATCCCACCCTCTCTGCCATTGAAATGTCAAAGGCTGTTGCTTTGTGCAACAGCCTTTTTTCGTAGAGTTTTGAAATCGAGGACAGGGAAAGGAGGCCTTGCGATGGCAGTCACGGCACCAACGCCGCCGACTCCGCCGACACCGCCGTCCGTTCCGCAGGTCACGCTCGGCGGAGGAGGCACGGTCACGGAGTCGAACGCGGACGGGACGCAGACGAGCGACCTCGAGGCGCAGGCGCGCGCCGCGGTTGCGCGCGGCGAAGGAGCGCTGACGAAAACGACGACGGACGACGGCGCAAACGGGAACAGCGCGAACGGTTCGAACGGCTCGAACGGGCAGGCGAATGCGCAGAATGCGCAGGCGCAGCAGGCGAGCCCGCAAGCGGCGCAAAACGGTAACGCGCAGCAAGGATCGACGCAGACGGTCGCAGCGGACGGCGGGCAGGCGAACGCGATCCTCGGGCAGGATGCCGACGCGCAGGCTGCGAAGGAGCAGCAGGCGCTCGAAGAAGGGCGCGCGCACCAGACGCAGTCCGCACTTGGCGGGCATGGCGCGCTCTACATCGGCTTCAGCATCATCGCGTTCGTCGTGCTTGCGGTCGTCGCGTTCCGCTGGCTCAAGAACCGGCGGAAGGAACACGGCGCGCTGCGCTTCGGAGATTTCGCCGACGAGGGCGGCGATTGGCGCGGGCGTGCATCGGGCGGCACGAGCCACGACGGCGCACAAGCGGGCGGCGCATCAGACGATGATCGGAATCTGCGCGGCCGCACGGCGGGCGACATCCTCGGCGACATCGAGCGCGAGGAAGAACGCGAGCTCGCCATCGCCCGCCGGCGCGCAGCGGAGTACCAGCGGCAGCAAGCCCGCGAAGCCGCCGCGCGCGAACGTCGTCGGCAGGAACGCGAGGAAGCGGCAGCGCGCAAGGAAAAAGAAGCGCTGCGCGCGAAAGAGGCCGACCGTAAGGATCGTCCTGAAAATCATGATGAGGATGATAGACCCCACTTTGATTTGCGAGCGTAACAATACAGTAGCCTCTCCCTCAGGGAGAGGACAGGCGCGGAGCGAAGCGCAGCGCCAGGAGCGGGTCGCTTGTACGTCTTGCGGATTTATAAGCCGTTTGATGTCGCCGGTGCGCGCACACATTTGTCCACAATTCGCTCCCGACTTCCCACCTTGATTTTTCCATGAAAAACGTTGATAATAGATACAGTTTTTAAATCAGGCAGAAAACCATCGGGGGAGGTCCCGTGATATGAAACGATATTTGCGGCTGATGATGATGTTCGCCTTGCTCGTCACCTGTGCCGTGCCAGTCCAGACGGAGGCGGCGGACTTGTCCAGCATGGCCGAGGTCACGGGCGTGCGCGTCGGCGACGGCAGCGACAAGACGCGCATCGTCGTCGACGCGACGAAGGCCGTAACGATCAAAACGATGACGCTGTCGAATCCGACGCGCGTCGTCGCGGACATCAAGGGCGCATGGCTCTCCCCGAAGGTCAAGAAGGAGACGGCGGTCGGCAGCCGCTTCGTCTCGAAGGTGCGCGTCGCGCAGTTCGACAAGAACACGGTGCGCGTCGTTGTCGAGACGAATGTCGGCAAGAACAACGTCAACGTGTTCACGCTGAAGGGCGGCCCCGTGCCAGGACGCGTCGTGATGGATTTCGGCAACCTCGGCCCGGACAGCAGCGGCGCGACCGTGAAGCTGCCAGACGTGAAGACGCCGCCCGAGACGAAGCCGGCGAGGGAGCCTGCGACGAAACCGACGACGAAGCCTGAGACAAAGCCCGAAACGAAGCCGACGACGAAGCCCGTGGAACGCCACGACGAGACGCCCGCGAAGACGGACGAGGAAAAATCGGACACGGATCGCCAGATTGACGAGATCACAGGGCTCCAAGGCCGCGTCATCACGATTGACGCCGGTCACGGCGGCAACGACTCCGGTGCAATCGGCCCGACGGGCGTCACGGAGAAGAGCGTGACGCTGAACATCGCGCTGCGCCTGCAGAAGCTCCTCGAAGCGGAGGGCGCGACGGTCTACATGACGCGCACGACAGACACGGAGGTTTCGCCGAAGGGCGGGAAGGCCTCGGACATCGAGGAGCTCCAGGCGCGCTGCGACGTCGCGAACAAGGCGAATTCCGATATTTTCGTCTCCATCCACAACGATTCGTTCACGAACGGCGCGGCGAAGGGCACGACGGGCTACTACTATGCGAGAGGCTCGGCGAAGTCCCGCGTGCTCGCCGACGACATCCGAAAGGCCGTCATCGACGAGCTCGGCACGGAGAGCCGCGGCACGCAGAGCTGCAATTTCTACGTCGTGAAGCACACGGACATGCCGGCGACGCTCGTCGAGGTCGCGTTCATCTCGAACCCGAGCGAGGAAAAGATCCTCGCGAGCGACGAAGGCGCGCAAAAAGCCGCCCAAGGCATCGCCGACGGGATTGCTGATTACTTTGGGTGAATGCAAGGCTCTCCCTTAGGGGAGAGCTGACCCGAAGTGCCTGAGAGGGTGTCGGAGGTAGGGCTTAGCTCATACGATCGATTGTAACTGCGAAGGAAGAAAGGTTTCATTTATGCCAGAGAATAAAATCCCCGACCACAAGACGGTCGCCGAGCAGATTGATGCGCTGATGCAGGAGGACGAGGCGGCGCGCAAGAAGCAGCTGTACCGCCGCAAGCTGCCTGCGGACACGACGCTCGCGGCGGCGCTCGATGCGATGACGAAGAGCGAGCTCGACGACATCCGTTACAACCTGAACGTCACGGGCGCGAGCTCGCTGAAGAAGGCGGAGCTCATCGATGCGCTCGTGCCCGCGATCCTCGCGTTTTCCGAGCGCTGGTTTCCGACGGTCATCGACGAGGAGTATGCCGTGTTCGCGCATCTCATGGAAAAAGGCGGACGGTCGTCCGAGCTCCGCGACGACGACCTGCGCCTCGACTATCTGCGCGGCCTCGGCCTCGTCGCCTGCGGAACGGATGCGGACGGCACGCTCGTCTGGCTGTTGCCGGACGAGATCCAGGCGAAGTGGAAAACCATCGACTCCGGCACGTACAAGAGCCTTGTCGACCTCAACACGGAGGTCACGCGCCTCGCGGCCGGCCTGCTGTTTTACTACGGCTATCTGAATTTTGACCAGCTCTATGCAATGGTCACGGAGTACCTTGAACCCGCGCAGCGCGAGCAGGTCTCGTTCCTCGATCTCGTCGGCATTTTGCTGAATGCGTCGTGCTGGAAAAAGACGCTCGTCGCGCTGCCGCATGGCGTGAAATACTACACGCTCATCGACGAGGAAGCGCTGCAAAACGAGCAACTGCGTCGCAGCAACCTCGACTTCGCGCCGCTGACGTACAGCCAGGTCTACGACGCGGGCGACGACAACTACATCGACGCGACGCCGGCGTACCAGGCGCTCGCGCAGTTCATCATGAACTCGTACGGCTACGACGTGCTGAAGGCCGCCGACGTTGTCGGCGAGGTCTACATCCTCTTGCAGAACGGCCAGCCGATGGACAAGGCGTCGGACTACCTCGACGAGCTCGGCTTTTTCAACGAGGATGCGAAAGCGCGCGAGCTCCTGCCGCTCCTCATCGCGTTCAACAACACATCACATCTCTGGCCGCTGAAAGGCAACACGCCGGAGCGCCTCATGAATCACGAGACGGCGGCGCGCGGGAACATCATCTCCTTCGCCGAAGCGCAGAAGAAGCGCGCGAAGGTCGGCCGCAACGACCCCTGTCCGTGTGGCAGCGGCAAGAAATACAAAAATTGCTGCCTCAAGAAAGACGAGGAATAAGATGCGACAGACCTTCGGCTATCGCGAAAAAGGGAAGCAGTTCTTCATCGTGCTGCTTCCTATTTTTGTGACCCAGCTCGCCATCATGGCGACGGGCTTCTTTGATACGGTCATGGCCGGGCGGCTCAGCGAGCAGGACCTCGCGGGCGTCGCCATCGGCTCGAACCTGTTCTTTCCGTTCTTCGGCGCGTTCCTCGGCATCATCTCGGGCCTCACGCCCGTGCTGTCGAACCTCTACGGCGCAGGGAAGCGCGACAAGATCGCGCCCATCACGCGGCAGGGCTTTTACTGGGCGCTGGCGCTCGCGGTATTCCTTATCGTGTTCGGCGTGCTCACCGCGCCGCTCGTGCTCGATGCGCTCGCGCTCGAGCCCCGCGTCGAGGAGATTGCGCGCGGCTACCTTGCGGCCATCGCGTGCGGCTTGCCGCCCATCTTCCTCGCTGGCGTGCTGCGCAATTTCATCGATGCGCACGGCAAGACGCAGCTGACGATGCACATCACGATCCTCACGGTGCCGTTCAACATTTTCTTCAATTACGTCTTCATGTACGGCGCGTTCGGCGTGCCGGCGTTCGGCGGCGTCGGCGCCGGCATCGGCTCGGCCGTCGCGTTCTGCGGCAACCTCGTGCTGAACATCCTCGCCGCCGCGCGCCTCGCGCCGTTCCGCGAATATCATCTGTTCGCGCATTTCCCGCGCCCGGATTTTCGCGAATGGCGCAAGCAGCTCGGCCTTGGCATCCCCATCGGCGCGACGATGTTCTGCGAGCAGAGCATTTTCGGCGCGGTCGCGCTCTTCATGACGGCCTACGGCACGACGGTCGTCGCTGCGCATCAGGCCGCGATGAATTTCACGACGATGGTCTACATGATCCCGCTCTCGGTCAGCATGGCGCTGACGATCCTCGTCGGCTACGAGACGGGCGCGAAACGGCTCAAAGATGCGGCGGAGTACACGCGCCTCGCGCGCGTGCTGACGTTCGCGTTCGAAGGGAGCGTCGCGATCTGTTGCCTGCTGCTGCGCGACGTGATCGCTGATGTCTACACGCGCGACGCGGACGTGCACGCGCTGCTCGTCGTGTTCCTGTTTTACGCCGTCTTCATGCAGTTCGCCGACAGCCTGAACGCGCCGCTCCAAGGGGCGTTGCGCGGCTACAAGGACGTGCGCGTGACGTTCTACCTCGCCGTCGCCTCGTACTGGATCATCGGCCTGCCGTGCGGCCACCTCGTGGCGACGGCGGGCGGCCTCGGGCCGTATGGCTACTGGACCGGCCTCATCGCCGGCATCTTCGTCGGCGCGGTGTTCCTGCACTTGAGATTGCGGAGGGTGCAGAGAAAACTCGCGGCATAGCAAAAAGCCCTCGCTTCAAACGAAGCGAGGGCTTTTTATTCATTCCAACGGAATTATTTGAGCGCGTTGACTTTGCGAGCCAGACGGGACTTCTTGCGGGCGGCGCAGTTCTTGTGATACACATGGTTCGCAGCCGCCTGGTCGATCGTCTTGCAAGCGAGGTTCAGGAGGGATTTCGCCTCTTCGGCGTTACCAGCCTCAACCGCATCGAGGACGCGACGGGAAGCCGTGCGGACACGGGATTTCTCAGCGGCGTTCTTCGCATGGCGCTTGGCGTCGGATTTCACACTCAGGATCGATGCTTTGATGTTCGGCAAATCGTTCACCTCCTTGGTCGTTTAGTTACCTAAGCATTCTAGCATGAGCGAGACGAAAAAGCAACAGTTTCTTGCGGGTTTTTTCGCAGGATGTTGCGATGGCGTAGCGCTCAATGATATAATGGCGGAAACAGGACGCATATCGAAAGGAAACCTTATGGACAACCAGCATATCCGCAATTTTTCCATTATCGCGCACATCGACCATGGCAAGTCGACGCTCGCCGACCGGCTCATCGAGAGCACGGGGACGCTGACGAAGCGCGAGATGGAGGCGCAGGTGCTCGACAACATGGACATCGAGCGCGAGCGCGGCATCACGATCAAGTCGCAGACGGTGCGGCTGAAATACACGGCCTCGGACGGCGAGGAGTACGAGCTGAACCTCATCGACACGCCGGGCCACGTCGACTTCACATACGAAGTCTCGCGCAGCCTCGCGGCGTGCGAGGGCGCGCTGCTCGTCGTCGACGCGGCGCAGGGCGTCGAGGCGCAGACGCTCGCGAACGTCTACATGGCGCTCGAGAACGACCTCGAGATCATCCCCGTCATCAACAAGATCGACCTGCCGAGCGCCGACCCCGAGCGCGTGAAAAAAGAGATCGAGGACGCGATCGGCCTCGACACGTCGAATGCCATCGAGTGCTCGGCGAAAACGGGGCAGGGCATCGACGAAATTTTGGAATCCATCGTCACCTACATCCCCGCGCCCGAAGGCGACGAGAATGCGCCGCTGCAAGCGCTCATTTTTGACTCGTACTTTGACTCGTACAAAGGCGTCATCGCGCACATCCGTGTCAAGGAAGGCCACATCAAAAAGGGCATGAAGCTCAAGATGATGGCGACGGGCAAGGCGTTCGAGGTCACGGACGTCGGCTGCTTCCGCCCGCAGATGGTCGACACCGGCCGCCTCGACAACGGCGAGGTCGGCTTCATCGCCGGCTCGCTGAAGGACGTGCGCGACGTGCGCGTCGGCGACACCGTGACGACGGTCGAGCGCGGCGCGGAGGAGCCGCTGCCCGGCTACCGCGGCGTCACGCCGATGGTCTACTGCGGCCTGTACCCGGTGGAAAGCGCGGACTACGACAACCTCAAGGATGCGCTCGAAAAAATGCAGATCAACGACGCGGCGCTCGTCTTTGAGCCTGAGACGTCGACGGCGCTCGGCTTCGGCTTCCGTTGCGGTTTCCTCGGCCTGCTGCATATGGACGTCATCCAGGAGCGCCTCGAGCGTGAGTACCACCTGAAGCTCATCACGACGGCGCCGACCGTCATTTACCATGTGTTCAAGACGGACGGCACGATGATCGAGGTCAGCAACCCGTCGGATCTGCCGCCCGCGACCGAGATCGAGCACATGGAAGAGCCGTACGTCAAGGCGACCGTCATCGTGCCGAACGACTACGTCGGCGCCGTCATGGAGATTTCGCAGGACAAGCGCGGCGAGTACCAGGGCATGGACTACCTCGACACGAACCGCGTCATGATCACGTACCACATCCCGCTGAACGAAATCATCTTCGACTACTTCGACCGCTTGAAATCCGCGACGCGCGGCTATGCCTCGCTCGACTACGAGCTCGCGGACTACAAGGAATCGAAGCTCGTCAAGGTCGACATCTTGCTGAACGGCGACGCCGTCGACGCGCTCTCGACCATCGTGCACAAAGACCGCGCGACGCAGCGCGGCCGCCAGCTCGCGGCGAAGCTCAAAGAGCTCATCCCGCAGCAGATGTTCGAGATCCCCATCCAGGCAGCAATCGGATCGAAAGTCATCGCCCGCGAAAACGTCCGCGCCCACCGCAAGGACGTCCTCGCGAAATGCTACGGCGGCGACATCAGCCGCAAGCGCAAGCTGCTCGAGAAACAAAAAGAAGGCAAGAAACGCATGAAAGCCGTCGGCAGCGTTGACGTGCCGCAGGAAGCGTTCATGGCGATTTTGAAGATTGATTGATATGAAGAAGGAACGAGGGGGCGTGTACATTCACGTCCCTTTTTGCAAGCAGAAATGTTTTTACTGTGACTTCCCGTCGCAGGCAGGGAAAGAACGTTACGAAGCGGCATACATCGACGCGCTCATCAAAGAAATCCAAACCGAAGGCGCAAACTATGTCGACCGCTACGGCCCGCCCGCGACCATCTACATCGGCGGCGGCACGCCGAGCGTGCTGCCGTGCAGACTGCTTGCCACGTTGTTGGATTTCGTTGAACAAAACTTTCTGTTGCGAACGCAACTCATACAGAAGCCTCTCCCCCAGGGAGAGGACAGGCGCGGAACGCAGTGCAGCGCCAGGAGCGGGTCCCCTGCAGGCCAAAACAATGCGCACGACGTAACACCTCGCGGGTGCGCGCACGGAAGTGACGTTTGGGGGCGTGCGCACGAAAGCGACATTTGGGGCCGTGCGCGCACCGGCGACACCAAACGCTGTACAGACCCGAACGACGTGCAAGCGACCCTTTTCTGGCGCTGCCGCGCCTGTCCTTCCCCTGAGGGGAAGGCTTTGGGCGTTCCTGAATTCACCATAGAGTGCAATCCAGGAACCGTCACTGAGGAAAAACTCCGCTTGATGAAATCCCACGCCGTCACCCGCCTCTCCTTCGGCGTCCAGACGTTCCACGACGACCTCCTCCGACGCATCGGCCGCATCCACACGGCGGAACAGGCGAGGCAAGCCATCCGTCTCGCCCGCGCGGCTGGCTTCACGAACGTCAACCTCGATCTCATGTACGGCCTGCCGGGTGAGACGCTCGCCATGCTCCAATCGGACATCGACGAAGCGCTTGCGCTCGCCCCTGACCACATCAGCATCTACGGCCTGCAGCTCGAAGAAGGCACGGCGTTCTGGAAAATGAACGAGATGGGCAAACTCCATCTACCCGATGACGACATGACAGAAGCGATGTACGACCTCATGACGACGGCGCTCCCCGCGCATGGCTATGCGCGCTACGAGATTTCGAATTTCGCAAAGCCCGGCTGCGAGAGCCGCCACAACCTCGGCTACTGGCAAGACCAGCCTTACCTCGGCCTCGGTGCGGCGGCGCACAGCTATCTCGACGGCGTCCGCTACGAAAACACGAAAGACATCACGGCCTACATCGAGGCCATCGAGCACGGCGAGCTCCCGCGCACCCAGGAAGAGCCCGCGACGCGTGCCATCCGGATGGAAGAGTTCGCGTTCCTCGCCCTCCGCACCGCGCGCGGCATCGACAAAACAAGATTCGAAGAAAAATTCGGCGTCGCGCTCGCGTCCGTCTACGCGGACGTCGTGGCACGCATGCAACAAAAAGGACTCCTCGAAGAAACCGAGGATTCCGTGCATCTCACGCCATTAGGAATGAAATACGGCAATTATGTTTTTTCAGAGTTTTTGCTCACGCCTTGAAAGGCTCACAACCTCCAGCCTCCCTCACCGAGGGAGGGGGACCGCGAAGCGGTGGTGGGTGTGGCGAAGGCAGACCGTAACAATCTCACGGATTGTCATCGGCGAAGGTACGTCCAAACTTTTTCCAAGGGATCTTTTTCTCGAACCAAGCAATGATGTTATCCGACACCGGCGTCAGCAGCATCCAGCTCAGCACGACGCAGGCAATCGAGCCTGCGCCGACGACGACATCCGTCATCCAATGCGCGCCGCTCATCATGCGCGGCAACGAAAAGATCACAGCGACGGCAACCGCAGCCGCCGCTGTTTTTTTGCCGTAATACCGCAGCATGAACGCGGCGAAGATGATGAGCATCATGCCGTGATCGCCGGGGAAGCTCATGCCGGAAGCATCTTTTGACGGCCAGCCCGTGAGCGTCGAGACTTTCAGCGCCGGCACGCCTTGCTCGATGAAATATTTCGTCGGGCTCGGCCGCTCGAAATGCATGAGCATGTCGCATTGCTTCGCGAGCACGACGGCGACCATCATCGAGAGTCCCATCGCGACCATCCAGCGCCGCCCGCGCGCGTCCGCCTTGCGGAAATGATAGAGGTAGATCGCGAGCATGCAGAGGAACGCCACGGCGTCGAACGGCCGCAGGTTCGTGAAGGCCACAAAATACGTGAACGCCGTGCTTTGCGCAATGAGTTTTTGGAACGCAAAGAACACGCCGTTGTCGAGCGTCTGCCAGAAGCCGTGCGCCGGAAGCCACAGCCAGCTCAAGAACATCGCAGCGCCAAGCGCATTGCAGCACGCGAGCGCCGCCCATCGTTTCGCCGTCAAAGGAGTCACCTCGGAGAATTTATAAAAATTTTACATTTTGATGCGGCTCATTATATGACCGTGAAGCGCAAAATGCAAGCGCAAGCGCGGAAATAGTTGCCCTGCGCCAAAGAATAAGGTAGAATAACAGAAAGGAAATTTTGACGTGGGGGCGATGGCGTTGCGCATCGCGATTTTTGAAAACATCATGACGCCGGGCGGCCACGAGGTAGACTTTGACCGCATCCTTTCGGAGGAACTCACGGCGCTGGGGCACGACGTTGTGTTCTATGTGCCAGAGAACTTTCGTTTCGCGATGGACTACGGTCGGCCCGTTGTGCGCCTGCCGAAGGCGGCCGTCACGTATACGGACGTGCGCGGCATCGCGCGCCTCGTCGCGACGGTGCGGCGCGAGTGGCATCGCCAAGCATGGTATCGGGCGCTCTATCAGTATGCGCAGGCAGGTGCGTTCGATGCGCTCATCGTGCCGACGTCGACATACCGCTATCTGCGCGCGCTGAAACGGAGCCCGCTCCGGCATTCGCCCGTGCCAGTTCTCTTCCTCCTGCATGGCATCAATCCTACAGAGGCGCCTAAGTTTTTGCGGGCGGTGGACGCACTTGCGGCGTGCAAAAGCATCCGTCCGACCGTACTGACGTTCGGTGACACAATCTTTGGCGAGCGGCGGCGGAATATCCGCTGCATCTACCCGCCGACCTTCGTGCCGCGCGATATCCCTGCGAGCGAGCGGGCGACGCTCGCCGCGCGCGAACCGGGTGCGCCGCTCCGTATCGGATTCTTCGGCCAGTATCGCAGGGAAAAGCACCTCGAAGCGTTCCTCGACGCGTATTTCGCAGGGGATTACACGCGCCCCGTCGAGCTCATCGTGCAGGGTGCGACGATGCACCCCGAGGACGCGGATGATTTTGAGCGCATCATCGCGAAGTACAAAGACCGGCCAGGTATTCGATTTTTGCACAAAGGCCTCATCGGCGCGGAGTGGCAGCGCGCCATCCTCGGCATCGACGCGCTGCTTCTGCCGTACAGCGCACCGCGTTACCGCTATCATTGGGGCGGCATGCTGTTCACGGCCATCGGCTTCTTGCGCCCCGTCGTCACGAGCGATGACATGAATCCGGAGGTTTTTGCCGCGTACCACATCGGCGAGACGTTCCCGAGTGGCGACCTCGTGGCGCTGAAGACGACGCTCGAATCTTTCATCAATAACTACGATGCGCGCCGCGCGACGTACGAAAGCGAACTCGCGAAAGCGGCGGAGGCATATGCGCCACAGGCCTTTGCCCGTCGCATCGCCTCCATCCTGGAAGAACCGTGAAACACACCCTCTAAAGGAGCTCTGAACGACCGTGCCGACCTTGTCCGTCCTGATCCTCGCGCGCAACGAGGCGAACCATATCGCGGATTGCATCGCGAGCGTCCGCTTCGCCGACGAGATCCTCGTCATCGATTCCGGCAGCACGGACGACACCGTCCGCATCGCTGAGGCGGCAGGCGCGCGCGTCCTCCGTCATGCGATGACGGAGGCGGGCTTTGCCGGGCAACGGAATTTCGCGCAGGAACAAGCCACCTCGGATTGGATCTTTTACCTCGATGCTGACGAGCGCGTGCTGCCGGAGCTCGCAGAGGCCATCCGCGCGCACATCGGACGTGGCGAGCAGAGTGTCGGCCGCATCCACCGTAAGAGCGTCGTCATGGGCCAGCGCATGGGCTATGGCGTCTACGCGCCCGACCGCGTCGTGCGGCTGTTCCCGCGCGGAAGCGTGACCTGGCAGGGCGTCGTCCACGAGCGCCCAGAGACGGCGCTCCCCGTCACAGACCTCAGTGGCTGGTGCGATCACCACTGCCTCACGAGCTGGGCACAGTATTTCGGCAAATTCGACCAGTATACGACACTCATGGCCGAGCGCATGCACGCGGACGACAAGCGCGTCGGTTTTTTCGCCCGATATGCACACGCCTTTTACGCCTTCGTGCACATGTACGTCTTTCGCCGCGGCTTCCTCGACGGTCGCCTCGGCTTGACGTTCTGCACGTATCATTTTTTCTATACGCTGACGAAATACGAGAAGCTCGCCGAACGCTGGCGGGCGCAGGAGCAACAACGAAAGGAGACGAGCGTTTGAACCTCATCACGCTTGGGAAACGCATCTACCGGCTGGAAAAATGGCGGGAGTTCCACCGCTTCATCGTCTTCCTCGCCCGCGCATCGCTCCACCATGGCGCGATGCAGGAGCTCTATGCCTGGTTCGAGGCCGATGACGACCGTCGCGCGATCCTCGCGGAGAACCCGTTCCCCATGGAGCAGGTCACGCGCGCGTTCTTTTATGCGGGCTCGACGTTTGCGGAGCGCGTCGCGCTGACGCGCCATCACTACGAGCTTTTGCAAGCCTGGCTGCATCCGGAAGCGTTCCGCACGTGCAGCACATTCCACGGGCTGCGCATCTGGCAGTCGGAAGACGATGCGTCGTGGCAGACCGCCTTGACATTTGCCCCCGGCCAGCGCAAGGAAGGCCATCTCTCGCTCGTCATGACGGCGGGCGGCGTCAGCCTCTACCAGATGATGTTCTGGCTGAACCTCGACAAAACTGGCGCGCCGAGCCTCTTCATCGGCGCCATGCAAGGGCCGAACGCGGCGAACGCGAAAGACATCATCAAGGACATCACGAAGCGCTCGTTCCGCTACCGCACGAAGAACCTCATCCTCTACATGACGCAGGCCGTCGCGCGCAGCCTCGGCGTGCAGCACATCTACGCCGTCACGAACGACGGCTACTACGCGCAGAACCACGTCCGCCGCGACCGCAAGCTCAAGACCGACTTCGGCGCGTTCTGGGAAGAGGCGGGCGGCTGGAAGACGGATGATCCGCGCTTTGACGAGCTCCCGCTCATCGAGCCGCGCAAGACGATGGAAGAAGTCCCGACGCGCAAGCGCGCCCAGTACCGCAAGCGCTTTGCGTTCCTTGACGCCATCGACGCGCAGATCGCGGCGAGCATGGAAAGCATCCGCCGGAGCGGCGCGGGCGCGGCTTCGCCGCAAGCATAAACAGGAACGAGAAAGGAGACGCCATGCGCATCCTCTTGGCGAATTTTACGAAAATGGTCGGCGACAGCGGCGGGCTCGCGAAGGTGAACTGCGCGTTCGCGAATGAGATGGCGCGGCGCGGCCATACGGTCGCGACCGTCTACAGCGATGACCGCGAAGGTACGTTCTTTTTCCCCATCGACCCGCGCGTGACATGCTACAACCTGCGCCATTTTCGCGGCAAGCACATCCTGTTTCCCGCAACGCTCAAAATCAAGCGCGAATTCCTGCGCGCCATTGACGTGCGCAAAGGGCGCGCCGTCAACAACGACTTTACGCTGCACTATCTCAAAGACAACGTGCAAGCCATCCTCGACGAATTCCGGCCCGACATCATCATCTCCTTCCAGACAGCCGCAACGATGGTGCTCGTCTCGGCGCTCCACACGAAGATCCCCGTCATCTCCATGTCGCACGGCGACCCCGAAGACTATTTCCACACCTACGACCCGCGCGAACTTCCTGCGCTCGCACAATGCGCCATGTGCCAGGTGCTCCTGCCGTCGTTCAAAGAACACATCCTCGCGCACATCCCCGAGGCGCGCGTCACCGTCATCGGCAACGTCGTGCCGCAGTACGACACGCCTGCCGACCTCGCAGCTGCAAAGCCGACGCACAAGATCCTCTTCGTCGGCCGTCTCGTGAAAAACCACAAGCGCCCGCACCTCCTCATCGAGGCATTCGCGCAGATCGCGGACGCGTTCCCTGATTGGCAGGTCGAACTCTGGGGCGCGGAGGACAAGAAAAGCTATACAAACGAACTCCAAGCGCTGATCGAAAAACATCATCTGACGAACCGCGTCTTCCTCAAAGGCAGCACGCAAGATGTCGAGAGCGTCCTGCGCACCGGCGACATTTTCGCCTTCCCGAGCGCCTACGAAGGCTTCGGCCTCGCCCTCGCCGAGGCCATGAGCATGGGACTGCCGCCCGTCGGCTACCGGAACACGCCCGCCGTCAACGAACTCATCCACGATGGCGAAAACGGCTTCCTCTGCGACGACGGCATCGACGACTTCGCCGCCCATCTCCGCACGCTCATGAGCGACCAGACCCTGCGCATCCGCATGGGCAGCGCCGCACGGGCGTCCGTACAGCAATACGCAGCGGAAAACATCTGGGGGCAGTGGGAGACCTTGATGGAAGCGGTCGTTTCCGAACAAAAATGAAAACATATACAAAGCATATACAGAACGGGAGGTGGATGCGATGAACACGGCGATGCCGATCGGGAAAGACGATTTCAAAGAATTGCGCGACGGCGGATATTATTTTGTTGATAAATCGGAAACCATCGCGAAGCTCATCGATCATCCAGCAGAAGTGACGCTCTTCACGCGCCCGCGCCGGTTCGGGAAGACGATGCTGCTCTCTATGCTGCGGTACTTCCTCGACATCGAGGGTGCGACGGAACATCGGAAGCTCTTTGACGGGCTGGCCGTCTCGCGCGATTCGGAAACCATGGCACAGCAAGGCTCGCGTCCCGTGCTGTTCCTTTCGCTCAAAGGATGGAAATATCCGTCATGGGAGCGCATGCAGAGCGGGGTGCGGCGACAGCTCAGTGTCATCTTCCGGGAACATAAGAACCTTTTGGATGGAAACATGGAGGTATGGGATCGCGACGATTTCCTCAGTCTCGTGCGGGGAAAAGCGGATATCGATCTCTGTCAGAATGCGCTTGCTTTTCTTTTGCGCATCATGGAAGAACACTATGGAAAGAAGCCGGTCTTGCTCTTGGACGAGTATGACGTGCCGATACAGACCGCATGGGAACATGGCTATTACAAAGATGCCACTGATTTCTTCCGGGAATTTTTGTCGAATGCCTTGAAAACGAATCCATCGCTGGATTTCGCCGTCCTCACGGGCGTCCTGCGCATCTCGAAGGAAAGCATCTTCTCCGACCTCAACAACTTGAAAGTGGACAGCGTCTTGCAGATGCAATATCCCGAGGCGCTCGGCTTCACGTCGGCGGAAGTGGAGACGATGACAATCGATCTTGGCAGGGCGGATAGACTGGCTGAGCTTCAGGCATGGTATGACGGCTACCACTTCGGCGGACATGAGATTTATAATCCTTGGTCTGTGCTGAACTATTTTGACCACGATTGCAATCCTGCCCCCTATTGGGTCAATACATCGGGGAACATGATCCTCGGCGAGCTCCTGCGGCATACCGACCAGGCGCATATGGAAGAGATGGAAGGCCTCCTGCAAGGGGGAAGCATCCAAGGCCGGTTGCATGAGGGCGTCGTTTACAGTGATATCAAAAACGATGAAGAATCCCTCTATACCATGCTTTGCCTGACCGGGTATCTCACGGTGGAAAGCAAGCGCCGCATGGGCAATGCAGACATCTACACACTGCGCCTCCCGAACCGCGAAATGCAGGCGCTCTTCGGCACGGAGATTCTCCGGCGCTTTCCGAGGGCGTTCAGCCAATCATCCCTCGTGCGGCTCATGGAAGCGTTCCTCGCCGGCAACCTCCCACAGGTGCAAGAAGGTCTTTCACGCTATCTCGAAGTTCTCGCGAGCACGTTCGACACCGGCAAAGAAAAAGAATCCTTCTACCACGGCTTCGTCCTCGGCATGACGGCACTCCTTGTGCCCGACTACGAAGTCCGATCCAACCGCGAATCCGGCCGCGGCCGCTACGACGTCGCCGTCTTCCCAAAACGAGCAGGAAAAGCGGGCATGGTGCTCGAATTCAAGACCGCAGAGAGCGAAGCAAAACTCCCGGCAAAAGCCCAAGAAGCCCTCGCGCAGATCGCGGCGCGCGATTATGATGCTGAGCTCCATGCACGCGGCGTGACGCATGTGCACCATTATGGCATCGCGTTCTGCGGGAAAACCGTGCATGTGAAATTGGAGCAGCCGGACAAAGAAATGATGAACGATCACACAGGAAACAAGAACAGAAGAAAGGAGGCGGGCGCATGGGGAAACGCATCGTAATGGTCCTGCCAGAATTTGCCACCGTGGCGCATCTCACGAAAGACGCCTGCTCGTTCCTTTACTACCTCGCGACCGACTGCGGTTGGGAGAGCGCCTACGCCTATTTCGCCCCCGAGCCACTCCACGACGCAGCCTTCGAGCAACATTGCCGCCTCATCTGGCTCGGCGCAGCACCCGAATTCCACGAGCAGTACGAGATCGCTCGCGCCTTCGTGCGCGACCACGCCCGCGACTACGACGTCATCGGCTTTTTCAACTACGGAAAATTCGCCTACCGTCTCTCCACGCTCGCAAAGCGGCAGAATCCCGCCATCACGACATGGAGCAAGCTCGACATGAGCCGCAGCGGCTTCCGCCATTTCTACGACGGCACGTGGGTCCGCCGCATCAAGACCATCCCCGAGCGATGGAAGAGCGCCGACGTCGACCTCTTCACCGTCGAGACACGCCACTATTACGACGTGCTGCGGACGCTCCCCGTCTTCCGCGGGCGCATCGAGTACCTGCCGAACGGCGTCTTCCTCGGCGCGCTCGATCCCGCTGTCTACGACACCATCCCGAAAGACGGCAGCATCGTCACCGTCGGGCGGCTCGGCATGCCCATCAAGAACACCGAGCTCCTCCTCGACGCGCTCGAACTCCTCGGCCCCGAGGAGCTCGATGGCCACCCCGTCTACCTCATCGGCAACTGCACCAATACCTTCCGCACCTACGCCGACGCCATGCTCGCGCGCAGCCCGTGGATGCGCGACGTGCTTCATTTCGTTGGCCCCGTCCGCGACCGCGCCGCCCTTTATGAATACGACGCGCACGCCTCTGTCATCTGCATGACCAGCCGCTCCGAGAGCTTCTGCATCGCCGTCGCCGAGGCCATGTACTTTGGCGCGTACCCCGTGCTCACCGACTACGGTCCCATCACCGGCGACATGACCGATGACGGCGCACTCGGCACCATCGTCAGCGAGCACGCCCCCGCGCCCGTCGCCCACGCTCTGCGCGACGCCCTCCGCCGCGCCCCCGCAAAGGCGGACGACATCCGCCGCCACGCGCGTGAAAGCTTTGACTACCACGTCCTCGTCCGCCGCCTCGACCGTTACCTCCGCACGGCCGGCGCAAACGGCTGACCCGCAGGAAAGGAACCGCCGCATGATCAGCATCATCGTCCCCGTCTACAACGTCGAGCCCTACCTCGACCGCTGCGTCGCCTCCCTCGTCGCACAGACCTACCGCGACATCGAAATCATCCTCGTCGACGACGGCTCACCCGACCACTGTCCCGCCATGTGCGACGCCTGGGCAAAAAAAGACCCCCGCATCCGCGTCCTCCACAAACCGAACGGCGGCCTCTCCGACGCTCGCAATGCCGGCCTCGCCGCCGCGCACGGCGAATGGATCCAATTCGTCGACAGCGACGACCTCGTCGACCCCGCCTATAGCGAGACCCTCCTGCGCGCCGCCGAAGAAAACGACGCCCAGATCGCCGTCTGCAACTGCCTCATCGCCCACGAAACCGAAGACGGCACGCTCACCAGCGAACCCGCGCCATCCTCCATCGACGAACCGCAGCACATCTTCACCGGGCGGGAACTCATCGACTACTTCATCCGAGAACGCGGCGGGACGGACCTCTGTGTGACGTGGACGAAGCTCTTTCATCGCAGCATCTTTGACAGCCCGCGCCAGACGCGCTTCCCGAAAGGGATGCTGCACGAAGACAACTTTACGACGTACAAATTCTATTACGAAGCCGCGCGCGTCGTTGTCCTCAACCAGCCACTCTACACCTACGTCCAGCGCACGGGCAGCATCATGGGCGCCTACGGCCCGCGCAACATCGCATCCCTCCTCGCACTCGTGCGCGACGATCTAACCTGGTATCAAACGAATGCCCCAGAACTCCGGAACATCCTGCAATACGCCGGCCTCCACCGCTACTTTGCCATTGTCAAAGCGTGCATCCAACAGCACGCCTGCCACGTCTGCCTGCCGGACGTGACAGCATCTTGGCAGGACGTGAAGCAGCTGCTCGGTGATGTCAGCGTCAATCCGTATATGACACGGAGGATGCGAAAGAAGATGTGGATGGCGGATCGAGGTATCCTGTGGCGTGTAGAAAGCGTGCAACAGATGGGAAAACATATTGCAAAAAAATTTTTTAAATAATTTCCAGAGAGGAAGAATAAAAATGGGATTACGTACACAGTTATGCAGAAAAATTTTGCCGTATGCCATCAAAAAAGGGTATGGGGAAGAAATGCTGGAAATGGTTCAAGCGTTGCAAAAGGCCAAAAAGACGGAACTTTTTGCGCATGATATGGTATACCATCCGATGAAAACGAATAGTACGTTTTACTTACCCTATGCTGTTACCGACTGGATTCAGCGGAAAATTTTTGTGACGGATAATTATTTCGAATATAAGAATCTGAATTATATATTCAGGACTTTTAGGGGGGGGGCAATCGCAGAAGCTGTTCAAAACAGAACGATTCTCGATATCGGCGCAAACATTGGAAATCATACTTGCTATTTCATGAATGAAATCAAAAAGAATGATGCATCTGGAAAATGTATCTGTTTTGAAGTTATGCCCTCGACAGCTGAACTTTTGAAAAAAAATCTCGCTCTCAACCATTTGGAAGAACGAACTGTGGTCTATCCATTTGGTCTTGGCAATAAAAAAATGCATGCATCGTCGATACACTATGATCTCTGGAATATCGGCGGAAATACCATTGCAGAGAATAGGGAAG
Organism: Selenomonas sp.; assembly: GCF_022771645.1. Classification (GTDB taxonomy): domain Bacteria; phylum Bacillota; class Negativicutes; order Selenomonadales; family Selenomonadaceae; genus Selenomonas_C. Next base: position 19,037 of record NZ_JALFCU010000097.1, read on the forward strand.
GCAATTTAGAAGTACGTACACTTGACTCTTTGAAATTGACGGATGATATTGCGTTTATCAAAATGGATGTTGAACGTATGGAAACAGCGGTTTTAGAGGGCGCTGAAGAACTCTTGGGGAGATGTCATCCTTACCTCATGATGGAAGTGTTTGATGATGCGTATCCTAAGGTGCGAGCTATCATGGATCGTTTTGGATACGACGAAGAGCATATAGATTATGCAGACTATCTGTTTTATCCGAAAGATTAATAAGTGCGAATAACACACTTTGAAGAGGTGAGGTATGGTGATTCCTAAAATTATTCATTATTGTTGGTTTGGTGGTGCGCAGAAACCGGAGGATGTACAAAGGTATATCACAACATGGAGAGAGCTTTGCCCAGATTATGAAATCAAGGAATGGAATGAGAGTAATTTCGATGTCACCCAGAACGACTATTGTCGTGAGGCGTATGAGGCGAAGAAGTGGGCTTTTGTAACGGACTATGCAAGGTTGAGAGTTCTTCTGGAATGTGGTGGAATTTATATGGACGCTGATGTTGAAGTCATCAAGCCTTTCGATGATTTGCTGGAATATGAAGCGTTTTCTGGGTATGAATCAACATCGGATATTTCGACGGGGACACTCGCAGCCTCCAAAGGAAACGAATGGATTGATATGCTGTTGAGGGATTACGATCATCGCCATTTCATCGGAAAAGATGGCGAATATGATTTAACGACGAATGTTGCTGTGATTACTCGACTGACAAAGGAGCGTTATGGTCTACACTTAGATGGGGAGCGGCTGGTATTCGGAAATGGAATCCTTCTCCTGCCGTTTGATTATCTTTGCGCAAAAGATTGGCGTACGGGCGAGCTATATCGTACGGAACACACATATACGATTCATCATTTCGCAGGATCATGGCTTCCTCCAAAACTTACACGATGGGAGAAGTGGTGCAAAAAAGCGCGTCGGATTGGATCAAGACTCCATTTATGTCAAGCACTCTGACAAGACATCAGATTCGATGCTGTTGCAAAAGATAGATCGTATGATGAGACCTTATAACATATTGCTCTGGTCACCAAGAAGGGGAGGATAGAGGTGATAGATAAATGGGTAGACATGCTGGAAAGGCTCTTGATGACCTTAGGCCTTTCTGAATATGAATGTTTTGTTGGGTTGATCGCCTTTGTTGGATTGTTTAATAGATTGAAAATGCATTCAGAAAAAAACAAAAAAGCAAATGATCAATATTTTGATTTGGTGATTTTTCATGTTTTGCATTATAACTTTATCGATTCAAATACACTTCGAGAATATAAAGAAATTGCAAATGTAGCGAATCAGGTAAAAAATAGATATCCTATCAAAGATATAATGGCACCATGAATTAAGACATTGTCGGACAGGTTTTATAATGAATCTCGTGGTATACTGGGGAGACCATTGAAAAGGAGATTCATCATGTCACGTACACGTCGTCATTTCACTTCCAAATTCAAATCCGACCTCG
>NZ_JALFCU010000117.1 GCF_022771645.1 Selenomonas sp.
CTGCGCTGAAAGAATATGAAAGACAAAAAATGCCCTGCGAGCGAGCATGACCGCGAAAAACACCAATAACAGCATATAATCGCCGAAAAGCAAGAGTTAAGTCTCTTGCTTTTTTTTTCGATAGGAAAAACAGAAGTCAAGGAAGATGCAACGAACCCGCAGGGAACGCAGGAGAGAGAAGAACGTATTCCAAGGTGGTGAAACCCATGATTGTCAATAGCAGCATCCAGTCCGTCACGTCGCTTTACGGCGCCGCGCAGGCGTCGCGCACGTACCGCGCACGGCGCGCGGCCGATGAAGGCATCCGCGACGAAGTCGAGATTTCGGCGGCAGGGCAGAATTTCAGCGAAATGCTCCAGAAACTCCGCGAAACGCCGGACGTCCGCCAGGACAAGGTCGACTACTACAGCCAGGCCATTGCGGACGGCACGTACCAGGTCTCGGCCGAGAACATCGCAGCCGCCATGCTCAACCACAATATCTGAGGCGCAACATTTCCAGCTTTGAGAGGGGCAATCCGTTATGACGCAGGCTTCCGGCAGCGCCCGGTGGGCAGAGCTCATCCAGACGCTCAACGAGCTCAACAAGACGTACCATGACGTCTGCGAGCTCGGCCGCAAAAAACACAAAGCACTCATCGTCATCGACTTGAAATCCATCGAGGCCATGAACGGGGAAGAAGCGCGGCTCACACAGGTCATCCGGAAGCTCGAGGAGACGCGGCAGAAACAGCTGATCCGCCTGGCGGTGGAAAACCGAGCAATCACGAAGGACACAAAGATGTCGGACCTCGCGAAAGCCGCGCCGACGCCGCAGATCCGCACGCTGCTCGAAAAGCTCCACCAGGCGCTCGACGCCGCGACGAAAGAAGCGGCGGAGCTCCACGAGAACAACCGCCTCCTCATCGAGGGCGCGCTCTCGGCCGTGACGTACCATCTGAACCGCCTCGGCGGCCTGCACGTCGAAAACGCCTACGGGAGCAAAGGACAGGAGGTCGTGACGCATGCCGGCAAGCTCGAATTTGATGCCTGAGGAAGAGCGGCTGCAAGCCATCGCGGCCCTGCTGAAAGAAGAACTCCTCTGCGGCACGGACGCGGCGAAAGCCGTCGCGAAGCTCCGCGAGACGCTGCAAAAGAACCCTTCGGGCAAAGGCGTGACGGACGACGTGCACGCGCTCGAGGCGGCACTGCAAAAAATCGCGCAGCTCGCCAAGCGCACGGACGCGTTCCTCGCCCAAGCGGGCGCGGAGACGCTGTTTGACGCCGTGCAGGCGCTCCCGCCGTCGCCGCTCCGCGAGGGCGTGAACCGCCTCGCCATCCGCGCGGCGCAACAGCAGCGCGCGCTCCAGACCGCCGTCGCAGCGGCGGACAGCCTGCTCGAAAAGAGCCGCGGCTTCATCGAGTTCCACGTGAATCTCATGACGCAGACGGCCGCGAGCGATACCTATACGCCTCCAGGCGCGAGTGAAGCCGAACTCCGGCGTGGACGCCGCATGTTCGACGCGAACGTCTGACGGGCGGGAAACCACCGAAATATCACGAAACATCATATAAAAACGGAAGACAAGGTGATCCTATGCGTTCCACATTTGCCGGACTCAACACGATGGTGCGGGGCATTTACTCGAACCAGCTCTCCCTTGACACGACGGGCCACAACATCACGAACGCCTCGACGGAAGGCTACTCCCGCCAGAGCGTGAATCTCGCCGCGACGCGCGGTCAGGCCGTGTCGTCGCTCTACGGCGACGTCATCGTCGGCACGGGCGTCGACTCGACGTCGATCCTGCGCGCGCGCAACGTCTACGCCGACAAGCAGTACTGGCAGGAGACGGCACAGAAAGAATACTACACGACGCAGCAGACGAATTACGACAAGGTCGAGGCCATCTTCGACGACTCGAGCAAAACGGGCATCAAGAACGCGCTGACGGAGTTCTACAACGCTTGGACGGACCTCTCGACGAACGCGTCGACGGCCAGCAACCGCGTCGCCGTCATCGAGAAATCGAACGTGCTCGCCGACCGCATCAAGACGGTCGCCGGCCAGCTCCAGTCGCAGATCAACGCGCAGTACGAGAACATGCGCGCGAACGTCAAACAGATCAATGACTACACGACGGAGCTCACGAAGCTCAATCAGAACATCATGCAGACCGAGGCCTCGGGCGGCAGCGCGAACGACCTCCGCGACCAGCGCGACCTCATCGTCGACAACCTGTCGAAATACATGAACCTCAACGTCTACGAAGACGACCACGGCATGTACTCCGTCGTCTCGAACGGCATCACGATGGTCAACGGCGTCAACCGCCTGACGCTTGAGATGTCGACGGCCATCAACAACAAGACGTACGGCATCAGCGACTACACCGTCAACATCAAGGAATCCGGCATCGCGTTCGTGCCGACGAACGGCTCCATGAAAGCCCAGATCGACACGATTGCCGAGGACAAAGGCTACATCGACAAGCTCGCGCACATGTCGGGCTTCCTGCTCACAACGTTCAACACGATGCATCAGCAGGGCGCAGGCATCGACGGCACGGACAGCTCGTTCGGCAATGACGACGGCACGGACACGTACAAAGGCCCGTCGTACGGCGTCAACTACTGGGGCGATGACAACACGCTCTACACGTGGGATGCGACGGATGAAGTCGTCAAGGCTGTCGAGCTCAAGGACATCAAGCGCACGGTCGAGGTCGACGACACGCAGACGGATGCGAGCGGCAACACGATTCGCACGCCGAAAGTCACGATCGGCGGCACGCAGGTGTCTGAGACGACGCTCGACGGCATCAACATCATCAATGCGCTCGCCGTCAACACCGCCATCAAGGAAACGGGCGGTCAGAACCTCATCGCGGCGCGCAAACTCGTCGTCGAGCAGAACGTCAGCGACACGGGCGCGCTCGAAAACGGCTACTCCGTCAAGGTCAACGGCTCGGGCGATGGAACGAACGCGACGAACATCGCGACGCTCATCAACATGGATCAGGCGAACGTCCACTCGACGTCGTACATCGTCTACAACGCGACGACGACGGGCGGTACGACGAAGCTCATGGATATGGCGGACGACACGATGACGACGGACAACATGAAGTACCGTGCGCTCGACGTCGACTCGCTGAACGCGTATTACTCCGCTGCCGTCTCGAAGCTCGGCAGCGACTCCGAGTCCGTCGACGACAAGTCCGACGCGCAGGACCAGCTCATCGAGCAGATCACGAACTGGCGCTCGTCGACGTCTGGTGTCGACTGGAACGAAGAGCTCTCGAACCTGATCATGTTCCAGACAGGCTACAGCGCGTGCTCGCGCTGCCTCACGACCATGGACGAGATGCTCGACCGCCTCATCAACAGCACCGGCACGGTCGGCCGCTGATCGCGGTAACACAGTAGAATAAAGGGAGGAAACCCACATGTCCATCCGCGTCAGCAGCAACCAGATGATGTACAACTACAAGAAGCAGCTCAACGATGCGAACAGCCGCCAGGACAAGCTCCTCGAGCAAGGTGACGGCAACAAGCTGCACCGCCCGTCCGACGACTCCGTCGCCTACACGAAATACCTGCGCTACGACACGTCGAGCCAGGAGAACACGCAGTACCAGGAGAACGTCAACACTGGCATCTCGTGGATGAAGGCATCGGATTCCGCGCTCGTCTCCATGACGAACATCCAGACGACGTTCAAGGAAAAGACCGTCGCGGCCGCGAACGACACGAACAACACGAGCGACCGCGCCGCCATCGGCAAGGAAATGATGGCCGAGATCCAGGAGCTCGTCTCGCTCGGCAACACGATGCAGGGCGACCGCTACCTCTTCGCGGGGCAGAAAGACACGACGATGCCGTTCTCGCTCTCGGAGGAAAAAGTCTTCCGCGGCCAGGCGAAGACGCTTGACGACAAGGCGAGCGCGTACTTCAGCGGCGAAGGCACGGCGACGACGGCCGGCTCCATCAAGCAGATGCTCACGCTGACGGGCAGCGACGGCAACACGTACTACCTGAACACGAAGGACGGCTACATCTACACGCAGGACTTCGTCGACTCCGGCTACAAATTCAAGGTCACAGAAAACGCAAACGCTGTCGTTGATCCGACGAAAGACTCCGTCGGCAAGCTCGATGGATGGGGCAGCGGCGGCACGGAGAGCGTCTCGAAATACTTCAAGAACACCGGCGAGATCATCGACACAAAGGCGGAGCTCAGCGGCGCGACGAAGACGGCAGGCAACACCGAGGACGTTGACGTCTCCGGCCTCACGTTCACATTCAAAACCGTCGAGCAGCAGATCGCGTCGTACCAGGGCGATGCGAAATACATCTCCATGACGAAGAAGAACGGCACGACCGAGCCGACGTCCGACACCGTCAACGTCAACGGCCCGGACATCTGGGGCACGGACATCTTCGACAACGCTGACTCCGGCAACACGGCCTCCGGCACGGCCATGCTGAACAGCATGCTGACCGTCCACGCGAAAGTCGTCGGCGAAGACGTCCTCTACCTCAAGGACGACGCGCAGACGCTCTCGGACGAAGCGCACGCGACGACCGTCAACACGGAGACGAAGCTCGGCGCGCGCCAGCAGCTCTACACGTCCGTCAAGACGATGCTCGGCAACCAGAAGACGCTCATCCAGGGCGATATCACGGACGTCATGTCCGCCGACGTCGCGCAGCTCGCGACGAAACTCATGGAGGCGCAGACCGTCTACAACATGAGCCTCGCGCTCGGCGCGCGCATCCTGCCGAGCTCGCTCGCCGATTACCTCGGCTGATGAATTTTGCCGCGCAAGCGGTTAAAATTTCCATGAAAACTCTGCAAGGATAGCAGGATTCCGCCAGGGAGAAGGTGAACTATTCATGTTGTACCTGAACATCCGTTTCACGCAACCGCAGATCTCCGTGCACACGCAGCTCGGCAAGCTCGAAGCGCATTCGACGCCGGCGCGCCTCTCGACGGAGAACCGCCAGGCGCGGTCGAACCAAGGCACGACGCTGATGTCCATCGACATCGACACGTACCCGAGCCGCCACAGCTACGGCTTCACGAACCACGACGACTTCGCGCGGCAGTACGGCCAGCAGGGCTTTTCCGACCTCGCATCGTCGACGTCCGGCCACACGGGCGACGCATGGAACATCATCAACAACGCGGCGAAGCCGGGCTCGAAGACGCTCGAGGGTATGGCGAAAAGCGAGATTTCGGAGTTCATCAACAAGGGCAAGAACCGCCACATCGTCGCGGAGCTCATCCCCGACCCCACGATCACCGTCCATCCGTCCGAGGTCAAGGGCACGCCTGACCGCGGCGACGTCACGGTCGACATCGACACGGACGCATTCGCGCAGACGCACTTCACGCGCGGGCAGGTCGAGACGTACCTGCAGCAACGGCCGGAAGTGCATCAGTGGACGTCCGAAGGACGATACGACCTTTACGCGTGAGCGGTCAGCACGCGCTCAGGTGCAGCGAAACTGACAGCAAAATGGAGGCATTTTCATGAAAACCGTCGACACCATGAGATTCGGCACCATCGAAGTGGAAGAAGAGAAAGTCGTGCATTTCGCACAGGGCATCCCCGCGTTCGAGGACGAACACGACTTCGTCATCATCCCGTATGACGAAGAGAGCCCGTTTGTTTTCCTCCAGAGCCTCCAGACGCCGGACCTCGCGTTCCTCATGACCGTCCCGTACCTGTTCTTCAAGGACTACGAGTTCGAGATCGACGACGATACGGTGACGAAGCTCGCGCTCAAGAGCCCGGACGACGTGCTCGTCTACGTCCTCCTCACCATCCCGCGCGGCAGCATCAAGGACATGACGGCGAACCTCATGGCGCCGGTCGTCATCAACACGAAGACGCTCGCAGCGAAGCAGCTCGTCCTCGAAAAGAGCCGCTACACGACGAAGCACCGCCTGTTCGATGAAAACGGGGCGGCCGCCGGGAAGGAGGCGCGCTGATGCTCGTCCTCACGCGAAAGCCAAAACAGCAGATCATGATCGGTGACGACATCGTCATCAACATCGTCGAGGTGCAGGGCGACAACGTCCGCATCGCCATCGACGCGCCGCGCTCCATCAAGATTTACCGCGGCGAGATCTATCGCGCCATCCAGGAAGAAAACAAGCAGGCCGCCACGCTCGTCCCGAAGGACATCGACCTCAGCGCCCTGCCAAAGTTATAAAATTTTATTTTAATGGACTGAAGAAGCAGATCTACGGAGGGATATAAAATGATTGGACAGATTCAAGATCTTGTCTCAGCGGCCGTCGTCATCGGCGCGACGAACGCCTCGTCGAGCGTCGGCGAGACGCAGACCGTCGCCCCGGCGCAGCAAGGCGCGCAGCAGCAGCCGCAGCAGCAGGACACCGCAGCGCAGGAAGCCCCGGCCGCATCCGTCGACATCCTGAACCAGGTGAAGAACGCGGCGAATGAGACAGACGAAGCCCAGAACCAGCAGGACAAGGCGCAGAAGGATGACGACAAGAAGCTCGACGAGAAATCCGTCAGCTACATCACGAAGGAGCTCAACGAGCTCATGAGCCGCATCAACTGCGACCTCGAGTTCAAGTACCACAAAGAAGTCAACACGATGTCCGTCAAGATGCTCGACAAGAAGACGGGCGACGTGCTGAAGGAAGTGCCGCCGGAAGACCTCATCAAGCACATGATCAAGGCGAAGGACTGGCTCGGCGCTTTCCTCGACAAGACGATCTGAATCTGACCAAAGGAGGAATATCCCATGTCTACCTCAGGCATTTACGGCCTCTCCGGCTCCGGCATCGACGTTGACTCCATGGTCAAGGTCGGCATGCTGACGAAGCAGAACCAGTACGACAAGATGTACAAAGAAGAGGTCAAGAACGAGTGGAAGAAAGAAGCGTACTCCGACCTCTACAGCAGCGTCAACTCGTTCAACCAGACGACGCTCTCGAACTACAAGATGAGCTCGACGACGAGCCCGATGACGGCGACGAGCTCGAGCGAGGGCACGGCGACGGCGACGGCGAATGCTGACGCCGCGAGCATGTCGCATACGGTGACCGTCACGTCGCTCGCGACGAACGCGTACCTGCAGACGGGCAACGCCGGCATCACGCGCGCCGCGTCGACGTCGACGGAAAAATCCACGAGCATCTACCTCAAGGACATCCTCTACAGCGCCTCGGACCTCGCGACGCAGCAGGAAGCCTATGACAAGATGTCGGACGAGGAAAAGCAGAAAGCGGCGCTCGAATTCACGATCAGTGACGGCGATGAGAGCGGCAACACGACGCGGACGATCTCGTTCACGTACGAAGAACTCTTCGGCACGGGCTCGACGCTCAACGACCTCGCGTCGAAAATCAAGAATTCCGGCGTCAACATCCAGGCGACGTACGACTCCGTCAACGACAGCTTCTCGCTGTACCAGAAGACGGGCGGCGCGGCGAACAAGATCACGCTGTCGACGGCGAACGAAGACGGTGACGCGACGGGCGATGCCGCTGTGCGCGCGCAGACGCTCCTTACGAACCTGAGCCTCTCGCAGGTCGATTCGACGACGCAGACGCTCGGCACGGCACTGACGTTCGACACGACGAACGCCACGCAATCCGCCTCCGGCACGGACGGCTCCGTCACGATCGACGGCAAGACGTACGCGACGACGAGCCAAAAGCTCACGGTCAACAACGTCTCGTATACGATCGGCGCCAAGGGCACGACGACCGTCACGGTCGCGCAGGACACGGATAAGCTCGTCGAGAACGTCAAGAAGTTCGTCGAAGACTACAACAAGATGATCGACGCGCTGAACACGAAGTACTACGAGACGCAGTACAGCGACTACGGCGTGCTGACGAAATCGCAGGAAAACGGCATGTCGCAGGAGCAGATCACGAAGTGGAACGAAAAGGCGAAATCCGGCCTCCTGTACCACGACGCGCAGCTCGGCAAGATCATCAGCTCCATGCGCGAGGCGCTCTACACGCCGGTCGAAGACACGGGCAGCGACTACAATACGATGATGTCGCTCGGCATCTCGTCCTCGACGGATCAGGGCCACATCACGCTCGACGAGACGAAGCTCAAGAAAGCCATCGCCGCCGACCCGAACGCCGTGCGCAGCGTCTTCGCCGCCTCGGGCGACGTCACGAACAAAGACGGCACGACATCGACAGACTACAATAAAGAAGGCGTCATGAACCGCATCAGCGATGCGCTGTACGCGAACCTCAAGACGCTGAAGAGTTACGCCGGCGACTCCTCGGAGACGGCCGACGGCTCGACGCTCGGCACGCTCATCGAAAACCTCAAGACGAAGATGAGCGACTTCAAAGTCCAGATGACGGCCTACGAGAACCTGCTCTATGACAAATACGACGCCATGGAGACGGCCATCCAGCGGCTCGGCGTCCAAATGGGCTACATCACGGGCGGCAACTGACCCGAAGCATGCAGGGAGCGGCAATGATGCAGGATGCGGATAGCAAGGAGGAACCTACATGGTAAACAACGCGGCAGAGGCCTACAAGCGCCAGCAGATCATGACAGCGACGCCGGAGGCGCTCACGCTCATGCTGTACAACGGCTGCCTGAAATTCATCGACGAAGGCATCCAGGGCGTGAAGGACAAGAAATGGGAAGAGGCGAACACCTCGCTCCAAAAGGCGCAGCGCATCATTTCCGAATTCCGCATCACGCTCGACATGGACTACGAGATTTCGCAGCAGCTCATGCCGCTCTACAACTACACGTACGACCGCCTCGTCGAAGGCAACATCAAGAGCGATACCGCCATGCTCGAAGAGGCGAAAGGGATCATCAAGGAACTCCGCGACGCCTGGGCGCAGGCCATGAAAAAAGCGCGCACGGAGAAAGGCACGCAGGGCGTGCAGGGAGGCAGCTATGTCGGCTGACACGCACGCAGCGCCCGCAGAGGCAGCTGCGCCGAACGTGGGCAGCACGGCCGACGCGGCGCGCGACTTCCGGCTCTACGCGACGCTGTCGCATGAGCTCTTGAAATTCATCGGCCAGGAAGACATCGATGAATTCCTCTCGCTCGCCGAGCAGCGCCAGCGCGTCGTCGAGCGTATGCAGAAAAACCCCGCCGTCGGCGACTATCGCAAGACGACGGAATGCCAGCGGCTCATCGACGAATGCCACCCGCTCGACATGCAGATCATCTACAAGGCGCGCGCGTGGCTGAACAAGAGCCGCCGCAAAAACGCGGCCGTCCATGCCTACGACCTCAAGACCCTGAACCCCGTCGGCAACATCTTCAATAAAAAGTATTGACCCCCCTCAGGCCCCCTCTCAGAGGGGGCTGTCAGCGAAGCTGACTGGGGGAGTCCCCTGTACAACAAAACAACGAGTACGAAGTTTCTTCCGCGGGTGCGAAAAAACTTTTTTCGAAAAAATTTCGAAAAAAGACTTAAGTTCTCCGCGAAACTTCCGATATAGGAAGTGTAAGCACCAAACAAATAATTCGCAGGAGCGCGAGGGTCCCGCTAGCAGCCCGGACGCACCTGCCTATTATAAAAAAATGGCAAAACGGCGGTCACGGATGTCCGCCAGAAAATCAATCTAACTTCTCAGGGAGGAATACATCATGTCCATGGTAGTCAAAAACAACATGTCGGCCATCTCCACGCTGAACACGCTGAACAAGAACTCGTCCGCGCTCTCCAAGAGCCTCGCGAAAGTCTCGTCCGGCATGAAGATCAACTCGGCAGCTGACGATGCTTCTGGGTATGCGATCTCCGAGCGCATGCGCGTCCAGATCCGCGGCCTCGACCAGGCGAACAGCAACACGCAGAACGGCACGAGCATGATGAAGGTCGCTGAGGGCGCTGTGTCCTCGACGGTCGACATCCTGAAGACCCTCAAAGAGAAAGTCATCAACGCAGCGAACGATACGAACACGGACAGCGACCGCGCGACGATCCAGAAAGAGCTCGACCAGAGCATCGACCAGATCAACGACAACGCGAACGTGACGTACAACGGCAAGTATCTCGTCGATGGCTCGCACAACGCGAAAGTCACGGCGACGACGACGTCCATGACGAACGAGAGCCTCTCGTCCACGACGATGGGTACGACGAAGTTCTGCGACATGAAGGATCGTAACGGCAACAGCCTGAACATCCAGAAGTCCGACACGATCACGATGTCCATCGTTCGTGAAGGCAAGACGACGACGTACTCCGTCCGCGGCAGCCAGACGCTCAGCGACCTCGTCAACTGCGCGACGAAAGCAAACGGCAATGAGAAAGCACTCCTCAGCTCGACGATCACCAGCGGCTCCCATATCGGTAAAGATATCGCTGGCGACTCCGTCAGCACGGCAGATGGCGGCAATGCCCTGACGATCACGGCAGCGAAAGCTGGCGTCACGAGCCAGATCTCCGGCATCACGTTCAGCGTCACGAACACGAAGGGCCAGGTCCAGAAGAGCGCGAACGCGGTCCTCGACAACTTCACGGAGTCCATCCGTGCGCAGAACGATTCTTCGGACAACGCGATCAGCCTCCAGGTCGGCACGAAAGCCAACCAGAGCATCCGCGTCGGCCTGACGGATATGCGCGCTGAGGCTCTCGGCCTCCAGAGCTCGACGGGCAAGACGATCCAGATTGGCACGCAGCAGCAGGCCAACGCCGCGATCAACGTCCTCGACAACGCGGTCCAGAAAGCCCTCGATCAGCAGACGACGATCGGTTCCGTCGAGAGCCGCCTCGCTTACACGAGCAGCAACTTGACGACGGCTTCCGAGAACGTCCAGGCGTCCGAGTCGACGATCCGCGACGCCGACATGGCAAAGGAAATGACGGAATACACGAAGAACAACGTTCTCCTGCAGGCCGCCCAGTCCATGCTCGCACAGGCGAACCAGAGCTCGAGCTCCGTTCTCAGCCTGCTCCAGTAATCCCGCACATCTCCTCGCGAGATGCCAATACCAAAAAGCTAGCAAAAAAGCTGCCACGCGAAAGCGTGGCAGCTTTTTTCTGTACAGATTTTGCGGCAGGATTTTTTGATGTGCATCAAGAATAATAAGAAAGGCAAAGCATCATGAAAAACAAGGTGAGTTATCATGGAGCAAGGAACGTATCGATGCACGACGTTTGCGAAGACACGCTCGAAGGAACTCCGCAAGCAGATGACCCGATCGGAACGTCATCTGTGGTACGACTTCCTGCGCGATCACAAACCGCGCTTCCAACGCCAAAGACCCATCGGCCCGTATATCGTGGATTTCATTTGCTATGACGCCGCCCTCATCATTGAACTCGACGGCGAAGCACATGATGCCGCAGAGAAACAAGAACATGACGAAGCGCGTGACAACTACCTCAAACGCCACGGCCTCCGCACCATACGCTTCCGCAGCCAGGATGTGTTCGAAAATTTTGAGGGCGTGTGCAAGGGCATCGAGCTGGCGATGAAAGATCCGACGATGGAAGGGTATATGACATAGAAAAGTAATTAGCCAGTCTGCCAATCAATCTAAGGCCCCCTCCCCGAGGGGGCTGTCAGCGAAGCTGACTGAGGGTGTGTCGAAGGTAGTGCATGAGTTTCTTGCACGATTGTATTGTCGAAGGTACGACTTAGGCGATTCCTCCGACTGCACAATCGATGTCTCCGTTACATCCTACCTTCGACACACCTTCCACCGCTTCGCGGTCCCCCTCCCTCGGAGAGGGAGGCTGGAGTTTGAGAGCCACCAGCACTTAACTTAATGACATTGCACTCGGAGAGGCGGCAGGAGTTTGAGAGCCAGTCCAAAGCCATTCAACCTCAGGACCCGTCTCTGAGGCAATGTCATTAAGTTATCAAAATATCCGAAAGCGATTCAAACCAAGGCCCCCTCTCCGAGGGGGCTGTCAGCGAAGCTGACTGAGGGTGTGGCGAAGGTAGGGCGGGAGTTTTCGCAGGATTGTATTGGCGAAGGCAGGATGGAAGAGAAAGAAGGGAACCCCATGTCGTATCGTCTCACGCGCGAGGAGCGTCTGTATTTGCAGTTCATGTTCGCCGTCATGAACCGTCTGATCGAGGTCTGCCCGTCGTATCTGGCGGACATGACGAACACGGTCACGGGCTGCGTGCTTGAGGCGTGGCAGATGGAGCATGGCACGCAGTCGCGCGCGCGGCTCGAACAGCTCGCGCTCCCGGCAGGCTTCGCGCTCGACTTCGTCCCCGTGCGCGGCGCGCCGTGGGCGCCGGCCGCGATGCTCGACGGCATTTTCCTCATGACGCAGGTCGACGTCCCCTGGCGCGAAGACGTCTTCCGAGGCTGGCATTTTTACGATATCTCGGCCTGCGCCGAAATGCGCCGCGCCGGCCACGGCATCGCCATCCTGCGTCAAGACACGCCCTGGTTCGCGCATTGCTCGGGCAACATCAAAGTCAACATGGCCTACCACTACTGGCGGGCGGTGTTCCTGCAGACGTACAAGGAGGAGCTGGCAGCATGGCAGCAAGCAACGTGAAACGGCAGAAACGGCAGAAACCGGAGGCTGGCAAGCATCTGATCAGCGTCCTCATCCCGACGTATAATGCGCCGGAGTTTTTCCGTATCGCGCTGGAGAGTGCGCGGGCGCAGGATTATGCGCCGATGGAGATCATCGTCTGCGACAACAGCACGGACGACCGTACGGAGCGGATGATGAACGCGGCACCGTACCGGGATGACCCGCGCATCCGCTACGTGCGCAACCGCGACGCGAAGACGAAGGAAGAAAATTTCGCGCCGTTCGAACATCTCGTGCGCGGCGACTACATCCAATGGCTCATGCACGATGATGTGCTGTACCCGGGCAAACTCACGAAGATGGCGGCCGTGCTCGATGCGCACCCGGAGGTCACGCTCGTCGCATCGCAGCGCGATATCATCGACGAGGACGGCAATGTCCTCAACAGCTGGCTCCAATCGGATTTCGCGTTCGAATCGGAATACGAGATCTTCACGGGCGAATCGTTCGGCGCGAACATGTTGAAGCGGATGGCGAACTTCATCGGCGAGCCGTCCGTCGTGCTGTTCCGCCGCAAGGATCAGCGGCATCCGTATTATCACGCGGAGAGTCGCGGCTACAAGCGCATCTCCGACGTCGCGATGTGGCTGGAGCTCATGGAAACAGGCGACTTCGCACTGTTCCGTGCGCCGCTGAGCGCGTTCCGCGTCCATGCGGAGCAGGAGGGCCAGCAGCCGGACGTCGTTGCTGAGAGTCGCCTCGAGTGGCAGCGACTCATCGAAGATTATTACCGGCGGGATATTTTTTTGCATGGCAAGGACGACTATCACGAGGCGCTGCGCGTGCTCATGGTCGACTATCGCAGGACGCGTCGTTCCTGTTGTGATCCAACGGCGGTGCATGCGTTTTCTCCTGCGTGGCGGGAGCGCTATCTCGCGATGATGGACGGCGTCGCGCGCGAGCTCGGCATGCCGCTGCCGGCAGACGTCACGATCTCGGCGTGTCTCATCTACCGCAACGAGGCGCCACGCCTGCCGGCCTGGCTCACGTCGGCGACGGAGTTCTGCGATGAGTTCGTGCTCGTCGACACGGGCTCGACGGATGGTTCGGCTGACGCTGTGAACATGTTTGCAAAGACGACGCCTGCGCCGATCAAGAGCATCCAGACGCCGTGGCAGGACGATTTCGCCGCCGTGCGCAATCTGGCGCTCGATGCGGCGTCGTGCGATTGGATCGTGTTCCTCGATGCCGACGAGACGTTCGTGCATCCCGAGGCCGTCTGGGCAACGCTCGCCCAGTTGCCGGACACGGTGCTCGGCGTCTGTGTGCCGATCATCAACGTCGACGAGGACGCGGGCGACCACGAGATTTCGCGGTTCCCGGCGCTGCGCATCTGGCGGAACGCGAAGAACCGCCGCTACATCGGGCGCGTCCATGAAATGCTCGTCGAGGACGGGCAGCCGCTCGCCGTCACATGCACGGATCCGCGCCTCGCCGTGCGCCATACGGGTTACTCGACGAAGCGCCTGCACGCGAAGATCCAGCGCGACCTCGCGCTCATCGAGTACGCCGTCGCGCATGGCGAGCGCGACGCGCGGCAGATGCACCGCTATCTCGCCGATTGCTACTATGGGCTCGGCGACTACCGCAGAGCGCTCGAGGCCGCGATGAAGGCCATCGAGGAAGAGCCGGAGACCGTCGCGGGCAAGCAGCCGCTCTACGTGCTCGTGCTCGAGGCGATGAAGGGACTCGAGCGGCCAAAAGAGGAACAGCTCGCGTTCGCACGCGCCGCGCATCAGGAGCATCCGGATTGGCTCGATCTCGCGGAGGCCGAGGGCGTGCTCGCAGCCGCATGCGGCGAGCGCGCGGCCGCAAAAGCGACACTCACAGCGTTCCTCACCGCGCTCGACGCGGCGGAAGCGGGCGAAGGACCGGCGCTCCAACAGGCGACGGGGGCAGCGGCGCGCCGCGGCGAGGCCTGCCGCACGCTCGCGGCGCTCCATCTCGAGGACGGCGATGCGGCGTCTGCCGTGCCGCTCCTGCGGCAGGCGCTCGCACGCTCACGCTACGACGAGGCGGCGCTAACGCTCTGGGAGGCGGCGTGCCGCGCGCGCGGCACGGCGTTCCTCGCGTCGCTCGAGGAATTTTACGACGAGAAGAAAGCGGAAGACCGCGCGTTCCTCCGGGGCTGGGTCATCCATGAGGGGCAGGCCGCCTATCGCGAAGCGCTTGCGCCGGACCTCGTCCCTGTGACGTGCGACGAGGCCGTGCAGCGCGGTGCCGCGGAGCTGCCTGTGCTGTTTGCCGCGCTGTTCCTCGGCGGCGAGGGGCTGTACGCGCGCAATCCGCTGATTTACCAGCACAGCGCGCGCCTGCTGCCGGACGGCCTGCGCCACATCCTCGCCGTGCATCTCCAGCGCCCGGACGCCGCGCTCGTACCGGAGGACGCGGACGCGTACCTCACGGGGCTCGACGCGCTCGTCCAGCGTGCATCGGACGGCGCGCTTGCATCGTATGCCAAGCTCGCAGAGGCCTTTGATGGTGCGACGGTGCGCCAGGCGGCCGAGCGGCTCGCGGCGCACGAACATTGGGCGCTCGCGTTTTCGCTGTTCCAGCAGGTCGCAGCAGATGACATCGGCGATGCGGCGGCGTTCTGGCATAGCGTCGGCCTCTGCCTGTACCATTTGCACGAGGTGGCGGCCGACGAGTGCTTTGCACGCGCAGAGGCCGCGGGCTGTACGGCACGCGACATCGCGTCGTACCGCGCGTGGATGGCGGCATGGCCGCAGGAATCACAAGAAGCAGGAGAGGAGGCGGCGCGATGAAGATCGAGATCACGGCGTGCGTCATCGTGAAGAACGAGGCGAAAAACATCGGCGCGTGGCTCGCCTGCATGGCGCAGTTCGCCGACGAGATCGTCGTCGTCGACACGGGCTCGACGGACGAGACGACGGACATCGTGCGCTCTTTTGCCGCGCATGGCAAGCGCGCGCGGCTCTATGCGTTCCCGTGGACGGGCGACTTTTCGGCGGCGAAAAATTTCGCGCTCGGCAAGGCGCACGGCAACTGGATCGCGTTCCTCGACGCGGACGAGACGTTCTCCGACGCGTCCATCCCGCGCATCCGCCCGCTCGTCAAGCGGCTGCATCCGGTCGTGCACGTCATCGGCGTCATGTGCCGTCTCGTCAATGTCGACCCGAACGACCACAACCGCTTCATCGGCGCGTCGGCGCAGCTGCGGCTGTTCCGCAACGTGTCGTCCATGCGCTACATCGGCCGCATCCACGAGGCGCTCTCCGTGCCGAAAAGCCGCACGATCGAGCTCACGCGTGACATCGAGATCATCCACACGGGCTACGCCGCGTCCATCGTCGCGGCAAAGCTGCGGCGCAACCTCGATTTGCTCCTGGAGAAGATCGCGGCGCAGGGCGGTACGCCGACGCCACGAGACGAGCGCTATCTCATGGACTGCTATTACGGTCTCGGCGAGCATGACAAGGCCATCGCCTATGCAGACCAAGCGCTCACGCATCGCGCGTCGATGGAGGATGCCGTGCCGCACCTCCATGTCATCCGCGTGAGTGCGTTTTTGTACGGCAAGCGCCCGTTCGACGAAGTGATCGCATCGATGGATGCGGCGATCGCGGACTGTCCAGAGATCGCGGATTTTCAGATGATGAAAGGGCTGTATCTCTACGAGCACGGCGACTATGTCGCGAGCCTCGCGGACATCGAGCGCGCGGAGGCCGTCCACGCGCAATACGGGACGGATGCCCAGAGCATCGTCGACAACTACGAGCGCTTCGCCGCGTCGTCGTGGTGGGTGCGCGGGAGCATCGCGCATCTGCGCGGTGACGAGGATGCGGCCTGCGCAGCGTGGCTCGAGGCGTTGCGCGCGGAGCGTCGTCATGCGCCCGCACTGCAGCATCTCGTCGCGGCGCTCACGAAGGGCGGTGCGCCAGCGGCTGACATCATCGTGCTGCTGAATGGGCTGTACGACAGCGCGTCGGACGATGCTGCGTTCCTCGCTGCTGCGCTCGAGATGATCGGCGGCCCGATCTACATCTACTACGCAACGCGGGCAAAACGCCCAGAGACCGCGGCTACCTACCTCGCGGCCGGCCGCTATGATGCGGCACAGGCGACGGCGGCGGACGACCTCGACTGGTGGTACAAATGCGGCATCGCCGATGCCGTCGCGCAAGGCATCGCCCGCGAGGACAGCCCGCTGCGGCTGCTGCTCTCGGAGACGTACCGCACGGCGTGGCAGGACCTCGCGCAAGGGAATCCTACGAGCCGCCTCGCGAAGGCCATCGGACGCATTTCCTTCCCGAGAAAGGACGAAGCATGAACCAGCTGACATACAGAGACCAGCAAGCGTGGCGGAAACATCTCATCGCCGCCATCGACGCGGGTGACGCGGCACGTGCCGCCGCGCTCGCATCGGACGCGCCGGCAGAAGATGCGCAGACGGGCGAAGACCAGTTCCTGCTCGGCCGTGCGGCAGAGCTCGCAGGGGAGACGGAGCGGGCGGAGCAGCTGTATCGCACAGCGCTCGCGGCAGAGGACATGCCGACGTGGTGCATCGGTGCGACGGCCGGCGCGCTTGCGGGGCTCTTGACGCGCACGGCACGCGCCGATGAGGCTGCGCCGCTGTTCGAGCAGTCGCTTGCGTGCAAGGACATTGAGAGCGGCTGGCTGCAGGAGTACAGCAACTATCTCTTTTACGCGCACGACACGGGCGCGGCTGCGACAAAGGGCGCGTCGATGCTCGACCTCGCGAAGGCGTACGGCGCGCGTCTCGCAGACGTGAAGCCCTATCGCCACAAGGTGCGCCGCCGCCACGAGAAGATCCGCATCGGCTACGTTTCCGCTGATTTTTGTCGTCATGTCGTCGCGTTTTTCGGGTATGCGCTGCTGCGCGCGTATGACCACGGCGCGTACGAGGTCTACTGCTACATGAACGGCGTGGAGGACGGCGTCAGCGACGAGTTCCGCGGCTGGGTCGACGGCTGGCGCAACGTCGCGGGGAAGTCCTACGCGGCCATCGCCAAGCAGATCGCGAGCGATGAGATCGACATCCTGTTCGACCTCGGCGGCCACACGGGCGGCAACCTGCTGCCCGTCTTCGCGTATCGTCCTGCGCCGATCCAGCTGACGGGCATCGGCTATTTCGATACGACGGGACTCGCGGCGATGGACTATTTCCTCGCGGACGAGACGACGCTGCCCGCAGGCGTTGACGCGCCGTTCACGGAGCAGATTCTCCGCATGAAGCACAGCCACCTCTGCTACATGTGGCATGACGATCCGCCCGATGCCGGGCCGCTGCCGGCAGGACAACGTGGGTGCGTGACGTTCGGCAGCCTGAACAATTTCGCGAAGGTGAATGATCGCGTGCTCGCGCTCTGGGCGCAGGTGCTCGCGGCCGTGCCGCAGAGCCGGCTGCTGCTCAAAGGAAAAATTTTTGACGACGCGTATGGTTGCCGTCTCGCGTTCGAAAAGCTCGCGCGCGCCGGCATCGACACGGCGCGCGTCGACGTGGAGGGTGCGTCGCCCGATTATCTCCACGCGTATCAGCGCATCGACATCGCGCTCGACACGTTCCCGTATCCGGGCGGCGGCACGACGTGCGACGCGCTCTATATGGGCGTGCCGGTCGTCACGCTCGCGGGAAAAACGCACCACGAGCGCTTCGGCAAGAGCATCCTCGAAAACATCGGGCTCGGCGAGCTCGTGGCGGAGACGCCGGAAGACTACGTGCGCATCGCCACGGCGCTCGCGCAGGACGTGCCGCGCCTCAAGACGCTACGGCAGACGCTGCGCCGCCGCATGCGGCAGTCGCCCGTCATGGATATGACGGGCTATGTGCAGGAGATCGAGCAGCTGTACCAACGCATCTACTGGGCGTGGCTCTCGCAGGGCATGACGGCGAAGGAGCAGCAGCGGCAG
>NZ_JALFCU010000011.1 GCF_022771645.1 Selenomonas sp.
GACGAGCTAAACCAGCGTCCACGCCGTATTCTGGGATATCACACTCCAGCAGAGCTCTTCGACCATTTTCTCGATGAAGTCTATGCTATTGAGAAATGTTCTTGATTAAAACAACTGTTCAATTTGCACTTGCAATTATCCGATAGGGAAAAACGTTGCCCGGATTCGAAATCAACCACAGAAAGGAAATCCCCATGAAGAAAATTATCGCATTCACCCTGAAAGGCTGTCCCTACTGCTATAGCGCGCAAGAAGCCTACAAGAAGCTCCAGCAAAAGCCGGAATACAAAGGTGTCACAATCGATTGGCTGGACGAAGATGATCATCCCGACCTCGCCGTCAAATACGACCACTACTATTGCCCTTCGCTCTTCGTTGATGGCAAAAAAATCTACGAAGCGCATCCCGGCGATAACGATGACTATATCTACGGCATGGTCGAAAACGCCATGCACGAAGCGCTGGCATAACCGGAGGCGAATTCATTATGTGGAAGCTGCTGCAGAAAATCTTCCACAACCTGCGGGAGCATCTGTTCCCCGTCACCGCACCACCTTTGGCCGAAAAACCTGACGAGGGAGCTCTCGATGAGGCAGCGACAACCATCGCAACCATCGAATCGCGTCCGTCAGAAGCATCCGTTCCAAAGGAAAATAAGACAGCGCCCGTTGATCCATGCCGTCCTGTCCTGCATCTTGCCAAGCAATCGGGCGGCAAGCCCGTCCTTCTGATCGGTTATTATCAGCCAGATCGGCAGGAACATCCGTCGGATGCGTTGTTCTCGCATCTGTTCCTGTATCCGTATTCCCGCAAGCGTTCGGATTTGCTGGTATTCTCCCCATCCGCGCGCGTCAAAGATGCACGAGCACTCGCTGATAAATTGATAGCAGATTCTCCCGCGCAAAAGAAATACCAGATGCTGCTCGCAGCCTATCCTGAAACGATGGAATGCCAAGGAACGACTTGCGGCATCTTGCGCTTGGCCTTCGACATCACTGACGAGCCGTTGCTGTTCCGCATCGGCGAGAAACTGTCTGCACCAAAAGAAGTCATCCGGCATTGCTTCCGTCCTGACCTTCGCCCGTACCTGAAAAAGAAAGATGACTCTCCGGTCAAACGAGCTGGCAAGATGCCAAACTTCAGCAAGGCAGCGCCGAAGACAAAGGACGAAATCCAGATTGAGCGATGGAACCGTGTGCTCAAACAGAAGCGTTCCTCGTCGGCTTTCCAAAAGGATTTCATCCGCACCCCGCTCATCGACATTGCCGAACAGGCAGGCGGGCGGCCTGTCGTCTTCTACGGGACGTTCATTCCCGAAAAACGCCCGAATGCTGTCCGCAGCTGTTTTCGTGACATCAAACCATACTTCCCGAATATCCCTGAATATGCCATCAAGGTCATCACCGACCATCTGATGATTGAGGACGCGGGCAACCGTTCATACAGCTTCGGGCAGATTCGCCAGAAGACCGAGCGGTACGGCAGGCGCGTCCTGCTCATCGGCTACCCGCATCTCTACATCAACAAGGGCTTCGTCCGCTGCGGTTTCCGACTGGCGAAAAACCTCGGTGTCAGTGCCATCCTCTACAGCAACTCGCAAAAGAATGCCCGCTTCGTCCTGCCGGATGCCGTCCTTGCAAAATGTTATCTTCCGAGCAAGGAATCATACATCGAAAAATAAGCATTCGACAAATGATGCTACGATTGATTTTCTGCCTGCTTCAGCGAGGCAATCAGCCGCTCGAACTTTGCGGCGAACTTCTCATTGGTTTCTGCCGTGCGCTTATGCGGGCCTTTGAGGTGTACTTTCTTCGAGGAGCGGCGCGCCTTCTTGACCGTGTAGCGCTCATAGAGCAGGCGGTCGATGTTCTCTGCCGTATACTGCCAGCCGTCCGGATGGACGGCATACCCGCCCTTTCCGAGCACCATAGCGGCGACGCCGTAGTCCTGCGTGACCACGACGTCGCCTTTTTTGCATGCGTTCGCCACGGCGATGTCCACCGCATCCGCACCCGCACCAATCACATGGACATCGCCAACCTCCGACTGCAAAACATGGTTTGTATCACAGTAAAGATGAAGCGCCACCTGATATCTCTTTGCGATGCGCTCGATTTCTGGAACAACGGGACACGCATCCGCATCGACAAAAATTTGAAACGGGATCATCGTCATCTTCCTTCTATTTCCGCGATGTCTCACTTTCTTATTTTCCGTGCAGGATATCTTCGAACCACAACCAGCCATGCTGCACGAGATTCGCTGCTGTGAGCCGCGCATCATACGTAATCTCTTTGCCAAACCACGCAGGCGGGTCAAACGCCTTGGCATCTTCGACGCTCTGAAACTCCACTTCCGCCATGCAAAGGCCGTCAAGCTCTCCGCCATAGATATCGAAGACCGCCATTTCTCCAGATGGCAGGAGGATCTCGTGGCGCACCTTCTTTAGCATATCCCCTTGCACGCGCGGCAGGAGGTTCTCGAAATCCTCTTTCGTGATGTTGAACTCTTCCTCGCGCCGCACGAGGCCGCCCGCCGACTTGAACGTGAAGAAATATTCGTCATTCATCTGGCGGATGCGGAGCTCCGGCTCAAAGGACAAGTACCCTTGGCTGATCTCGTACTGCGCCATGGACCTTCCCACCGGCACCATCGAAGCATCCGTCACCAAAAACGAAGACGCAAGGCGGAAGTAGTAGCTTTGCTTGAATTTGACAGCCTCTGGAATGAAGTATTTTTGCAGTTCCGCTTGAGATATTCCCTTGACGAAAGCCAATCCGAGCAGTTTGTCCCGGAGCTCCTCATAAAATTTCAGGAGCATCTCCTTTTCACGCGTGCTCGTGATTGCCATGAGCTCCGCCCCCTGTAGATTTCGATATATTGTGTTTCTCTACGTCATATTGTTTTTCCTGCCACGGGCAAACAAAATAGGGATCCTGCGTTTTCTTGTCGCAGGATTTCCCGTGTGCTAAAATTGTAGCAACAATGGCATGGGAAACGGAGTGGAAGCAGCATGGAACAGGAACGAAAGCAATGGAGCGAACTGGCGATGTTTCTGGCAATTGCGTTCCTGTTCCAGAGCCTGCGCCTGCTGATCCCGATGATTCCCGGCCCCATCAACCTGTTCTTCATCGGTAGTCTGCTCAACATGGTGATGGCGCTTTCCATCTGGCGGACGCAGACGCGATGGGCAGCCGTCATCGGTTTGCTTTTGCCCATTGGGGCGTTCTTCCAGGGACAGCTGCCAATCGCGCCGATGATGCCTGTCGTGGCCATCGGCAACGCCGCCTTCACGCTCGCGGCCGGTGCACTCGGCTCCGGTCGCCGCGCCTATCTCGCGCCATTCCCCAAAGCTGCCGTTCTTTTCGTCGGCACGCAGCTTGTCCTCCGTATCTTCGACTTGCCTGTTCCCATGGCAAAGATGCTGACGTTCATGATGAGCTGGCCGCAAATCGTCACGGGATGCCTTGGAGTCCTTTTGGCACAAATACTGTTGCTACGTCTGCCGCGTACAAACTAAGTCCAAAACCATACAAATTCACGAAACTGGAGGTCTTGCCATGTTCCATCGGAAAAAGAACGTGTTTGCCATCATCGAAATCAGCGGCGTGATTTCTGCCAGCGCTCCCAAAAGCGCACTTTCGTCGAGCGGCTTTCACCTGATGAAGCTCCTCTCGTTCCTCTCAGACCTCGAGGATGAAGACGAACGCCTCGACGGCATCCTGCTCCGCCTGAACACGCCAGGCGGCACAGCCGGTGCGTCGGAAGAACTCGCGCGTGCCATTGACCGCGTCAAACAGGCGCGGCACGTCCCTGTTGTCGCGTCGATTGCTGACATCTGCTGCTCGGGCGGTTATATGGTCGCCGTCGTTGCCGACAAGATTTTTGCCAACAGACAGTCGCTCACGGGCTCTATCGGCACGATCCTGCAAATCCCGAACTACCAAGAACTCGCAGAGAAAATCGGCATCAAGACACTCACCTTCAAGAGCGGCAAGATGAAGGACATCGGCAACCCGATGCGCGACATGACAGACGACGAGCGCGCGTTCCTCGATGATATCGCGCACAAAGGCCACGAGCTCTTCATGTCGTTCGTTAAGGAGCACCGTCCCGATATCCAAAATGAAACGGAAATGATGGACGGCCGTCCCGTCGATGCGCTTCTGGCAAAGGAAAACCACCTGATTGATGCGTTCGGCACGTACCTCGATGCCTATGATGCCTTGCGGGAACTCGCGCACATCAAAAAAGACGTTCCCATCAAAGAACTCCACGTCAAAGAAGAAAAGGGCATTCTTAAACGCCTCGTCGGCACGCTTGCCACGCTGAGCCTTTCCGGGCTTGCCGAAGATGTCTGGATGCAAAGCCAGGCTCGCAAATTCTGATACGGCAGGAGGAAGATTCCATGGATTTCACAAAACTTGCCACCGCTCTTCGCAAGCGCGAATACGAGGTCTCATGCTTCGAGACCGGCGCAGATGCCGCGAACTATCTCGATGCCCAAATTGATGGCGTGACCGTCGGTTTCGGCGACTCGATGACGCTCAAAGACCTCGGCATCTACGAGCTCTTGTCAAAGCACAACACGGTCTACGATCCCGCACACCCACGTGATGGCATGGACTTTTATACGACCGCCCCGCTCTGCCTCACGACGGACGTGTTCTTGACCTCCGTCAACGGCATCGCCGAAACAGGCGAGATGGTGAACATCGACGGCACGGGCAACCGCGTCGCTGGCTCGCTCTATGGACACAAGAAGGTCTACTTCGTCGCTGGCGCAAACAAGGTCGTACCGACGCTTGAGGAAGCCGCGCATCGCGCGCGCAATATCGCCGCGCCGCTTAATGCCGCCCGCCACGGCTACAAAACGCCATGCGCGTTCAAGAAAGACCATTGCTACGACTGCTACAGTCCGCAGCGCATCTGCAACGCGCAGGTCATCTACTGGCAGAAGATGAACCACATGAACATGGAGGTCGTCCTCATCAACGAATCGCTCGGTCTTTGATCTCATCGAAAGGAACATCCTCATGACACATCGGATGTTTGACACGGACGTGATGCGAAAGCGCTGCACCGCCACCGTCACCGCCTGCTCTCCCCGTAAGAAAGGCTACGGCATCCTGCTCGACCAGACAGTCTTCTTCCATCATGATGGTTTGCTCCTTTGCTGGCAGAAAATGATTGGCTTATCAAAAAATTTTTCACAGAAAAAGCACCGGCCGCCGCAATCCCTACGACGGCCGATGCTTCAGCATGCGGTGGTATTCTGCTGTTCGATGAGCGTTTCCGTGTCCTCTACGACATTCGCGAGCGTCATCTGCGCCATCTTCTGCTCCATGGCATCTTGAATCTCTTCGAGCCGCCTATCCATGACGTGATGGATGTTGTACTCATAAAAATTACGGATAAGATAGCACAGCAAAATTATAATGTCAATGATTACGGATTAAGGAACGCAGAAGCCTGTGCAATGCAGGAAGGCTGGCCACGGCGTCCTCCTCGCGAAGATCATCGAGAAATATGCACGAAAAACCGACGAGGCTGCCGGAACGCTCATCTACATCTGCTACATCTGCGGCTACGAGCATCCAACAGCTACATCACCGTTGCTCGATTTTGGACTTCACGACGGCCGGAACGCCCGCTACAAGGGTGTTATCAGGCACCTCTTTCGTGACAACGCTTCCTGCAGCAATGACGCAGCCGCTCCCGATACTCACACCTGGCATGACGGAAACATTCGCCCCGAACCAGCAATTGTCGCCGACCTTGATGGGAAGCGCTTTTCCAGGCCTTTGTTGCGCCGTGCGAAATCCAACGGGTGCGTCGCCGTATAAAAGCCGCAGAACGGTCCGATGAAAACATTCTTGCCGATCGTGATGCTGCCGCCGTCCATGAAATACGCACCGTGATTCACAAACGTTCCCGCGCCCAGCTGCGTGCGGACGCCGCCGTAATCAAAATACACGGGCGCCAGCACCGCCACGCCCTCTGGGATCGTTCCACCCAAGAGTTTTTCGAACGCCTCTGTCTGCTGCGCACTCCCAGGCTGTGCCTAGTTGAAGGAATAGCAATTCCGTTCTGCCTCCAAGCGTTCCTCCAAAAGCTCCTTGTCGAAATTGGCATCGTAAAGTTCGCCTTTGAGCTTTTTTCGCGTTCTGTCATTTCAAACGTCCTCCTTGCTTTGCATCTGCGATCATGAAACTTCATCGTCCAGCCGATGTCATATAATGGCACGCTTGTCAAGACAAAAATCCGATGATTTTATAGTGAATCAGGCGGCTGCTTTCGCTGCATCCAGCAACATGGCTGGGAAGTATGCTTCGGCTGGCGGGATGTCGCCGATCGCCGAATGGCAGCGTTCGT
>NZ_JALFCU010000021.1 GCF_022771645.1 Selenomonas sp.
ACCTCATGATCGGCCTGCCGTTCGAGACAGAGGAGGACATCGACGCCATCATCGACCTTGCGAACCGCTTGAAAGACTACATGGAGGCGCACGGTGCACGCGGGCGGCTGACGCTCTCGATCAATCCGTTCATCCCGAAGCCGTTCACGCCGTTCCAGTGGAAGCCGATGTGCGACAAGAAAACCGTCGAGCGGCGGCTGAAGCATATCGAACAAGCGCTAAAACGGCGCAAAAACATCCACATCATCGCGGAAAGCCCGCGCTCGGCCTATGTGCAGGGCGTGCTCGCGCGCGGAGACCGCCGCGTGGCGGACGTGCTCGTGCGCGCCTGCGAGCTCGGCGGCGCGAAAGCGTTCAAACGCGCGATGAAGGAGGCAAAGCTCGACCCTGCGTTCTACCTTTCGCGCGAGCGCGCGGAAGACGAGACGTTTCCGTGGGAACGGCTCGACATGGGATTCCGCAAATCGTATCTTTACGGCGAGCTCAAAAACGCCGAGGCGCTGCGGCCGACGATCCCGTGTTTCGATGGCTGCCACCGCTGCGGCGTCTGTTGAATCCATCGATGTTTTGATTTCAAAGGAGAGAAGCATATGGCGTATTTCCTGAAACATGTCAAAGACAATCTCTGGCACGGCCAGTTTTCGATTTTCCCCGAGGATGTGGCCGTCCATGCCATTTCGACGCGGCTCGGCGGCGTGAGCAAACCGCCGTATGACAGCCTCGACCTCGCGCTGCACGTCGGCGACGACGCGGAGGACGTGCTCGCGAACCGCAAGATGTTCGCCGCGAGCCTTGGCCTCGACGCGGCGCGCATCGTGACGCCGAACCAAGTGCACGGCGATACGGTCGCCGTCGTGACGACAGCGGATGCCGGGCGCGGCGCGACGGATTACAAAGATTCCATCTCCGAGACGGATGCGCTCGTGACGAACGTGCCGGGCCTGCCGCTCATGCTCTGCTTCGCCGACTGCACGCCGATCGTGTTCCTCGACCCCGAGCGCCGCGCCTGCGGCATCGCCCATGGCGGCTGGAAAGGCACGGCCATCTGCATCGCAGTGAAGACGCTGGCAAAGATGGGCGAAGCGTTCGGCACGAAGCCTGAGGACGTGCTCGTCGGCATCGGGCCGTCCATCGGGCCGTGCTGCTTCGAGGTCGGCGACGAGGTCGCGGCGCGGTTCCGCGAGGCGTTCCCGTATGCGGACGATCTGCTGATCACGCAGGAAAACGGCCGCCTGCATGTGAACCTCTGGGAGGCGAACCGTCAGCAGATGCTCCGCGCCGGCGTGCCGGACGCAAACATTCAGGTCGCGGGCGAGTGCACGTGCTGCCGCCACAAATGGTATTATTCGTATCGTGCGGACGGTGGCACGACGGGACGCATCGCGGCGATGATTGCACTCAGACCGGAAGAATGACAGGAGGCATCGTGTTCATGATTGCGGAAAAATTGCATGAAGTGGAAGAAAGGATCGCGGCAGCGAAAGCGCGCCGCGCGAAAACATTGACAGATGACGTGACGCTCGTCGCCGTGACGAAGAATCATGACGTCGCGGCGATGCGCGAGGCCATCGATGCGGGCGCGACGCAGGTCGGCGAGAACCGCGTGCAGGAGGCGCAGGGCAAGTACGAGACGCTCGATCGCACGGTCACATGGCATCTCATCGGCCATCTGCAGACGAACAAGGCGAAGCAGGCCGTGAAATTCTTTGACCTCATCCACTCCGTCGACTCCGAGCACCTCGCGCGCGCCATCGACAAGGAAGCGGCAAAGCTCGGCAAAGTACAGGACATCCTCGTGCAGGTGAATGTCGCGAAGGAAGCGCAGAAGAGCGGCGTCATGGAGGAAGACCTGCGGTCACTCATGAATCTTTGCGACGAATTGTCGAACGTGCGCGTGCTCGGCCTCATGTTCATCGCGCCGGACTACGAAGATCGCGAGCGCTGCCGCCCGCTGTTCCGCCATATGCATGAAATTTTTCTCGCTGCAAAGGACATTCCGTGGAAGACGTCGAATATAAAATGTTTATCCATGGGAATGTCGCATGATTACGAGATTGCCATCGAAGAAGGAGCTAACATCGTGCGCGTCGGGACGGCCATTTTCGGCCCGCGCCAGTATTGACGCCGTGATCTCCGGAAGGAGCGGATAGCCGTGAGCATGTTCAAGAATTTCTTCGGGAAGATGGGCATCGTCAGCGACGATGAAGAGAAGAAGTTGGAAGAAGAGATCGCCCGGGAACAACAGGCCCAGGAGGAAGAAGAGGACGAGGAGGAAGAAGAGCCCGTGCCAAATTATGAACGCCCGAACGGACGGCCGGAGTCGTCCGCGCGCAATGTTGTCGATTTCACGAGCGCCCAGTCGGCGCGCGACAACGCGAATGGAAATGTGAAGATCAAGGTCATCGTCATAGAGCCTAAATCTTTCGACGACTCGCAGCAGGTCGCGAACTGCCTGCGCGAAAAGCGTCCCGTCGTCATCAATTTCGAGAATACGGATGCCGTGGATGCGCGCCGCATCATAGATTTCATCAGTGGTACGACGTACGCGCTGAACGGCGAGATCCGCAAAGTCGGCCACAATGTCTATTTCTGCGCGCCCGCGAACGTCAACGTGACGTACACGGAAGAAAAGAAGAAAACGAATGCAGAGATGCCGTGGCTCTCGAAGTGACGGGAGGACTGTATGTCTGAGACAAGAGAAAAACTCCTGCGCTACTATCGCGGTACGGAGGGCGCGGACGTGGCCGAGCATCTCGTCGACCTCGCGGAGCAGGCGGAGAAAAGCCAGAAGTTCCGTTTGAGCGATTTCCTCGACCCGTTCGGACAGGAGATCGCTGAGACGATCGCGGCGAATTATCCGTCGGTCGTCGTCGACTTTGATGGTGGCTACCAAGGCGCGGAGCGTTGCCGCGCGCTCTTCGAAGACCGTGACTTTGCGGGCGCGCCATCCTTTGACATCGCCGTCGTCAAAGCGGCGTGGAATGGTACGTTCGTGCGGCTTGGCCACCGCGACGTGCTCGGCGCACTCATGAGCCTCGGCATCGACCGCGGCAAGGTCGGCGACATCCTCGCGACGGGCGACAGCGCGCGCATCCTCTGCGACAAAAAGATGGTGCCGTATTTCCTCGAGAATCTCAAGGAAATCGGTGCGGCCGGCGTGACGGTCACGGAAGACGATCTCGCGGCCATTGCGCCGAAAGAGGAACGCTGCAAGGAGATCCGCGCGACGGTCGCGTCGCTGCGCGTCGACAGCATCGCGGCAGCGGGCTTCGGTTTTTCGCGTAGCCGCGCGGCAGCGGACATCAAGGCGGACAAGCTCAAGTTGAACTGGCAGAGCGTCAAGAACGCGTCGCAGCTCATCAAGGAGGGCGACGTGCTCTCCATGCGCGGGCGTGGCCGCCTCGAGGTCGAGGAAGTGCGCGGCCTCACGAAAAAAGGGCGCACGAGCGTTGTGTTGAAACGTTATCTGTAAAGGAGATCCTTTCATTTGCTTACACCAATGGACATCCACAACAAGGAATTCAAGCGGAGCTTCCGCGGCTACAATGAGGACGAGATCGACGAGTTCCTCGACCAGGTCGTCAACGACTACGAACGGCTGTATCGCGAGAACGACCAGCTGAAGAAAGACCTCGAGCTCAGCAAGAAGGCGAACGTCGACTACGTGAACCGCGAGCAGACGATCAAGGACACGCTCGTCATGGCGCAGAAGACGGCGGAAGAAGTCACGAAGAACGCGAAGGAAAACGCCGAGGCGCTGAAGGAATCGACGGCGCGCGACTGCCAAAACATGCGCCGCCAGACGGAGATCGACTGCAAGGAGCAGCGCCACAAGGCCGAGGACGACGCGCGCCGCCTCATCGCGGAAGCGCGCGAGCGCGTGCGCCGCATCGTAGAGGAATACGACCGGCTCGTGCGCGCGAAGAACGACTACCTGATGAAAGTCCGCACGTCGCTCGCGCAGGAGCTCGCGATCATCGAGCAGACGATGAAGGAACTGCCGGACCCGACGGAGACGGATCGCGCGGCACAGGAAGCGGCGGAGCGCGCGAAGGATGCAGCGGACGAGCAGGCGATCGCGCTTTCCTCGCCACGGAACACGCAGCCGGATGTGACGCTCACAAAACCGCAGGACGCGGATGACGCTGTGAAAGAGGCGCCGGAGGCGTGATGGCGATAGTATTTTTCCTTGGCATCCTCATCCTCGACCAGATCGCGAAGCTGTATGTGCGTCTCCATTTCATGCCGGGCGAAAGCGTGCCGGTCATCCCGCACATCTTCCACTTCACGTACGTGTTGAATCCCGGCGCGGCGTTCGGCATGTTCGCGCATGCGCGCTGGTTCTTCATCGTGGCGGGCGTCGCGCTCGTTGTGCTCGCCGTCCTCGCGTATCCGCGCCTGCGCCGCGAAGCGCCGATGATCCGCTATGGCGCGCTCGCGCTCGTCGCCGGTGCGCTCGGCAACCTCATCGACCGCATCGCGACGGGGCTCGTCGTCGATTTCTTTGACTTGCGCATCTGGCCGGTTTTCAACATCGCGGACATCGCGATCTGCGCCGGCGTCTTCTGTATGATTCTCGCCATTTTGTTCCCGGACCGGTTCGGCAAGGGCGAGATTGGCGGCCTCGGCCGCATCGAGGGCTTTGGGAGGAGGTCGCTGCGTTGAGCGGAGAGCAAGCGCAGTTCTCGATGGACACGGCCGGCGAACGCCTCGACCGGTTTCTCGCACGCCAGATGCCGGAGCTCACACGTTCGCACATCCAAAAGCTCATCGAGCGCGGCGACGTGCTCGTGGGCGGCAAGGCGCAGAAAGCGGGCTATAAAGCGAAGGGCGGCGAAGAGGTGGCAGTGACGCTCCCCGCGCCTGTACAGGCGGCCATCCTCCCCGAGGATATCCCGCTCGACATCCTGTACGAGGACGCGGACATCATCGTCGTCAACAAGGCGCGCGGCATGGTTGTGCATCCTGCCGCCGGCGTCACGACGGGCACGCTCGTCAACGCGCTGCTCGCGCATTGCGACGACCTCTCGGGCATCAACGGCGAGATTCGTCCCGGCATCGTCCACCGCCTCGACAAAGACACGTCCGGCGTCATGGTCTGCGCAAAAAACGACCGCGCGCACGTCGCGCTCGCTGAGCAGATCAAAGAGAAAACGGCGCGGCGCACGTACGTCGCCATCGTCCACGGCAACATCGCGGAGGAATCCGGCACAATCAAGGGCGCGATCGGACGCCATCCGACGGAGCGCAAGCAGATGGCGATCGTCTCGGGCGGCAAGCCGGCCGTCACGCACTTCCGCGTGCTCGAGCGTTTCGGCGCGTTTACCTTGGTCGAATGCCGCCTCGAGACGGGGCGCACGCATCAGATCCGCGTGCACATGACGAGCATCGGCCATCCGCTCGTCGGCGATCCGAAATACGGCAAGCGCAAGCATCCGTTCGCCGCGCTCATCACAGGGCAGGCGCTCCATTCACGGAGCCTCGACCTCATCCATCCGGCGACAGGCGAGCCCATGCACTTCGAGGCGCCATTGCCGCGCGACATGGCGGCGATTTTGGAGGAGCTGCGCAAACGATGACAGAGCAAGCTTTTGTGGAACACCTGCGGGCGCATGGCGCCCGCGTTTTTCTTGTCGGCGGCTGCGTGCGCGATGCGCTGCGCGGCGTGCCGGCGAGCGACAAGGATTACGTCGTGAGCGGCATCACGGAGGCAGCGTTCCAGGCGCTGTTCCCAGATGCGCCGCGCGTCGGAAAATCGTTCCCGGTCTTCCTTGTGGAGATCGACGGCGCATCATGCGAAGTCGCGTTTGCGCGGAAAGAGCGCAAGCAGGGCACGGGCTATCGCGGCTTCGCTGTATCATTTTCGCCAGACGTGACGATCGAGGAAGACCTCTGCCGCCGCGACACGACGATGAACGCCATGGCGCGCGAGCTGCCGGACGGCACGCTCTACGATCCGTACGGCGGGCGCGAGGACGTCGCACAGCAACGCGTCCGTGCCGTGTCAGAGCATTTCCTCGAAGACCCTGTGCGAGCGCTGCGCGCAGCGCGGCAGGCGGCGCTGTTTGATTACACGATCACGGACGAGACGATTGCCTATATGCGCGTGTGCCGGGACGAGCTCGCGCATGAGCCGACGGAGCGCTTGTTTGGCGAGCTTTCGCGCGCGCTGACGGCGGCGCGGCCGTCGGCGTTTTTCCGCTGGCTTCATGCAGCGGATTTGCTCGACGTTACGTTCCCCGAGATTGCAGCGCTCATTGGAAAGACGCAGCCCGTCGCGTTCCATCCCGAGGGCGATGCGTTCGAGCACACAATGCTCGTCATCGACCGGGTCGCGGCCGAGACGGACGATGTCCTCGCGCGCTTCTGCGGCCTCGCGCACGACATCGGCAAGGGCGTGACGCCTGTAGAGATGATGCCGCATCATTACGGCCACGAGCTCAAAGGCCTCGACGTGCTCGCGGCGTGGGATGCGCGCATGCGCTTGCCAAAAGCATGGCGGCAGGCGGCCGCGTTCGTCATCCGCCAGCATATGCGCGCCGTGCGCCTGACGAAATGCGGCAAGATCGCGACGCTGCTCCTAGCCATCCGCAAGAGCCCACTGTCGTTCGCCGCATTCAACGCCGTCACGCGCGCCGACCACGGCGCGCTGCCGCCGTATCTCGTGCACGGCGAGGCGTGGGCAGAGGACCTTGCAAAAATTTCCGGACGCGACGCGCCCGAGAGGGTGAAGGGGAAAGAAATCGCCGCGTGGATCCACACGCAGCAGGCTGCGCGCTTGCGCGAGCTTATGAAACAATGAGAACCACGATTCGAAATCGACGTTCTAAAAATTCTTTGACGACTTACTTGAGAGTGTTTACATTTGCATTCTGTTCGGCTATAATAAAAACGAATCGGAAATCCTTCACAAGCAAGAGCATACAAGAATTTTATGGAGGCGGTTTTTATGGGGCTCATCGTACCATACAAGGGGAAGCGTCCGAAGATTGATCCGACGGTGTTCGTCGCGCCGACGGGCTGCGTCGCGGGCGACGTGACAATCGGCAAGGATTCGAGCGTCTGGTTCAATACGGTCGTGCGCGGCGACTTCCAGCCGATCCAGATCGGCCGCTGCACGAACATCCAGGACAACGCGGTCGTTCATGTCATGGGCGACTGCCCGCTGACAATCGGCAGCCACGTCATCATCGGGCATAACGCCATCATCCACAGCAAGTCCATCGGCTCGAACACGCTGATCGGCATGGGCGCGATTCTCTTGGGCTACACGGAGATCGGCGAGAACTGCATCATCGGCGCGGGCTCGCTCATCACGCAGCACAAGAAGATCCCGAATAATTCCATCGTCTACGGCAACCCGGCGAAGATCGTCCGCGCACTCCGCGACGACGAGATCGAGGCGCTGAAGCAGTCGGCCATCGCGCACGCGGAGCTTGCGAAACGTTATAAAGCTGAGTTGTTATGAAAAAGGAGATTTTACATTGATGGAGAAAACGCTTGTTTTGATAAAACCGGATGCCTTCGAAGCGCATCATGTCGGCGACATCATCAAGATGTACGAGGGTATCGGCCTGCGCATCGCGGCGATGAAGCTGCTGCAGATGGATGAACGCCTCGCGTCCATCCACTACGCCGAGCACATCGGCCGCCCGTACTATGAGCCGCTTGTCTCGTTCATGACGTCGGGCCCGATTGTCGCGATGGTGCTCATGGGCGAGGATGCCATCCACCGCGTGCGCGAGCTCCACGGCAAGACGAACCCGGCGGAGGCCGCCGACGGCACGATCCGCAAGCTCTATGCGACGGACGGCCGCAAGAACGCCGTGCACGCGTCGGACAGCCCGGAGAGCGCGAACCGCGAAATCCATATTTTCTTCAACGAGACGGAAATCTACGACTGAGGAGGCGTGCCGCATGCATGTCTACACGAAAACGGGCGATGCGGGCGAGACGAGCCTCTACACGGGCGAGCGCGTGAAGAAAGCGAGCATGCGCGTCGAAGTCTACGGCACGATCGACGAAGCGGACTCCGTCTTCGGCCTGGCGCGCGCGTTCGCGAAAAACGAAGACGTGAAGAGTGCAATCCTCGACGTGCAGAAACGGCTGCCGAGCCTCATGGCCGACATCGCAAGCAAGGGCAAGGAGCCGCTGATCCAGGAGAAAGACATCAAGGAGCTCGAAAAAGTGATGGACGCCATCGAGGACGAACTGCCGAAGCTCACGTCGTTCCTCATCCCGGGGACGACGCCGGGCGGCGCTGCGCTCGATCATGCGCGCACGGTCGTGCGCCGCGCTGAGCGCTTCTTCTGCCGGCTCGCCGAGCAAGAGCCGGTGCATGACGTCGACCGCCGCTACCTCAACCGTTTGTCGGACTATGCGTTCATGCTCATGCGCCTCGAGGAGGCCTGAGCGCGTCACAAAAACGAAACACGAAAAAATTCCTGTCGATTCGACGAAAAAACGTCACATCGGCAGGAATTTTTTTATCGTTGCGCGAATCATAGAAAGAGAAACACAAAGAGCCTCAAAAACATTTTGGAGGGATCGGAATGAAAGAGTTTTCGAGCAACGACATCCGCAACGTCGTCTTCCTCGGCCACGGCAATTGCGGCAAGACGAGCCTCTTGGACGACGCGCTGTATCACACGGGCAATGCGAAGCGGCGCGGCAGCGTCGACGAAGGCACGAGCCTCCTTGACGCGAGCCCCGAGGAGCAGGAGCGCAAGCTCACGATGGAGGCGAAGCTCGCCGCGTGCGAGTGGGGCGATTGCAAGCTGAACCTCCTCGACACGCCAGGCTATCCCGATTTCGTCGGCGAGGCCATCGAGGCCATGAACGCGGCGGACGCGGCTGTGCTCGTCGTCTCGGCGCATTCCGGCATCGAGGTCGAGACGGAAAAATTCTGGAACCTCGCGAAAGAGCAGGAGCTCCCGTGCCTCTTCTTCATCAACAAGATGGATCGCGAGCACACGGATTTCCATGCCGTCGTCGACGAATTGCGCGTGCGCTTCGGCAACGGCGTCGTGCCCGTGCAGCTGCCCATCGGCCAGGAGGCGGCGTTCCAAGGCGTCGTCGATTTGCTGAAGATGCACGGCAAGATTGTCCCGCATGACGAGGACGATTGCGTCGTGACGGACATCCCGGAATATCTGGACGCGGACGTGGACGTGGCGCGCCAGACGCTCATCGAGGCCGTCGCGGACTACAACAACGAGCTTTTGGAAAAATATCTCGACGGGCAGGAGCTCAGCGAGGACGAGGTCGGCGACGCACTGAAGCAGGGCATCGCGGCGGGGAAGCTGTTCCCCGTGTTCTGCGGCTCGGCGAAAGCGGACATCGGCGTGAAGAAGCTCCTGAACGGCATCACGGCCTATGTGCCGTCGCCGGCGGAGCGCACGGTGCTCGGCACGGTGCCTGGCACGGAAGAGCTCGTGGAGCGCGAAGTGGGCGATGCGTTCTCAGCGTTCGCATGGAAGACGACGGTCGACCCGCTCGCCGGTCGGCAGACGTACCTGCGCATTTATTCTGGCGCGCTGAAAGCCGACACGAGCGTGCTCGATGTGACGACGGGACGCACGGAGCGCATCGGCGCGCTCCAGTCGCTGCGCGGCAAGCAATCGCACAGCGTCGCCGTCGCGCACGCCGGCGACATCGTCGCCACGGCGAAGCTCGCGAACGTCCAGACAGGCGACACGCTCGCGGCGGCGAACGCGCCGATCGCCTACGAAGTGTTGCCATTCCCGATGCCGATGCTCGAGATGGCCGTGCATCCGAAGAAGAAAGGCGAAGAGGACAAGCTGTTCGCCGCCATCGCGAAATGCGCGGAAGCCGACCCGACGCTCGCCGTGCGCAAGGAGCAGGGGACGAAAGAAACCATCCTCGCCGGCATCGGCGAGATGCAGCTGAAGCTGCTCGAAGAAAAGCTCGAAACGAAATACCACGTCGGCCTGACGCTGACGCAGCCGCGCATCGCCTACCGCGAGACGATCAAGAAGACGGTCAAGGCCGAGGGCAAGTACAAGAAGCAGAGCGGCGGACACGGCCAGTACGGCCACGTGCTGCTCGAGATTTCGCCGCAGCAGGCCGGCGAGGGCAATGCGTTCACGGAGACGATCTTCGGCGGCAGCGTGCCGCGCCAGTTCATCCCCGCCGTCGAGAAGGGCACGCAGGAAACGTTCGCGGGCGGCATCCTCGCGGGCTATCCTGTCGTCGATGTGAAAGTCAACCTCTACGACGGCTCATATCATCCCGTCGATTCGTCCGAGGCCTCGTTCAAGTCCGCGACGGCCATCGCGCTGAAGAAAGGCGTCATGGAAGCTGAACCCGTGCTGCTCGAGCCCATCGACAGCGTGACGGTCACGGCGCCCGAGTACTACGTCGGCAGCGTCATCGGCACGCTGAACAGCAAGCGCGCCCGCATCCTCGGCACGGACGCAAGCGAAAAAGGCGAGATGGTCGTCCACGCCGAAGCGCCCGAGGCCGAACTCTACCAGTACGCAACCGACCTCCGTTCCCAGACCCAGGGCCGCGGCACGTTCACGCGCACGTTCCTGCGCTACGAAGTCGTGCCGGAACGCCAGGCGGCTGCCGTCATCGAGGCAGCGAAGACAGCGCGTTGAGCTGCTCGCGCCATTCTTTCGGCGTCATGTGAAACATCGTGCGGAATGCGCGGGAGAACGTCGAGTAGTCGCGGAAGCCGCAGGCGTAGCAGATGTCGGTGACGGCGTCGGGGCCTGAGAGCATCTGGCGCGCCGCGAGCAAGCGCTTGCTCGTGATGTATTGGTGGATGCTATAGCCGGTCTCCTGCTTGAACTTCCGCATGAGATAATATTTGCTGAGGTATACGTTCGCCGCGAGCGCGTCGACCGGCAGCTCCTCGTCGAGGTGGCTGTTGATGTACGAGAGGACGGTCTGGATCTTTTCATCGTACGATGATGCATGGAGCTCGCCGAGCTCGTGCGCGAGCATGGCGCGGTTCAGGAGGATCATGAACTCGATGAAGAGGATTTCCGTGTAGAGCCCGTTCGCGAAGCCTTCGGCGCGCGCCGTGCGCTCGAGTTTTTCCATATGAAACAGCAGGTCGTGGGAGAGCCCCGTGCCTGCATGCATGACGGACGACCCCGCCCGCGCTTTCTGGAAGCACGCGGCGAGGTCGTCTTTTTGCCGCGTGCAGCGCGCGAGGAACGCCGGCGCGACGTAGATGACGATGCGCTCGTATGGCGCGGGGCGCAGCACGGGCCGATGGATCTCGCCGGCGGAGACGAAGATGATGTCGCGCGGCACGAGCGGATAGCTGCGCCCCTCGATGATGTAGTCGGCATCGCCGCCGAGGAACAAGATGATCTTGTGGAAATCGTGATAGTGGAATGGGATCGGCCGCAGCCGCTCGTCCTTCAAGCGGAACACGCGGAAATCGCGCAGCAGGTAGCCTTTCTTCTCGTACGTCTCCAAATCGTTCGCCTCCCAAGCAAATCATGCGTTTTGTCCATTATAGAAGCAGAAAGCATTTTTTGCAATATAAAGAACACTTCTTGCATTTTTATCGCGGAAAATGCCTGTTATACTAAGCGCAGAAAGTGAAACGGAGGCGACCGACATGATGATGATCAAAAACTATACGACGGCCGAGAAAGAATACATGGTTCTGAACGGAAGCACGATGCGCGTCATGCCGGGCGCTGCCGCCATCCGCTTGCTCGCTGACCGCCATCAGGGCGTCGGCGCCGACCGCGTCCTCGTCTTCACGGGCACGCATGAAGAGCCGTCGTTCCTCGTTTACGAAGCGGACGGCACGCAGGCTAACGCCGCGCCGATGGACTACAAGATCCTCGTCCGATACCTTGCCGAGGAAGGTATCGCGGCGAACCCTGCCGAGCTCGCGAAAGTCTTCGGCGATCAGGCGTTCGTCGAAGCGTTCAGCACGCCGAGCGTCACGCGCCTCGAGTTCCACGTCACGGACGCGTTCGTCGAGCGCATGAAGGCCGCTGACGCGAAAGCGGAGCGCATGGCCTGCTGAAATTTTTGAGATGCGAGAGACTGTTGCAGAGATGCAGCGGTCTCTTTTTATTTGCGCGAGTTCTTGCAAGGAAGGAAAATGAATGGCGTAAGGCGAATAAATTCATAAAGAAAAATTTTGTTCGACAAGCTGTTTGATTGTATGGGAAAGATTTATGGCACACGCATGGACGGATGAAGAACTGCAGATGATTGCAGCGGCGCGCGGCGGGACGCTTTGGAAGGTGAAGCGGCTCGGGAAGAAGCAGACGCCGTTTCTTTTTGTGGAATGCTCGTATGGCCACACGTTCAGCAAGCCTGTCAATGCTATTCTGGGGGGGCGGTTGGTGTCCCATTTGCGAGAAGCGGGAACGTGATCTCGTCAAAAAGCAGGAGAAGCAGCATCTCTTCGAGACGAAACGCCTTTATGCGCTCACGATTCTCGCATATGAATATCCTGAGTGGTTTCACCTAGGCCCGCCATATCTGCCGGCGATGCGCGATATGCAGAAATATCTCAAGAAACAGCTCGGAGAAAAATATCCAGAACTCACGGATGACATGATTCTTTCAGCGATTCATTTCATCGAGGCGCAACCAGGACATTCGGCGTCCCTCATCGAGCCAGGGCCGCGTTATCTGCCGGATGGCACGGAGGATGTGGGAAAGCCGATTACAGAGGAAATGGCCGCGAAGAATCTGAAGAAATATCGTTATCTTCCTGACCCGTTGCGGGACGTGATCGTTTATACGGACGGCGGCTGTCAGATGGACACGGATCCGTGGAGCGGCACGTGGGCGTATGTGATTTACCAGAATGCGCGCGTTGTTGCGCAGGCCGCGTGGAGAGAGTATGATAGTGGCTAGAGAATGAAACAATGAGCAACAACACAAAAGGGGCAACAACAGATTGATGACACTAGATGAACTGCAGCCGGGCGAGGCGGCGCTCATCCGTGTCGTGCAGGGGACGGGCGCGCTCCGTCACCACCTGCTCGACATGGGATTGACGCCGCGCACGCACGTCGAGGTCGTGAAGTGCGCGCCGATGGGCGATCCCATCCAGGTGAAAGTGCGCGGCTACGAGCTGACGCTGCGCCTTGAGGAAGCGCGGCTGCTGCAAATGGAAGGGCTGCACGACGAGGAAGCCGCGAACGTGCCGGAGGCGCGCTATCATTTTTCCATCCCGCATCCGGGCGTCGGCGAGCTCGACCGCGCGCCGAGCTACCATCACCACGACCGGGCGACGGAGATCCCCGAGGACGCGCCGATCTCGTTCGCGCTCGTCGGCAACCAGAACTGCGGCAAGACGACGCTGTTCAACCAGCTGACGGGGGCGAACCAGCACGTCGGCAATTTCCCGGGCGTGACGGTCGACCGCAAGGACGGGCAGATGAAGCTGCACGCGA
Organism: Selenomonas sp.; assembly: GCF_022771645.1. GTDB lineage: Bacteria > Bacillota > Negativicutes > Selenomonadales > Selenomonadaceae > Selenomonas_C. The sequence goes on from NZ_JALFCU010000021.1 coordinate 13,407, forward strand.
ACGCGCGCGTGACGGATCTCCCGGGCGTGTACTCGCTGTCGCCGTACTCGAATGAGGAGATCGTCACGCGCGATTTCCTCTTGAACGCGCATCCCGACGGCATCATCAACATCGTCGACGCGACGAATCTCGAGCGCAACCTCTATCTCACGATGCAAATCATGGAGCTCGGCATTCCGATGGTGCTCGCGCTGAATATGATGGACGAGGTACGCGCGAACGGCGGCCACATCCACGTCAACGAGCTCGAGGCGGCGCTTGGCATCCCGGTCATCCCCATCGCGGCGGCGAAAAACGAGGGCATCGAGGAGCTCGTCGACCATGCGCTGCATGTCGCGCGCAATCATGAGCGACCGGCGCGCATCGATTTCTGCGTCGACAGCAACGACCCCGACGACCCCGTGGCCGCCGTGCATCGCGGCATCCACGCCATGGCGCATCTCATCGAGCCGCTCGCGGAAAAGGCGAAGCTGCCGCTGCGCTTCGCGGCGACGAAGCTCATCGAGCACGATCCGCTCGTCGAGGCGAAGCTTCGCATTCCGGTGGACCAGAAGCCCATCTATGACCAGATTTCCCGCGTCATGGAAGAGGAAAGCGGCCTCGACGCCGAAGCGGCGCTCGCGAATATGCGCTTTTCCTTCCTCACGAACCTCTGCAAGGAGACGGTCGTGCGGCCGCACGAGAGCAAGGAGCACAAGCGCAGCGCGCAGATGGATCGGTATCTGACGGGCAAGTACACGGCCATCCCGATTTTCCTCGCCATCATGGCGTTCATCTTCGTCATGACGTTCAACGGCATCGGCGCGGTCCTCACGAGCGGCATGGAATGGCTCGTCGGCGAGGTGACGGACGCCATCGACGCCGGCCTCACGGCGGCGGATGTGAACCCCGTCATGCACGCGCTCGTCATCGACGGCATCGTGCAGGGCGTCGGCACGGTCATCAGCTTCCTGCCGATCATCGTCACGCTGTATTTCTTTTTGTCCATCCTCGAGGACACGGGCTACATGGCGCGCGTCGCGTTCGTCATGGACCGGCTGCTGCGGCGCATCGGCCTCTCGGGGCGCAGCATCGTGCCGCTCCTCGTCGGCTTCGGTTGTTCCGTCCCCGCCATCATGGCGACGCGCACGCTGTCGTCCGACCGCGACCGCAAGATGACGATTCTCCTCACGCCTTTCATGAGTTGCAGCGCGAAGCTGCCGATCTACACGCTCATTATCGGCGCGTTTTTCCCGCCGCGTTATCAGGCGCTCGTGATGATTTCGCTCTACATCCTCGGCATCGTCTGCGGCATCGTGTACGCGCTGCTCCTCGACCGCACGCGCTTCCGCGGTGCGCCCGTGCCGTTCGTCATGGAGCTGCCGAACTACCGCATTCCGTCAGCGAAAAGCGTCGTGCGCCTCGTCTGGGACAAGTCGAAAGGCTTCGTCATGAAGGCGTTCACGATCATCTTCGTCGCGTCCATCGTCATCTGGTTCTTGCAGATGTTTGACGCGCAGCTCAACCCGGCCGCGACGCCGGACGAGAGCCTGCTCGCCGCCATCGGCCGCATCATCGCGCCGCTCTTTGCGCCGCTCGGTTTTGGCGACTGGCGCGTCGCGACGGCCATCCTCACGGGATTCACGGCGAAGGAGACGCTCGTCTCGACGCTCACCGTGCTGACGGGCGAGAACATTGCCGCGCTCCAAGCGCTCTTCACGCCGTTCACGGCATTCGTGTTCCTCGTGTTCACGCTGCTCTACACGCCGTGCGTCGCGGCCATTGCGACCGTGAAGCGCGAGTCGGGCGGCAAAAACGCGCTCCTCACCGTCATCACCCAATGCACGATTGCCTGGCTCGTCGCCTTCGTCGTGCATCTCGTCGGGACGATGGTGGGATTGCATTGAAAAATCGCAAAAAATCTGGACGTCACGCATCACATAGATGGATGCGGACGTCCTTTTTCGTTGACACATGATTTTTTACGACGTACAATAAATGTAAAGAATGTAAGGGAGATGATTGTATGGAAGTGGCAAAAGTTTCGAGCAAGGGACAAATCACGTTGCCGATTGCTGTTCGGAAAAAATTGCAGCTCAAGACCGGCGACAAGATCGTCATCCAAGAAGAAAACGGACGTTTTTACTTTGATAACGCCGCGCTCGTGGCATTCCAGCACGTCCAGAAAGCATTCGAAGGCGCGGCGGCAGAAGCAGGATTTGCGTCGGAAGAGGATATGCAGGACTATATGAAAGAGATACGCAAGGAAGTGCGGGGGTACTGATCCATGAGAATCATGTTGGACACGAATATCCTCGTGTCGGCTATCTTTTTTCCGTCGCGGCAAATGCAATAGTTCTTGTTTGAGGTCTGTTCCCATCATCATTTGGTGTTGTGTGATTACGTTATCGAAGAATTGCGGCTCGTAGCGAAACGGAAATTTCCGAGCCGTGTTCAGGCAATCGAACAATTCTTCTTCGAACTGCCGTTCGAGCTCGTGCATACGCCGAAAAATCTCACGATGGAAAATTTCCCGTCCATGCGCGATCAGAAGGATTCGCCAATCCTGGCGACGGCGCTCTTGGAAAGCGTGGATGTGTTTGTCACGGGCGATAAGGATTTTCGGGTGCTTGACTTGGAGACACCGCAGATTATGACGGTAGCAGAGTTCTTAGATGAATATGGCGAATAGAATGTAATAACGCATGAAAAATGCTGCCCGTGAAATCGTGGGCAGCATTTTCATTCTGTAGCTGTGATGTCATCCATCCGCGTATACACTTCCTGCGCTTGCGTGCCGCTGCCCCAGAAGACGCCTTGCTCGATGGGGCAGTCGGTGAAGTCGCGGCCGGAGCAGAATTTCAGGTACGTTTCGGAGGCAACGCAGTTGCGTGTCGCGTCGATGCCGTACCAGCGGCCTTGATACCAGATCTCGGCCCACGCGTGGCTCGCGCCTTCGCCGACGGGCAGGCCGCTGACGTAGCGCGCGGGGATGCGGCGCATGCGGCAGAGCGCGAGGAAGATGTGCGTGAAGTCCTGGCAGACGCCTTTGCGGCAGAGCGCGGCCTCGGCCGCCGTCGTGCGGATGTTCGTGACGCCCGTCTTGTACGTCATGTAGTCGTAGACGGCGTGCTGGAAGAGCTCGGCCTGCGCGCGGTCGTTGTCCGCGACGGGGATGCTCTCGAGCAGCGTCCGCAGCGTCTCGGACGGGCGCGTGAGGATCGAGGGATACGAGTAGATGCGCAGCGGGCGCGGGCAGGGCTGCCGCGCGCTTTCGTCGCGTACGGCCGTGCCGTTCACGCAATACGAGAAGCGCGTGTGGCCAGAGGGCACGCGCCCGGTGAACGTGCGGTTGCCAAAGCTGTCCACGCCGAAGTTGCCGCCCGTGACGAGAGGCTTCACATCGAGCTTCATATCAATGATGCGCTGTTCCGGCCGCTCTTGCGGAATGCAGCGCAGGAGGAAGTCATGCTCGTTCACAGGCGACGAATACGTATTGCGCGTCTCGAAGTAAAAAGCGAGGCGTTTCAAATTTCAACGAGCTCTTCAGCGGCATGGATGAGATCGCCCCGTTCGTCGGGGAGCTTGCCTCCGTCGCCGACGGCCGCCGCTTTCAGAAGCTCCGCGAAAGCGAACGAGCGCGTGCGCACGGGCGTGCGCTTCACGCGGTCGATGAGCTTGCCCATTTCCTTCAAGCACATGCGGTCGGCAATGCCGAGCCGCAGGTACAGGACGAGCCGCTCGGCTGTCCAGCCGCACTTCACGACGTTCCGCACGCCTTCGTCCTCGACGCTGTCGTCGAAGCTGCCGCGGAAGGCCATGATGGAATCAATCATGGCCTGCGCCTCGATCATCGGGCAGTCGCTCTTCTTTGCGGCGACGAGGTCGTTGAACGCCATTTGGAGATACGACAGCGTGCCCGACGAGATTGTCTCGCGCAGCATCATGCCGTTGCCGAGCATGCGGTCGGCGGCCGTGTAGATGGAGTCGGGATTGTTTTCGTCAAACGTGAAGCGCTGGATGAAATCTTCGTTGCTCGTGTAGATGTCCGGCACGGTCAGGCGCTCGCAGATTTCGCGGTGATCCATCGGATGACCGTCGATGAGCTGGTCGTAATATTTCATGAGGAACCGCAGCGACGTGTTGACGCGCTCGGCGTAGCGTCCCATCCAGTAGAGACGGTCAATTTTGCTTAACGTGAGAGAACCCATGTGTCCTTGAAGCCTCCTCCTTGTGACGAGTTGACGATGAAGCTCGACGGGTTGCGCGAGAAGCGCGTGAGGCCGCACGGCCAGACGTACGTCGCATCGCCCGAAAGCACGAACGCGCGGAGATCTGCCTTGCGGCCGACGACCTGCTTGCCGTCCATGACGGGCAAGTCCTCGAAGTCGATGACTTGCTGCGAGATGAAGCGGCGCGGCTCGTCCTTGATTTTTTCTTTCAGCGCCTGCTTTTTCTCAGCGGGCAGGGCGCTGCCGAACACGACGCCGTATCCGCCGGCCTCGGCGACGTCCTTGATGACGAGCTCGTCGAGATGCTCGAGCGTGTAGTCCATGTCGTCCTTGAAATACGGCAGGTACGTCGGCGCGTTTTCGAGGATGGGCTCTTCATCGAGATAATATTTCACCATCTTCGGCACGAAGTAATAAATGCCCTTGTCATCCGCAACGCCGTTGCCCGGCGTGTTGAGGATGGCGACGTTCCCGGCGCGGTATGCGGCCATGAGGTTCGGCACGCCGATGACGGAGTCGGGACGGAAGCACAGCGGGTCCATGAAGTCGTCGCTGAGGCGGCGATAAATGGCACCGACTTTGACCGGCCCGTGATTGCTGCGGTAGAACACGCAGTTGTTCTCGACGTAGAGGTCCATGCTCTCGGCGAGCACGGACTCAGACTGCTCCGCGAGATACGAGTGTTCGAAGTACGCGGAGTTGTAGCGGCCCGGCGTCAGGATGACGTTGATGCCGCCGCAGTTCACATGATCCATGACGGCTTTCAGCGCGACGCCGTAGCTGCGATTGTCGCGGATCGAGCGCTCGCGGAACGTCTGCGGGCAGCACTGGCGGCAGAGCTGCCGCGCGATGAGCGGGTATGACGCGCCGGACGGGATGCGCAGGTTGTCCTCGAGGACGTACCATATGCCGTTCTTCCCCTTGACGAGGTCGATGCCCGAGATGTGGCTATAGATGCCCTTCGGCGGCGCGATGCCCTCGCATTGCGCGAGGTAGCCGGGCGAACGGTAGACGAATTCCTCCGGCACGACACCGTCGCGGATGATGTTCTTGTCCGCATAGATATCGGCGAGGAACCGGTTCAGCGCATCGACGCGCTGCCGCAGCCCGCGCTCGAGCAAGCCGAACTCGTCCATCTCGATGATGCGCGGGATCGGATCGAACGGGAACAGCCGCTCGTTGTACGTGCCGTTCTTGTAAATGCCGAACTTCACGCCGTAGCGCGCCATCTGCTCGTTGATGACGTGGACGTGCTTTTGCAGATCTGCTAATCCCATAGTGACCACCCTTTGGATGTGAAATGAAAACAGCAAAAAAGACAGGGCACGGCGCGTGTGTCACGGCGCCGTTGCCCTGTCTTGCACTTTGCAGGAAGATGAAAAATCTTTCGTGCAGCAGATGTAACTGTTTTCATAAAGTATAGAGAATTGTAGGACGAATGTCAATGAAACGGTCGTTAAAAAGGCTGCTCAATGCTTCGTTTTTGCATGATTTAACGGATGCTTTTCATGATATTCCGCGCATTTCTCGACGACGAGGCGCACGACCCACGACGCGGGGCGCGACGGCTTCGCGTAGTACCATTGCTCGACGGTGCGCGTCGGCGCGCCGAGGAGCTTTTCGAGTTCGCGCGGGCCGATGCCCCAGAGGTCGCGGATGACTTTCATCGGCTCGTCCGAGCAGGCGATGCGGTCGAGCTCGGCCGCTTTTTTCAGTTCGTTGATGTCGACGTCGAATCCCGTCTTTTTCTGGAACCAGTTCGGGATGTCGTCGCGCGTGACTTTCGGCATGAAGAGCACCTCCATGGATTGATTCTTTCATTCTAGCATAGTTTCGTGTAAAATAGGAACACGAAGCAAAAAGAAAAGGATGAGGTGAGCCGTTTGCCGGAAGAAGAAAAAAACGAAGCACAAAAAACATCTGACATCCCGTTCGCGCACCTTCATGTTCACACGGAGTTCAGCTTGCTCGACGGCGCGAGCCGCATCCCGGAGCTCATCGCGACGACGAAGGCGGCGGGCATGGACGCGATCGCCATCACGGATCACGGCGCGATGTATGGCGTCGTTGATTTTTACAAGGAAGCGATCGCGCAGGGCGTGAAGCCGGTCATCGGCTGCGAGGTCTATGTCGCGCCGGGCGATCGGAAGGAACGCGCCGAAGTGAACGGCGTGAAGTATTATCATCTGATCTTGCTCGCGGAAAATCAGGAAGGCTATCGCAACCTCGTGAAGCTCGTGTCGTATGCAAACATCGAGGGCTTTTATTACAAGCCGCGCGTCGACCACGAGCTCCTCAGGAAATATCACGAGGGCATCATCTGCCTCTCGGCTTGCGTCGCCGGCGAGGTGCCGCGCGCGCTGATTGCGGGCAACTACGACAAGGCCGATGCGCTCGTGCGCGAGTACATCGACATCTTCGGCAAGGACAATTATTTCCTGGAAATCCAGAATCACGGCCTGCCCGAGGAGCGCAAGGCGAACAAAGGGCTCATCGAGCTCGCGCACAAGTACGGCGTCGGCCTTGTCGCGACGAACGACAGCCATTATGTGAAGCGCGAGGACAGCGAGTTCCACGATATCCTGCTGTGCATCCAGATGGGCAAGACCGTCGACGACCCTGACCGCATGAGGTTCAACAGCGACGACTACTATCTGAAAAGCCCGGAGGAAATGGCTGCGTTGTTCCCCGATTGCCCCGAGGCCATCGAGAACACGGTGAAAATCGCGGAGCGCTGCAACGTGTCGTTCGAGTTTGGCCATATCCAGCTGCCGTACTATCCGATTCCTGCACCGCACAAGGATGATGAGGCGTATCTGCGCTACCTGTGCGAACAAGCGCTGCCGGAACGCTACCCACAGGCAGATGACGCCGTGCACGAGCGCCTCGAGCATGAGCTCGGCATCATCCACCGCATGGGCTATGACAGCTATTTCCTCATCGTCTGGGATTTCATCAACTATTCGCGCGAGCATGGCATCGGCGTCGGGCCTGGGCGCGGCTCGGCGGCGGGCTCGATCGTCGCGTACCTCCTCGGCATAACGAACCTCGACCCGCTGAAATACGATCTGCTGTTCGAGCGCTTCCTGAACCCGGAGCGCGTGTCGATGCCGGATATCGATGTCGATTTCGACTACATCCAGCGTGAAAAAGTCATCGAGTACGTCAAGGAGCGCTACGGCTACGATCATGTCGCGCAGATCGTCACGTTCGGAACGATGGCAGCGAAGGGCGCAATCCGCGACGTCGGCCGCGCGATGAACCTGCCGTATGCGCAGGTCTCGGACGTCGCGAAGCTCGTGCCGAACGAGCTGAAGATGACGCTCGACAAGGCGCTGAAGGAATCAGCGGATTTCCGCAAGGCGTACGAGGAGAGCGACGAGGTGCACCGCCTCATCGACATGGCGCGCAAGGTCGAAGGCCTGCCGCGCCACAGCTCGACGCACGCGGCCGGCGTCGTGATCGCGCGCCATCCGCTGACGGACTACGTTCCCGTTTCGATGTCGGACGGCACGCTTGTCACGGAGTACGACAAGGATCACGTCGAGGAGCTCGGCCTGCTGAAGATGGACTTCCTCGGCCTCCGAACGCTCACGGTCATCACGGACTGCATCCAGCACGTCAAAAAAAATCGCGGCGAGACGATCGACATCGAAAAGATTCCTTTGAAAGACGAACTGACCGCGAAGATGCTCTGCGACGGCAAGACGGGCGCCGTGTTCCAGATGGAATCGAGCGGCATGACGCAGCTCGTCAAAGACCTCGCGCCGCAGGAATTCGCCGACCTCATCCCGACGGTCGCGCTCTACCGCCCGGGGCCTTTGGGCTCGGGCATGGTCGAGGACTTCATCGCCGGCCGCCACGGCGAGAAGGAAGTCACATACATGCATCCGCTCCTCGAACCGATCCTCAAGGAGACGTTCGGCGTCGTGCTGTATCAGGAGCAGGTCATGCAGATCGTGCAGGTGCTCGCGGGCTTCACGCTCGGGCAAGCCGACCTCCTGCGCCGCGCGATGGGCAAGAAAAAAGCGAAGATCCTGATGGGGCAGAAGCAGAACTTCCTCGACGGCTGCAAAAAGAACGGCATCGAGATGGGGCTCGCGAACACGATCTTCGACCTCCTCACGCATTTCGCCGACTACGGCTTCAACAAGTCGCACAGCGCGGCGTACGCGCTTGTCGCGTGGCAGACGGCGTATCTCAAGGCGCATTACCCGCAGGAGTTCATGGCGGCGATGCTGACGAGCGTCATGGACACGGACAAGGTTTCGGGTTACATCGAGCAATGCCGCCGCATGGGCATCCCCATCCTGCCGCCCGACATCAACGCGAGCGAGGCGTATTTCACCGTCGACGGGCCGGCCATCCGCTTCGGCCTCGCGGCCGTGCGCAACGTCGGCGAGAACGCGCTGAAAGTCGTGACGCAGGAGCGCACGGAGCACGGCGCGTTCACGTCGCTCGTCGATTTTTGCGCGCGCGTCGATGCGCGCACACTGTCGAAACGCGCCGTTGAGAGCCTCATCCGCTGCGGTGCGTTCGACACGCTCAAGGCTAGGCGCAGCCAGCTGCTCGCCGTGCTCGACAAGGCCATGGGCGAGGCGCAGCGCAAGCAGCGCGACGCGATGAGCGGCCAGCTCGGCCTGTTCGGCGCGGAGGTGCTCGATGAGGCCGCGGAGCTCGAGCTGCCGGACATCCCCGAGGCGAGCCAAGACGAGATCCTCGCATGGGAAAAGGAGACGACAGGCTTTTACATCACGGGCCATCCGCTCGACAAGTACAAGGATATCATTGACAACCTCGTCTCCATCTCCGATGTCAAGGCCGGCGAAGAAGCCGGCATCCGCGACAAGCAGACCGTGCGCATCGCTGGCCTCTTCACGGAGATGAAGCGCATCACGACGAAGAAAGGCGAGACGATGTGCTTCGGCACGCTCGAAGATTTCACGGACACGCTCGAGACCATCATCTTCCCGCGCGTGTTCTATGAGCACGTCAACCAATGCGTCGTCGACGAGGCCGTCGTGCTGCAAGGGCACGTCGACATCCAGGACGACGCGACGAAGCTGCTCGTCGACGACATCTGGGAGCTCACGGACTACCAGCCGGAGTATTTCGTCAAGATCCCGGCGGAGAAGGACGGCCAGGCGACGTACGACGCGCTCGGCGCGATTTTCAAGGAATTCCACGGCACGCACGTCGTGTATCTGCAGATGAAAGGCCGCTGGCGCAAGACGACGGAATCGCATTGGCTGCAAGGCGGCGCCGACGTGCGCAAGGCGCTCGCCGACGTGCTCGGCGACGATGCCGTGCATATTCGCTGACAACACCTCCCGCAGCCTTCCCCTCAGGGGAAGGGGGACCGCTTGCGGTGGAAAGGGTCCCTTGTACGACAAAACAAATTGCACATAGGATGACGCGCGGGTGCGCGCACGAAACGTTTTGGGGCGTGCGCGCTTTTTTATTTTCATTGCAAACACGCGCCGCGAATGTTAGAATGAAACGGTATGCAATCAAAACGAAGATGAAGGTTGGATTTTCTCATTGAGTTCAGTATATCAGAAAAAATTTGTCACCGCGCTCGTGAGCTGCGCCGTCGTGCTCACGCTCGTGACGGGCGAGGCGTCGGCGGCGCTCGCCGATGACATCATCAAGAAAGCGCCGAAGGACACGCCGAAGGTCGACGGGCTCGTGCTCGATGCAAACGACCGGCTGCCGAGCGTCACGGCGCGCAGCGCCGTCGTGCTCGAGGCGCGGACGGGGCGCGTGCTCTATGAGCGCAACATGGACGAGCGGCGGTTCCCCGCGAGCACGACGAAGATCATGACGCTCATCGTCGCGCTTGAAAACGGCAACCTCGATGACGTCGTGAGAGTCGGCAAGCATGCGGCCGGCACGGAGGGCTCGACGCTCTGGCTCGAAGAGGGCGACGAGATCACGCTGCGCGAACTGCTCTATGGCATGATGATGCACTCGGGCAACGACGCGACCGTCGCGATCGCCGAGCACATCGCGGGCTCGGTCGACCGGTTCGCGCGGCTCATGACGGACAAGGCGCACGAGCTCGGCGCGCGCGATACGAATTTCGTCAACGCGAACGGCCTGCCGGACGACGCGCACTACACAACGGCGCACGACATGGCGCTCATCGCAGCGTACGGCTACTCGCTCCCCGAGTTCGAGGACATCGTCAGCACGAAGGAAATCACGTTCCCGTGGGTGAAAGACGACACGCACCGCCTGCGCAACGAGAACCAGATGCTCTGGCTCTACGAGGGCGGCAACGGCGTCAAGACGGGCTACACGGATGCGGCGGGGCGCTGCCTCGTCGCAGGCGCGAAGCGTGACGGCATCCAGCTCGTGTCCGTCGTGCTCGACAGCAATTGGATGTGGAACGACTCGATCCTGCTGCTCGACTACGGCTTTGCGCACATCGACCGCACGACGGTCGTGCGCGAGGGGACGCAGGTCGGCACGGTCGCCGTCACGGGCGGCCGCACGCGGCGCATCGGCGTCCAGGCGAAAGAGACGGTCGTGCTGCCGGCCATCGATGGCGCAGCGGGCTACGAGCAGCAGGTCGACCTGCCGCGTGATATCAAAGCGCCTGTCAAAAAAGGCGATGTCGTTGGCACGTTGCGCGTGTTGTACGAAGGCCGCGAAGTCGCGACAACCGACCTCGTCGCCATGCAGGGCGCGGAGCGGAAATCGTTCTTTTTGACGCTTTGGAAAAACGTTTCTGCGCTTTTGGGCATCCGCACGGGAGGAAAATGATGGAAGAACGTTTGCAGAAAATCCTCGCGCAGGCGGGTGTCGCCTCGCGGCGAAATGCGGAAAAGCTCATCGCGGACGGGCACGTCGCCGTCGACGGCACGACCGTGACGGAGCTCGGCGCGAAGTTCGACGCTGCGGCCGTGCGCATCACGGTCGACGGCCGGCTCGTCCGCGCGCAGGAGCAGCACGTCTATTTCCTGCTCAACAAGCCGAAAGGCTATATCACGACGGTCGCGGACGACCGCGGGCGGCGCACGGTGCTCGACCTCCTGCCTGAGGTCAAGGAGCGCATCTATCCCGTCGGGCGTCTCGACAACAACACGGAAGGTCTGCTGCTCTTGACGAATGACGGCGCGTTGACGAACGGCTTGCTGCATCCGAAACAGCAAGTCGACAAGACGTACATCGCGCGCGTCCAGCCTGCGCCGACGCAGGCGGCGCTCATCCGCCTGACGGAGGGCGTCGACCTCGATGACGGCCGGACGGCGCCGGCGCTCGTGCGCGTGCTCGCATCGGACGGCGCGGAAGCGCGCGTCGAGATCACGATCCACGAAGGACGCAACCGCCAGGTGCGCCGGATGTTTGAGGCCGTCGGCTGCGACGTCAAGGCGCTGAAGCGCACGACGTTCGCCGGCCTGACGCTCGCAGGCGTGCCGCGCGGCAAGCACCGCAAGCTCACGCAAGCGGAACTCGTGCACCTGCGCCAGCTCGCGGGCATCGCGCAGGAACAGCCTGCGCGGTCGAAGACGGCGGGAAGGTCACGCAAATGAAGCATATCGTAGTCGCCGGCGCCGGCCCGGCCGGCATGATGGCGGCCATCACGGCGGCGGAGAACGGCGCAGCCGTCACGCTGCTCGAAAAAATGAAGCGCCCGGGCCGCAAGATGATGATCACGGGCAAGGGGCGCTGCAACGTCACGAACGCGGCGGACGTCCCGGAGATCATCCGCCAGTTCAAGGGCAACGGCGCGTTCCTGCACAGCGCGTTCGCGGCGTTCGACAATCAGGATGTCATGCGGTTCTTCGAAGACCAGGGCGTGCCGCTCAAAGTCGAGCGGGGCAACCGCGTTTTCCCGCAGAGCGACCACGCGCTCGACTGCGTCGATGCCATGGTGCACCGCCTCCACGAGCTCGGCGTGACGATCGAGACGGAGACGGCCGTGCGTGATGTGTTGCTCGACGGCGGCCGCGTCATCGGCGTGCGCACGACGACGGGCGCGGCCTATCCGGCCGATGCCGTCATCCTCGCCATGGGCGGTGCGTCGTACCCGGGCACGGGCTCGACGGGTGACGGTTACGCGATTGCCCGAGCCCTCGGTCATACCGTCACGCCCATCCTGCCGTCGCTCGTGCCGCTTGAAACGGAAGAGACGTGGCCAAAGGACGTGCAAGGACTGTCGCTCCGCAACGTGCGTTGCAAATTGCTCGTCGACGGCGAGGAACGGCAGAACCTCTTCGGCGAAATGATGTTCACGCATTTCGGCGTGACAGGGCCGATCATTCTGTCGCTGTCACGCGAAGCGGCGCGGGCATTGTATGAAAAACGGTTCGTGGAACTTGAAATGGATTTGAAGCCCGCGCTGACGCCCGAAAAGCTCGACGCGCGCATCTTGCGCGATTTTGAAACATACCAGCGCAAGGAACTCAAGAACGCGCTTGTCGACCTCCTGCCGGGCCGACTGATCCCCATCGTCATCGATGCGGCGTATCTTGACACGGAAAAGCCCGTCCATCAGATTACAACGGAAGAGCGCGGGCGGCTCGCGGACGCGCTAAAGCACCTCGTGCTGACCATCACGAAAACGCGCCCCATCGACGAGGCCATCGTCACGGCGGGAGGCGTCAGCGTCAAGGAGATCGACCCGCGCACGATGGAGTCGAAGCTCGTGCCCGGCCTCTATTTCGCCGGCGAGCTCGTCGATGTCGACGCGTTCACAGGCGGCTACAACCTGCAGGCGGCGTTCTCGATGGGCGTCGCGGCCGGCAGCTACAGCGTTTGGAATGATTGAGGAGCATACCATGGAACAGAAAAAAATCGCCCCGCTCGCGCGAGGCCTCACGGGACGTCTGCGCATCCCGGGCGACAAGTCCGTCTCGCACCGCAGTGTCATGTTTTCCGCGCTCGGCCGGACGCCCGTGCGCATCACGAATTTCCTCCATGCGGCGGACTGCCTGTCGACCGTTGCGTGCATGAAAGCGCTCGGCGCAACGGTGGAAATGGTGAGCGACACGGAGCTCATCGTGACGGGCAACGGCCTGCACGGCCTGCAAGAGCCCGCGTGCATCCTCGACGCTGGCAATTCCGGCACGACGCTGCGACTGCTCATGGGGCTCTTGGCGCCGCAGCCGTTCCTCGCGACGTTCACAGGCGACGCATCACTGTCGAAACGCCCGATGGGACGTGTCATCAAGCCCTTATCACAAATGGGCGCGCGCATCGTTGGTCGCAAAAACAACACGTTGCTGCCCATCACGGTCTGTGACCCTGGCGCGCGGCTGCACGGCATGACGTACGAGAGTCCCGTCGCGAGCGCGCAGGTGAAATCAGCGATTTTGCTCGCTGGCATGTTCGCCGACGCTCCGACGACGGTCGTCGAGCCCGTGACGTCACGCGACCACACGGAAAAAATGCTCGCGGCGTTCGGCGTCGCGACGGAGCAGGACGGCACAGCCGTCACGATCCGTCCCGTTGCAGACGAGGAATATGTCGCGCCCGAGGCCATCGAGGTGCCGGGCGACATCAGCTCGGCAGCATACTGGCTCGTGCTCGCATCGCTCGTGCCGGGCAGCCATCTCACGCTCGAAAACGTCGGGACGAACGTCACGCGCACGGGCATCCTCGACGTGCTCGCGGCCATGGGCGCAAAGATCGAGCGCACGAACGAGCGCACGAGCGGCGGCGAGGAAGCCGCTGACCTCGTGATCACGTCATCAAAACTCCATGGCACGACATTCGGCAAAGCGATGATGCCGCGCCTCATCGACGAGATCCCAGCCATCGCCGTCGCCGCGCTCTTCGCGGACGGCGACACGGTCATCACGGGCGCTGGCGAGCTTCGCGTGAAGGAGACGGATCGCCTGCAGGCCATCGCCGACGAGTGGAACAAGCTCGCGCCCGGCAGCGTCGAAGCAGGCGAAGACAGCCTCGTCATCCATGGCGGCACGCCCGTGCGTTGCGCGGACGTCGCGAGCTACGACGATCACCGCATGGCGATGTCGCTCGCCATCCTCGGCGCGGCAGGGCAGGGCGTCGTCATTGACCGCCCGGACTGCGTGAATATCTCGTATCCCGCATTTTATGACACGCTCCAGTCTTTTATGGGTTGACGCAGATTTTATGGAAGTTGTTTTTCAGGAGGAAAATATCGAATGAGTTCATTAGGCGAGGAAGCAAAGGACTGGATCATTTCCATTGTCGTAGCCGTCGTGCTGGCTTTCCTCATCCGTCAGTTCATCGTGGAGCTCTACATCGTCGACGGCCCGTCCATGCGGCCGACGCTGCAATCGCAGGAGCGCCTCGTCGTCAACAAATTCATCTACAGCCTGCGCGCGCCGGAGAAAGGCGAGATCCTCGTCTTCAAATATCCGCGCGACCAGTCGCGCGACTTCATCAAGCGCGTCATCGCGACGCCGGGCGACACGATCGAGATCAAGGATGGCCGCGTCTACGTCAACGACCAGATGCTGAATGAGGACTACATCCTCGAAAAGACGCGCAGCGAATACCCGAAAGCCACCGTCCCGGATGGCACGGTTTTCGTCATGGGCGACAACCGCAACAATTCCGAGGATAGCCGCTTCGCCGACGTCGGCTTCGTCCCGTACAGCCTTATCAAAGGCAAGGCCATGCTCGTCTTCTGGCCTTTCAGCCAGTTCAAGACGCTGCCGTGACGTGAACGAAAAACGAGGGCAACAACATTTTCGAAACGCAAAATGTTGTTGCCCTCACATTTTTTTACAACCGGTGCCACAGCCCCATGAGATGCATGAGCATCCCGTGCGGGAGTATTTTTGCCGCGATGCGGTCGAGGAAGGAGATCGCGTCGGGCGTGCAGACGTCGATGCCGTTTTTCGCGGCGCGGATGGAACGGCGCGCGACGGTCTCGGCGTCCGTGGGGAACGGGAAGTTTTTGAAGAGCTTGCGCGTGTCCGTCGCTTCGGCACGGCCGATGAATTCCGTGTCGCGGATCCAGTACGGGCAGACGGCTGTGACGCCGATGCCTTGGGTCGCGAGCTCATAGCGCAGCGAGCGCGACCACGAGAGAACGAACGCCTTCGTCGCGGCGTAGACGCTGACGCCGGGGATTGGGTGGAACGCGGCGCACGACGCGACGTTGAGGATGCTGCTGCCGGCGCTCATGAACGGCAGCATGGCCGTCGTGAGGCGGAGCGGCGCGATGCAGTTAAGCTCCGTCATTTGCGCGAGCGTCGCCGCATCGATGTCGCCGGCGAAGCCGATGCGGCCGAAGCCCGCGCAGTTCACGAGCCAGCGCACGTCGGGTTCGTCCGTCTGTGCGAGCTCGTGCTCGATCGTCTCGATGGCGTCCGTGTCCGTGAGGTCGAGCGCAAGCACGCGCGTCTTCGTCTTGCAGAGGCCGGCGATCGTCGCGAGACGTTTCTCGCGGCGCGCGACGAGCCAGAGCTCGTCGAGATGCTCGGCGTCGAGCTGCCGCGCGTACCACGCGCCGAGCCCGCTCGACGCGCCCGTGATGATGGCGATGTCCATGACGTTCCTCCCAGGCGCCCGCAGTTTTTTATGCGGCGCAAAACATTTCTCTCATTATAGCAAATCTGAGGGACAGGCGAAAGCACTTGCACGCCGTTCGCGTTTCGGGTAGAATATGGAAAGAGCCTGCGAAAGGCTCTCGCTTTCGTGCACGCAAAATTTTGAACGGAAGCGTCTCTGGAACTTTTACGGAACCAACTCAGGTGGTGTTATCTTTTGGACTCAGTTTTCAACGTGGGGATCGATGTCGGATCGACGACGATCAAGCTCGTCGTGCTCGACCGGGCGAAGCAGCTCGTATATGAGAATTACGAGCGCCATTTCTCGGAAATCGGCCGCGCCCTGCATGAGAACCTCGCATCCCTCAAGAACGTTGTCGGCGAGCAGAAATTCAACTTCGCGCTGACGGGCTCGGCCGGCATGGGCATCGCGCAGCGCATCGGCCTGCCGTTCGTGCAGGAAGTCATCGCGTGCGCGGCGGCCGTCAAGGAGCTCATCCCGCAGACGGACACCGTCGTCGAGCTCGGCGGCGAGGATGCGAAGATCACGTACTTCGGCGCGGCGCCGGAGCAGCGCATGAATGGCGTCTGCGCCGGCGGCACGGGCTCGTTCATCGACCACATGGCGTCGCTCTTATCGACGGACGCGAAAGGGCTGAATGACCTCGCAGCCAAAGGCAAGCAGATCTACACGATCGCGTCGCGCTGCGGCGTCTTCGCGAAGACGGACATCCAGGCGCTCATGAACGACGGCGCGGAAAAAGCCGACATTGCGCTCTCGATTTTGCAGGCCGTCGTCAACCAGACGATCGGCAACCTCGCGCAGGGCCGCCCGATTGACGGCCATGTCGCATTCCTCGGCGGGCCGCTGCATTTCCTGCCGGAGCTCAAGAAACGCTTCATCGAGACGCTCGGCCTCGATACGGAGCATACGGTCGACACGCCGAGCGGCAATTATTTCGTCGCCATGGGCGCGGCGCTGTCGGATGAGACGGAATGCATCGATACGAAGCGGCTCGAAGACTGCATCCATCGCGCCGAAGTCGCGGCTGCGGGCGAGACGCGCCAAACGGATTTCACGCTGTTCGAGGACGAGGCGGATTATGCTGCGTTTAAGGCGCGTCATGACCGTGACAAGGTGCCGCGCAGTGATTTCGCGAGCTACGAAGGGCCCGTCTATGTCGGCATCGACGCTGGATCGACGACGACGAAGCTCGCGGCCATCGGCAATAACAAGGAACTCCTCTACACGGCGTACGGCAGCAACCACGGCTCGCCGCTCAAGAGCGTCGTCGCGGAGCTCAAGGACTTTTACAAGGCCATGCCGGAACGCGCCTACGTCGCCGGCTGCATGACGACGGGCTACGGCGAGGCCATCGTCAAGGCCGGCATCCATGCGGATGGCGGCGAGGTCGAGACGTTCGCGCATCTGCGCGCTGCGCAGGAATTCTGCCCCGAGGTCACGTTCGTGCTCGACATCGGCGGCCAGGACATGAAGTGCTTCTTCGTCAAGGACGGCAGCATCGGCAACATCACGCTGAATGAGGCGTGCTCGGCCGGCTGCGGCTCGTTCATCCAGAACTTCGCCGAAGGCCTCCATATGACGCCGGCGGAGTTCGCCAAGCTCGCGCTGCAGTCGAAAGCGCCCGTCGACCTCGGCACACGCTGCACGGTCTTCATGAATTCGAAGGTCAAGCAGGCGCAGAAAGAGGGCGCGGAAGTCGCGGATATCTCGGCCGGCATCGCGTTCTCCGTCATCAAGAACGCTCTCTTTAAGGTCATGCAGATCAAAGACGTGCGCACGCTCGGCGACCATATCGTCGTGCAGGGCGGCACGTTCTACAATGACGCGGTCTTGCGCTGCATGGAAAAACTGCTCGACCGTGACGTCATCCGTCCCGACATTGCGGGCATCATGGGCGCGTACGGCGCGGCCATCCTCGCGCTCGAGTCCGGAAGCAAGCAGTCGAGCATCCTTTCGGCGGACGAGCTCGACAGCTTTGACGTGCAGACGAGCTCGTACCGCTGCAAAGGTTGCGGCAACAAGTGCCTCATCACGATGCAGCGATTCCCGGACGGCGGGAAATATTTCACGGGCAACCGCTGCGAACGCGGCATCGGCGGCAAGCGTCCGGACGAGGACGAGACGCCGAACATCTACCAGTACAAGTATCGCCGCCTGTTCCGCTACTACGAGCCGCTTGCGGAGGACGCGGCCGCGCGCGGCACGATCGGCATCCCGCGCGTGCTGAACATGTACGAGGACTATCCGTTCTGGTTCACGTTCTTCACGTATCTCGGCTACCGCGTGCAGATTTCCGGCAAATCGACGGCGAAGATGTACTACAAAGGCATGGCGACCGTGCCGTCGGATTCGCTCTGCTATCCGGCGAAGATTGTCCACGGCCACATCATGGACCTCATCGAAAAAGGCGTCACGAAGATCTTCTATCCGTGCGAGCCGTACAACATGGTCGATGAAAAGCATCCGTCGGAAAACCATTTCAATTGCCCGATTGTCGCGTCGTATGCGGAAAACATCCGCGGCAATATGGACGTCCTGCGCGACAAGCACATCGACTTCATTCAGCCATTCCTGCCTATCAACGACGAAAAGCGCATGGCACAGCGTCTGATGGAAGCTCTCAAAGACGAGCACCTGCCGAAGGACGAGATCGTCGCGGCCGTCGCGGCGGCATACAAAGAACTTGCGCAGTATCGTCAGGACGTGCGCGACTACGGCGCGAAAATCCTCGAACGCCTCGAGGAGACGGGCGAGCACGCAATCTTGCTCGTCGGCCGTCCGTACCATATCGACCCGGAGATCAACCACGGCATCCCGGAGATGATCCAGAGCTACCATCTGCCCATCCTCTCGGAGGATGCGGTCTACCATATGCCCGTGAAGGGCGGCAAGCTTCATATCGTCAACCAGTGGAGCTACCATGCGCGCCTCTATCATGCGGCGCAGTTCGTCTGCGAGCATCCGAACCTCACGCTCATCCAGTTCAGCTCCTTCGGCTGCGGCCTCGACGCGATCACGACGGGTCAGGTGCGCGACATTCTCGAGGCGCATCAGCGCATCTACACGATGATCAAGCTTGACGAGGTTTCGAACCTCGGCGCGGCGCGCATCCGCCTGCGCTCGCTCATGGCGGCGCTCGCGCGCAGGAAGCCTGTCGCTTATCACGATGTGCCCGTCATCGAGCGCCCGCATTTCACAGCGGAGTGCAAGAAGACGCACACGATCCTCGCGCCGCAGATGGCGCCGATCCACTTCGAGCTCATCCAGGCGGTCATGCGTGACTACGGCTATGAGGTCGTCGTGCCGCCGATGCCGGACAAGGCGGCCATCGACCTCGGCCTGCGATACGTCAACAACGACATGTGCTATCCGTCCATCGTCGTCATCGGCCAGCTGCTCGCGGCGCTGAAGTCCGGGAAATACGATCCCGACCATACGAGCATCGCGATGTTCCAGACCTGCGGCGCCTGCCGCGCGACGAACTACATGAGCGTGCTGCGCCAGGCGCTACGCTACGCGGGCTTCGGCCAGGTACCGGTCTTCGCCGTGCACGGGCTTCCCGAGGAGACGGATGCATTCCATCTCACGCGGCAGATGCTCATCTCGGCCGTCAAGGCGGCCATTTTCGGCGACATCCTGCAAAACGTCCGCAACCGCATGCTGCCCTATGAGCTGCAAAAGGGGGAGACGCAGCGTCTCTTCGACAAATGGATGGCGCGCTGCAAGGAGATCCTGAAGGACGGCGGCTACTTCCGGTATCAGCGCGCCGTCAAGCAGATGATCAAGGAGTTCGACCATATCCCCATTGACGAGCACCTCTGGAAGCCGAAGGTCGGCATCGTCGGGGAGATCCTCGCGAAATACCATCCCGTCGCGAACAACCACATCGAGCGGGAACTCCTGCAGGAGGGCGCGGAAGTCGTCATGCCGGACTTCGTCGATTTCTTCCTCTACTCCGCCTACGATCCCATCGTCAAGCATCAGCTGCTCGACGGATCGAAGAAGGCGAGCTTCTTCGGCCGCATGTTCATCAACATCATCAATTTCTATCGCGCACCGATGCGCAAGGCGATGAAAGCGAGCCGCCATTTCCGCGCGCCGCACAAGATCGACGAGACAGCGCGCCTCGCGGAGCGCCATGTGAGCCTCGGCAACATGGCGGGCGAGGGCTGGTTCCTCACAGGTGAGATGGTGAAGCTCATCGACGAGGGCGTACCAAACGTCGTCTGCCTCCAACCCTTTGGCTGCCTGCCGAATCACATCACGGGCAAGGGCGTCATGCACGAGCTGCGCACGAGCTACAAGGGCGCGAACATCACGGCCATCGACTGTGACGCGGGCTCCTCGGAGGTCAACCAGCTCAACCGGCTGAAGCTCATGCTCGCCGTCGCCAAGGAGCGCGGCCCGCAGGGCGACTTCGTCACCTACGAGCCGGAGGCCGCGGCCGGGCGGCGCTGATCGCTGGAGCCACGGAGCAATCCGTGGCTCCTTGTCGAAGGAACGAAAGGAACCATCCATCCATGCGGCAAATCATCCTGAATGCCGACGATTTCGGCCGTCATGCGCTCATCAACGACGCCATACGGCGCGCAGCCGCGGACGGCCTGCTGCGCTCGGCGAGCCTCATGGCGGGGGAGCCGGCCTTTGCTGAGGCCGTCGCCATCGCGAAAGCGACGCCTGTGCTCGGCGTCGGCGTCCACCTTACGCTCATCGACGGCCGTCCCGGACTGCCGCCGGCGGAGATCCCGAGCCTCGTCGATGCCGCAGGCCGTTTCCGGCCCGACCATACCGCCTTCGCGCGGGACTATCTCGCGGGGCGCGTGCGGCGGGCGGACATCCGGCGGGAGCTCGCGGCGCAGATCGCGAAGGTTCGTGCCGCGGGCATCGTGCCGGATCATGTGGACAGCCATCAGCATCTGCATGTCCTGCCGGGCATTTTCCCGCTCGTGCTCGACCTCGCGGCGGCCGCGGGCATTCGTGCCGTGCGCATCCCCAAGGTCTGCGTCGGCGAGGGCAATGGCTTCCTATCGGGCGGGCTGGGCGACATCATCGGCCGGCTCGGCCTCTACGCCCTCGCGGGACTCGCTCGCAGGCAGGCACGGCGGCGCGGCTTCGCTACGCCGGACTTCTTCGCCGGGCTCGTGGCAGGCGCGGCCGTGACGAGCGGCTATCTCGCGCGTCTCGCGGCAGAGCTTGCGGCGGGACTTGACGGCACGACAGAGGTCATGCTGCATCCGGGGATGGAGAGCGAGATGCTCGCGTCCATCACGGGCTGGCAGCACGACTTCCGCGCGGAGTACGACGCGCTCGTTGCGCCTGAGACGCGGCGCGCCTTTGCGGCGCACGCCATCGAGACGGTGAGTTTCCAGGCGCTCGGCTGACGGCTTATGCGGCATAGCGTTTGGTATTTCGCAGTGAAATAGAAGGCTGGAAAGCCGGACAGAGAGAAAGAAGGAACCGGCATGGCAGAACTTACCGACCTGCAACAGGCCATCATCCGTTTTTACCATCAGAACCCTTTCAT
>NZ_JALFCU010000034.1 GCF_022771645.1 Selenomonas sp.
GACAAATGGGATAGCGTCGAGCCAGCGCTGCGTCCCGAAAAGGCGATTCTCGGCCTCCGCAAGCAGCTCGGCCTCTACGCGAACCTGCGCCCCGTGAAAGTCGCGGACGCGCTTGTCGAGTATTCGCCGCTGAAGCCGGAGCTCGCGCGGGGCGTCGACCTCGTCATCGTGCGCGAGCTCATCGGCGGCATTTACTTCGGCGAGAAGTGCGAGTCGGAGCAGCACGACGGCGCGGAGCGCGCGTGGGATCTCGAGAACTATTCCGTGCCAGAGGTCGAGCGCATCACGAAGCTTGCGTTCGAGACGGCGAAGCTGCGGCGCGGCAAGGTCACGTCCGTCGACAAGGCGAACGTCCTCGCGACGTCGCGCCTCTGGCGTCGCACGACGGCGAACGTCGCCAAAGCATATCCTGACATCGAGCTCAAGAATCTCTACGTCGACAACTGCGCCATGCAGCTCGCCATCAATCCGGCGCAGTTCGATGTCATCGTGACGGGCAACCTGTTCGGTGATATCCTCTCAGATGAGGCGGCTGTCGTCGGCGGCTCGATCGGCATGCTGCCGTCCGCGTCCATCGGCACGGACACGAGCCTCTATGAGCCCATCCACGGCAGCGCGCCCGACATTGCGGGCAAGGGCATCGCGAACCCGATGGGCACGGTGCTGTCTGCCGCGATGCTGCTGCGCTATTCTCTGCACGAAGAAGCGGCGGCAGACGCGGTCGAAGCGGCCGTCGACAAGGCATTGAACGACGGCTACCGCACGGCCGACTTGTATAAAGAAGGTTTCCACAAAGTCACGACGGACGAAATGGCCGATGTCATTGCCGAGCGTGTCTGAATTGAGGTGAACGCTGATGATGATGAAAGGCGCAGAAGCCGTGCTCGCGTGCCTGCGCGAGCAAAAGGTCGACACCATCTTCGGTTATCCGGGCGGCATGATCTTGCCGTTCTACAATGCGCTCTATGATGCGAAAGACATCCGCCAGATCCTCGTGACGCACGAGCAGAATGCAGCGCACGCCGCGGACGGCTATGCGCGCGCGTCGGGCAAGGTCGGCGTCTGCATCGCGACGAGCGGGCCGGGCGCGACGAACCTTGTCACGGGGCTCGCAACGGCGTTCATGGATTCCATCCCTGTCGTCGCGATCACGGGGCAGGTCGACACGGCCTCGCTCGGCCGCGATGCGTTCCAGGAGACGGACATCCTCGACGTCACGATGCCGGTCACGAAGCACAACTTCAAGGTCAAGAGCGCGGAGGAGCTCGTGCCGTCCGTGCGCGAGGCGTTCGCCATCGCGAAGCATGGCCGTCCCGGCCCCGTGCTCATCGACGTGCCGCGCGACCTCTTTTTCGCGGAGACGGAATACGAGCCGAAAGAGCCGCCCGTCAAGACGCCCGGCAAGCCCGACGCCGATTTCCTCATCTGCGTTGCTGAGGCCGTGCGCGAGATCGCCGAGGCGAAGCGCCCCGTCGTCATCGTTGGCGGCGGCGTCATTTCGGCAGGCGCGTCCGAGGAAGTGCAGGCGTTCATCGAGCGCTATCACCTGCCCGTCGTGCACACGCTCATGGGGCTCGGCGCGATCCCGCGCTCGCATCCGCAGTCTTTGGGCTTTGCGGGCATGCACGGCAAGAAGGCGGCGAACTACGCCATCAATGACGCCGACCTCGTCATCGCCATCGGCAGCCGTTTCGGCGACCGCCAGACGGGCAACCTCGACACGTACACGGCGGACACGAAGTTTATCCACATCGACATCGACCCGGCGGAGATTGACAAGAACGTTGCGCACTCGCTCGGCCTCGCCGGCGACATGAAGACGATCCTTTCTTTGCTCATGCGGAAAGAACCGGGCTCGAACCGCGCGGACTGGTGGGCGAAGATTCATGCGTGGGAAGACACGTATGACTATGACTATCAGGTGAACCGCCTGACCGTGCCGTGGGCGATGCACTCCGTCGCGAAGGCGACGAAGGGCAAGCCGTTCGCGTTCGCGACGGATGTCGGCCAGCATCAGATGTGGGCGGCGCTCCATCTCGCAATTGAAGAACCGCGCACATGGCTGACGTCGGGCGGCCTCGGCACGATGGGCTTCGGCCTGCCGGCCGCGATGGGCGCGCAGCTTTTCTACGGAGACACGCGCCGCGTCGTGCACGTCGCGGGCGATGGCGGCATCAAGATGACAGGCAACGAGTACTACACGATCGCGCGCCTGCATCTGCCGATCATCTCCATCATCGTCGACAACACGAGCCTCGGCATGATCCGCCAGTTGCAGAAAGTCAACTACAACGAGCGCTACATCGCGTGCGAGTTCGACTATCCGATGGATTACGCGAAGTACGTCGAGAGCTTCGGCATCCGCGCCGAGACCGTCGACACGCAGGAAGGCTTCGCCGTCGCGTTCGCCGAGGCCATGGCGGACGCGAGCGAGCCGCACGTCATCGTCATGAAAGTGCACCGCAGTTTCGTCGAGCCGATGATCAAGGGCAGCGTCGGCGAGTTCGTCGAGTTCAAGTGAATATTTTTGGAAAGAAGGGAGCAGCCACGCGCTGCTCTCTTTTTTCGTTCATAGACAATAACTCAGAGCTATGATAAAATGAGACAAGCAGAATATATAGAGAGAGAAAGCCAAAGAGCTACGAACTGAATGATTTTATGAGGGGGAAGTCCCATGGAATTTCGACAGCTGGAATATTTCGTCACGATCAGCGAGCTCGAGAACTTCACGCGCACGGCCGAGGTGCTGCACGTCTCGCAGCCGTCCGTGACGAAGGCCATCAAATCGCTCGAGGGCGAGCTGAAGCTCACGCTCATCGACCGCAGCCAGAAGCACGTGCAGCTCACGGAGGAAGGGCGCACGTTCCTCATCCACGCGCAGCGCATCATGCGCGACGTGCAGGCGGCGTATCAGGATATGCAGCGCTTCCACAGCGAGGCGCGCGGCACGATCCGCTTCGGCATCCCGCCGATGGTCGAGGGCTACCTGTTCCCGGATTTCTTTACGAAATTCCGCGCGGCGTATCCGGACATCACGCTCGACGTGCAGGAGCTCAGCGATTCGCTCGAAGTGCGTGAGCAGGCCGACCTCGGCGAGCTCGATTTCGGCATCGTGCTCGCGAGCCCCGATGACCGTGTCGAGAACGAGTTCCTCATCATGCGCGACGAGATGGAGCTCTGCCTGCCGCCGCATCATCCGCTCGGCGCGCTTGACATCGTGCCGTTCGGCCGCCTGCGCCATGAAAAATTCATCATGCAGCAGCCGCACAATTTCCAATACCGCAGCGTCTTTGACTGTTGCACGGAGCATGGCTTCACGCCGGACATCGTGCTCTCGACGTCGCAGCTCAAGACGATCAAACAGCTCGTCGCCAATGGCACGGGCGTTTCCGTGCTGCCGAAATTCGTCACGCGCGGCGAGAAAATCTTTTTGCACCGCGAGACGGAGCCGGCCATCCGCCTGCACATCTCGCTGTACTGGGGCGCGCACAAGACGTTCTCGGCCATCGACAACCGGTTCATGGACTTCATGCGCACGTACACGGGCACGCCGGAGTTCAAAAAGCATTTCTTCCAAGCATAAGGAGCGTCGTTCATGCAGCTCAAACGTCTCGAAGCTTACGGCTTCAAGTCTTTTGCCGACAAGATCGTCATCGAGTTTGACGCGGGCGTCACGGCCATCGTCGGCCCGAACGGCAGCGGCAAGAGCAACATCACCGACGCCATCCGCTGGGTGCTCGGCGAGCAGAACGTCCGAAACCTGCGCGCCGCAAAATCCGAAGACATCATTTTCTCCGGCACGGCGACGCGCAAAAAGCTCGGCGTCGCCGAGGTTTCGCTTGTCTTCGACAACACGGACGGCACGCTGCCCGTCGATTTCGCCGAAGTCGTCGTCACGCGCCGCCTGTACCGCAGCGGCGAGAGCGAAGTGTTCCTCAACCGCTCGCGCTGCCGCATCAAGGACATTTACCAGCTGTTCGCCGACACGGGCATCGGCCACGAGGGCATGAGCGTCATCGGGCAGAACCGCATCGACGACATCTTGAACAGCCGCCCGGAGGAGCGCCGCGCATTCTTCGAGGAGACGGCCGGTATCACGAAGTACAAGGCGCGCAAGCGCGAGACGCTGAAGAAGCTCGACGACACGGAGAAGAACCTCGTGCGCGTCAGCGACATCCAGCAGGAGATCGAGGGACAGCTCGGCCCGCTCGCCGCGAACGCCGAGCAGACGCGCACGTACCAGGCGCTCGAGCGCGAGTACAAGACGTACCATCTGACGAGCCTCCACCAGCGCCACGACGCGCTGACTGGCAAGCGGGCGGCGGCGGAAGCGGAGCAGAAGAGCGCCGAGGACGAGAAAACGGCGGCCGAGGCCGCGCAGGCGGCCGCCGAAGCGGAAAAAGAACGCGTGCAGGCGGGCATCGTCGCCATCGAGCAGTCGATGCAGCGCGAAGGCGAGAAGCACGCCGAGCTCCAGAAACAGGTCGATGCCGTGACGGCGGAGCTCGCGACGCTCCGCGAGCGCACGGAAAACAGCGCCGTCGTGCGCGAGCGCCTCGACGCGCGCAAAGCGGCGCTGACGCAGGAGCTCGTGCGCGCGGCCGGCGACATCGGCCGCCTGACGGAATCCGTCGCCGATGGCAAGAAAGCCGTCGCATCCGCAGACGAGCAGATGGAAGCGGAGCGCAAGAAGCTCGTCGCCCTCAAAGCGCAGGCTTCCGACGCGCACAAGGCGGTGGCGGAAACCGATGCAGAGATCGCAAAGCTCCAGTCGTCATTGACGGAGCAGCAGCAGGCCATCGCCGTGCTCGAAAAGGACATCGAGCTCGGCGGCGCCGGCCAGGCGGAGCGCGAACGGGCGCTCGCGGCCGCGCAGGAAAAACTCGACGCGCTTGCAAGCGAGAAAGAAAAGCTGGCCACAGATTTCGCGGAAAAGACGAAAGAACGCGACGCAGGCAAGGCGGCAGCACAGAAAAATGCACAGACGATGCAGGCGGCGCGGCAGGCGCTCTCGGCCGCGCGCACGGCGCATGAAACTGCTATGCGCGAAGCGAAGCGCACGGCGGACAAGCTCCAGATTCTCCGCCACATGCAGCAGTCATACGAAGGCTTCGGCCGCGCCGTGCGCGCCGTGCTGAAGGCGCAAACGCTGTGGCGCAGCGGCATTGCCGGCGCGGTCGCGGAACTCCTGACCGTGCCGGAAAAATACGTGACGGCGCTCGACGTCGCTCTCGCGGGCAGTCAGCAGCACATTGTTACGGAAGACGCCGCGACAGCGAAAGCCGCCATCGGCTATCTGAAGGCGCAACGGCTCGGCCGCGCGACATTCCTGCCGCTCTCGACCATCCAGGTGCGCCAGCCCGCGAATGCGGACAGCGTGCGGCGGATGCAGGGCGTCGTCGGCTGGGGCAACGAACTTGTCAAGACGCAAGAACGTTTCCGTCGCGTTGCCGACTACTTGCTCGCGCGCACGCTCATCGTCGACACGCTCGATCACGCGCTCGCCATCGCGAAATCGACAGGCTACCGCCTGCGCATCGTCACCGTGGACGGCGAGCTCTTGAGCCCGGGCGGCTCGATGACGGGCGGCAGCCGCGGCCATAAAGAAGGCTCGTTCCTCGGGCGCCAGGGCGAGATCGCCGCGCTCGAAGCGGCACAGCAGGCCGCCGAGGCGGATGCCGCCGCAAAGCAGCAGGCGGCGGACGAAGCGCGCGATGCGTTCGAGGACTGCCGCGAAAAAGCCGACGAGCTGACGGAGCAGCTGCAAGCGCTCGACGTCGCTATCGCCGGCCTGCGCGTCGCCCGCGCGAAAGCGGACGAAGCGCACAAGGAACAGGCCTCCGCGCTCGCCACGCAGCGCGCACAACAGAAGACGGCCGAGGCATCGTTTGCCGAAACGCAGCGCCGTCGCTCGGAAGCGCGCGAAGCCGCACGCACGCTCGAAGAAAAACTCCAGGCCGTGCAGAAAACGCGCGCTGAGCAGCAGGAGAACATCGACGACCTCCTGGAGGACGCCGACGACCTCGAAACGCTGCTGCACGACCGCGAGACGAAGCTCGCCGTGCGCCGCGTACAGGCGGAGCGCGATGCCGAACTCTTGCAATCGAAGAAAGAAGAAAAGCGCAAGCGCGAGCAGGAACTTGCGGACGTCGAGCGCGAGACGCGCGAACAGGAAGAACTGCAACGCACGAGCGCTGACCGCCTCGTCGCGCTCGAAGAAACGGAAGGCCGCCTCGCCGAGCAACAGATGGATCTGAAGTCCGCGCACGACCGGCTTTATGCTGAAAAAATGGAGCAGATGGCTGTCGCGCAGGACATCGACAAGCGCATCAAGAAACAGGCGCGCGAAGCCGCGCGCCTGCTCGAAAAACTCCACACCGCTGAGCTCGCCGTCTCGAAGGCGCAGTTCGCCATCGACGAATGCGCCGAGACGATGCTGTCGGACTACGGCCTCACGCCGGAGCGCGCGGCAGAAGAAGCCATCGACGTCGCGCCCGAGGAGCTCGCGCCGCGCATGAAGGAGCTCGACGCGAAGATGAAAGCGCTCGGCCCCATCAACCCGAACGCCATCACGGAATACGAAGAGCTCAAGAAGCGCCACGATTTCCTCGAGACGCAGACGAACGACCTGCGCGAAGCGCGCGCGAACCTCGAGACGCTGCTCACCGAGATGGACGCGACGATGACGAAACAGTTCGGCGAAGCGTTCCAGAAAATCCAGGCGTATTTCCAAGAGAGCTTCACGAAACTGTTCGGCGGCGGCGAAGCCACGCTGAAGCTCCTCGACGCGAACGACATGCTGAACACGGGCATCGACATCCTCGTCACCCTGCCGAAAAAGAAGCGCCAGAACCTCTCGGCGCTCTCGGGCGGCGAGCGCGCTCTGACGGTCATCGCGCTGCTCTTCGCCTGCCTGCACTACAAGCCGTCGCCGTTCTCCGTGCTCGACGAGATCGACGCGCCGCTCGACGAAGCGAACGTCGTGCGCTTCGGCCACTATCTCAAGGAACTCGCCGACCGCACGCAGTTCATCGTCGTCACGCACCGCAAGGGCACGATGGAAAACACCGACGTCCTCTACGGCGTCACGACCGAAGACGCCGGCGTCTCGAAGATTCTTTCCGTGAAACTCAGTGACTATATCGATCCAGAACAACAAGGAGCATGACATATGGGATTTTTTGACAAGCTGAAAAAAGGCCTGAACAAGACGCGCGAGAACCTCACGCAGAAGATTGAGAAACTCGTGATCGGTTATGCGGACATTGACGACGATTTCCTCGACGAGCTCGAGGAGACGCTCATCATGGCCGACGTCGGTGTGCAGACGACGGAGCGGCTCATGGAGGCCGTGCGGAAGGGCATCAAGAAAAAGGAAATCAACAGTCCGCAAGACTTGCGTCCGTTCCTAGCAAAGGAGATCACAGCGATCCTCACGGCGGGCGAGG
This sequence comes from Selenomonas sp., assembly GCF_022771645.1. Taxonomy (GTDB): domain Bacteria; phylum Bacillota; class Negativicutes; order Selenomonadales; family Selenomonadaceae; genus Selenomonas_C. The sequence continues at coordinate 7,449 of NZ_JALFCU010000034.1, forward strand.
AAAACGACCGCACGCGCGTCGCGGCAGAGGGTCCCACGGTGCTGCTCGTCATCGGCGTGAACGGTGCGGGCAAGACGACGACGATCGGCAAGCTCTCGGCGTATTACAAGGAGCAGGGGAAGAGCGTCATGCTCGCGGCGGCTGACACGTTCCGCGCGGCGGCTATCGACCAGCTCGAGGTCTGGGGGAATCGCACGGGCGCGCGCGTCATCAAGCATGAGGAGGGATCAGACCCGGCGGCTGTCGCGTTCGACGCGGTCAAGGCTGCGAAAGCGCGCGGCGTCGACATCCTCATCGTCGACACGGCCGGCCGCCTGCAGACGAAGTCGAACCTCATGCAGGAGCTTGAAAAGATCAACCGCGTCATCGGCCGCGAGATCCCCGGTGCGCCGCACGAGACGCTTCTCGTGCTCGACGCGACGACGGGACAGAACGCCATCAGTCAGGCCGAGCTCTTCACGAAAGCCGCGCCCATCACGGGCGTCGTGCTGACGAAGCTCGACGGCACGGCGAAAGGCGGCGTCGTCATCGGCATCAAGAGCCAGCTTTCGATGCCCGTGAAATGGATTGGCGTCGGCGAGGGCGTCGAAGACCTGCGCCCGTTCGTCGCGGAAGATTTCGCAAAGGCACTCTTAGGCGAAGAGCGTTGAATTTATGACTGGAAAAAATTTTTTACTTATGGTATGATGTTTCACAGCTTGTGATGAAGAAGGAAAGTAGCTGCTCGTGCCTCGGCAGAGAGTCCCGTTGCTGAAAAGGGATGTGGATGCGGGTTGTGAAGTTCCCTTTGGAGCAGCCGGGGGAAGTGCCGTTGTTTTCGGTATGGTAGTCCGGACGTTTTGCCGCGAGAAGGCTTTTCAAAAAGTGATAAATCAGGGTGGTACCGCGAAGATACGAAGTCTCCGCCCCTGCTGTTTTTAGCGGGGACGGAGACTTTTTGCATGTCCCCTTTTCAGGAGGTTGTGTTTTCTATGGATGAAAGAATGGAAGAAAAAATCGAGCAGCTGAAGGCGCAGGCGTCCGACGCGATTCGGCAAGCGGCCGCAAACCTCACGGAGCTCGACGAGATCCGCGTGAAATTCCTCGGCAAGAAGGGCGAGTTCACATCCATTTTGCGCGGCATGGGCGCGCTTGCGAAGGAAGACCGCCCGAAGGTCGGCAAGATCGTCAACGAGGCGAAAGCGCAGATCGAGGCACTGATCGCGGAGAAAAACGAGGAGCTCAAGCAGCGCGCGCTCGCGGACAAGCTCGCGAGCGAGAAGATTGACGTGACGCTGCCGGGGCGCGCGCAGCCGCTCGGCCATCTCCATCCGCTGACGCTGACGCTCGAGCGCATCAAGGATATTTTCTTCCGCATGGGCTTCTCCGTCGAGGAAGGCCCGGAGATCGAGAAGGATTATTTCAACTTCGAGGCGCTGAACCTGCCGAAAGATCATCCGGCGCGCGACATGCAGGATTCGTTCTACATCACGGAGGACATCCTCATGCGTTCGCAGACGTCGCCGGTGCAGGCGCGCACGATGCAGAAAAATGAGCCGAACGCGCCGATCCGCATGATCGCGCCGGGCCGCGTCTATCGCCGCGACGAGTACGACGCGACGCATTCGCCGATGTTCACGCAGGTCGAGGGCCTCGTCGTAGGCTCGGGCATCACGATGGCCGACCTCAAAGGCACGCTCGAGCTGTTCCTGCATCAGATTTTCAACGAGGACGTGAAAATCCGCCTGCGTCCGAGCTTCTTCCCCTTCACGGAGCCGTCGGCCGAGGTCGACATCTCGTGCGTCATGTGCCACGGCAAAGGCTGCAAGGTCTGCAAGGGCACGGGCTGGCTCGAGATCCTCGGCGCCGGCATGGTTCACCCGCATGTCCTCGAAATGAGCGGCTACGATCCGAACGTCGTCAGCGGCTTCGCATTCGGCATGGGCGTCGAGCGCATCGCGATGCTGTCGTACGGCGTCGACGACCTGCGCCTGTTCTATGACAACGACATGCGTTTCCTCAAGCAGTTCTGATTTCGTGAAGGAGATTTTTGACATATGCAAGTTTCAATAGAATGGCTGAAAGATTACATTGATTTTGACCTCTCCCCGGAGGAGCTCGCTGACCGTTTCACGATGGCGGGCGTGCCGGTGGAGAACGTCATCCGCGCCGACGCGGGCTTCGAGCATGTCGTGACGGGGCGTATCGAGAAGATCGAGCGCCACCCGGATTCCGACCACCTCTGGGTCTGCCAGATGAATGTCGGCGAGAAAGACCTCATCCAGATCATCACGGGCGCGCAGAACGTCCGCCAAGGCCAGATCGTGCCCGTCGCCATGGTCGGCGCGCATCTGCCGAACGGCGCGCACATCAAGAAGGGCAAGCTGCGCGGCCTGCCGTCGAACGGCATGCTCTGCTCGGCGGATGAGCTCCACCTCGACACGTCGAACATGACGGAGGAGCAGCTGAACGGCATCTACATCCTGCCCGAGGACACGCCCGTCGGCGTGCCGGCGAAGGACGTGCTCGGCAAGAGCGACGTCGTGCTCGAGTTCGAGCTCACGGCGAACCGCGGCGACTGCTTCAGCGTGCTCGGCCTCGTGCGCGAAATCGCCGTGGTGACGGGCGGCACGCCGAAATGGCCGACCATCGCCTGCAAGGAAGACGATGCCGCGAAAGCCGCCGATCTCGTCAGCGTGGGCATTGACGCGCATGACCTCTGCAGCCGCTTCAGCGCGCGTGTCGTGAAGAACGTGAAGATCGGCCCGTCACCGGAGTGGATGCAGCACCGCCTCGAAGGCGCCGGCATCCGCGCCATCAACAACGTCGTCGACGTGACGAATTTCGTCATGCTCGAGCTCGGCCAGCCGATGCACGCGTATGATTACGATGAGATCACAGGGCACAAGCTCGTCGCGCGCCGCGCAGTGGCAGGCGAAAACCTCCATACGCTCGATGACACGGCGCGCCTCGCAAAAGGCGACGAGCTCGTCATCGCCGACGCGGAGCATCCGGCCGGCCTCGCGGGCATCATGGGCGGATACGAGACGGAGATCACGCCGAAGACGACGACGGTCGTGTTCGAGGCCGCGTCGTTCTACGGCCCGAGCATCCGCCGCACGGCGCGCGCCTGCGGCCTGCATTCCGAGGCATCCGGCCGCTTCGAGCGCGGCGTCGACGTCACGCAGACGCCGCGCGCCCTCGACCGCGCCTGCCAGCTGTTGCAGGACATGGGCGCTTGCACGGTCACGCAGGGCATCGTCGATTGCTATCCGCAGCCGAAGACGCCGACGGTCATCGACTTCACGATTGCGCAGATCAACGGCCGTCTCGGCACGGAGATCGCGGCGGACAAGATGGTGGGCATCCTCACGCAGCTCGGTTTCGCTATTGAAAGCAAGGGCAGCGACGCATACACGGCGACCGTGCCGTCGTGGCGCAACGACTGCTCGCGCATGGACGACCTCTCCGAGGAAATCGCGCGCATTTACGGCTTTGACAACATCGTCAGCACGACGCCGTTCGGCCGCATGATGCAGGGCCATGAGAGCGAGAAGCAGGCGTTCGAGAAGCAGGTCAAGCACATCCTCGTGAGCCTCGGCATGACGGAAGAACTCTCGTTCAGCTTCACGAGCACGGAGCTCTTTGACAAGCTGCGCGTGCCGGAGGACTCCGAGCTCCGCCGCGCCATCCCCATCATGAACCCGCTGACGGATGAGGCGCCGCTCGTCCGCACGTGCCTCTTGACGAGCATCATGGAGAACGCCGTGCGCAATTTCTCGCGCAAGAACATGGATCTGAAGCTGTTTGACGTCGCGCCGGTGTTCTACCCGAAGCAGCTGCCGCTCACAGAGCTGCCGGACGAAAAGCTGAAGGTCGTCGGCCTCATCACAGGCCGTCGCAACGAATCGTCGTGGAACCAGACGAACGATATGGTTGATTTCTACGACATGAAGGGCATCGTCGAGCAGCTGTTCCAGCGCTTGGGCATTTCGAAATATACCGTCGAGGCTGGCGAACATTTCGCGCTTCATCCGGGCAAGACAGCGTTCCTGAAGAAAGGCCGCGACACCGTTGCCGTCCTGGGCGAGCTCCATCCCGAGGCCGCTGCGAACTTCGGCATCAAGCAGAAAGTCTATCTCTTCGAGATGGATCTCGAGACGCTCATGCGCTACGCGAGCAAGAAGTTCCACTTCGAGTCGCTGCCGAAATACCCGGCTATCGAGCGCGACCTCGCGCTGCTCGTCAATACGGACGTGCAGGCGGCGGACATCGAGCGCGTCATCGCCAAGAATGGTGGCAAGCAGTTCACGGGCGTCACGCTGTTCGACGTGTACACGGGAAAGAACATCGCCGAGGACAAGAAGAGCCTCGCGTTCCGCCTGACGTTCCAGAGCAAGGATCGTACGCTGACGGACGACGAAGCTGATACGGCTTTCCAAGCTGTCGTCGCGGCCGTGGAAAAATCGTTCCACGCCGAGCTTCGCGCCTGAAGGCGGGTGATTGCATGGACATGGAGAAAAAACCGAGCCAGAAAGTGAACGTCGAGATTTTCAGCGAGACGTATCCATTCAAGACGGATGGCGATCCCGCAGAGATCCGGCGCCTCGCGGCGTTTGTTGACGACCACATGAAAAAAGCCGCACAGGCGATGCGCAGCTTTGACACGAAAAAAATCGCCGTGCTCGCGGCGATGCAGATGGCGGCCGAGTATGCCGAGCTCAAGAAAGATTACGACGAGCTCGTGCAACTGCTCGATGAGAAATGAGGTGTCACAGCCATGACACAGTTTGACAAGCGAAACCTCACAATGATGATGGATTTCTACGAGATGACCATGGCGAATGGCTATTTCGCGGACGATGACAAGGACACGAAAGTCGCGTTCGACGTCTTTTACCGCAAGAATCCGGACGACGGCGGTTTTGCGATTTTCGCCGGCCTCGAGCAGGTCATCGAGTACGTGGAGAATATGCGCTTTTCCGAAGCGGACATCGAATATTTCCGCGCGCAGCACATGTTTTCCGAGGCGTTCCTCTCGTATCTGAAAAATTTCCATTTCACGGGCGACATCTACGCGCTGTCCGAGGGCACGGTCATGTACCCGGACGAGCCGATCCTCACGGTCGTTGGCTCGCTCATCGACGCGCAGCTCGTCGAGACGGCGATCCTCGCGCAGATCAACCACCAATCGCTCATCGCGACGAAGTCACGCCGCATCTGCAAGGCGGCAGGCACGCGTGCCGTCTCGGACTTCGGCGCGCGCCGCGCGCACAACATGGACGCCGCGACGTACGGTGCCCGTGCGGCCTACATCGGCGGCGTCGTCGGCACGGCAACCGTCTCGGCCGGCCAGATGTTCGGCATCCCCATCAGCGGCACGATGGCGCACAGCTGGGTCATGTTCTATGGCGACGAGTATCAGGCGTTCAAGAAGTACGCGCAGACGTATCCCGACGCAACGGTGCTCCTCGTCGACACGTACGACGTCATCCACTCCGGCATCCCGAACGCCATCCGTGTCGCGCACGAAGTGCTCGAACCAATGGGGAAGCGCCTCGTCGGCATCCGCATCGATTCCGGCGACCTCGCGTATCTCTCGAAGCGCGTGCGCAAGATGCTCGACGCGGCCGGCCTCGAAGACTGCAAGATCGTCGTGTCGAACAGCCTCGACGAGTTCACGGTCTCGTCGCTCCTGCAGCAGGGCGCGTGCATCGACAGCTTCGGCATCGGCGAGCGCCTGATCACGGCGAAGTCCGAGCCGGTGTTCGGCGCCGTGTACAAGCTCGCGGCCGTCGGCGAAAACGGCGACTTTGCGCCGCGCATCAAGGTCTCGGAGAACGTCGAGAAGATCACGAACCCCGGCCTCAAAGACCTCTATCGCGTCTACGACGCCGACGGCCATGCCGTTGCCGACCTCCTCGCGCTTTCCGGCGAGCCCATCGACATGAGCGAGCCGTTCCGCTACGTCGACCCCGTGAAGCCGTGGAAGAACCGCGCGTTCGAAGGTTGCACGGTCAAGAACCTGCGCCGCCTCTATGTGCAGAACGGCAAGCGCGTCGTGGAGTTGCCGAAGCTCGATGAGATTCGTGCGTATGTGAAGCAGCAGCTCGACACGGAAATCTGGGAAGAGGAACAGCGCTTCGAGAACCCGCATCGCCATTACCTCGACATGACGCCGGATTATTATGAAATGAAGATGGGCCTTCTCTACGAGACCCGCAAGCAGCATGGATGAGGTGAGTGCATGATCAAAACCATCACGGGAACGACGCAGAACCTTGGCGTCATGGGCTGGCCGATTGCGCACTCGCTGTCGCCTGCTATGCAGAACGCCGCCATCGCGGCGGCGGGCGTCGATGCCGTCTACACGGCGTTTGCCGTCGAGCCGCAAGCGCTCGCGCTCGCCGTTGCCGGCCTGCGCACGCTGCATTTCCGCGGCTGGAACGTCACGATCCCGCACAAGCAGGCCATCATGGACGCGCTCGACGAGATCGATGAGGACGCGGCGGCCATCGGTGCGGTCAATACGGTCGTCAACGACGGCGGCCGGCTGAAAGGCTACAACACGGACGTCGTCGGTTTCCTCGGCGGCCTGCGTGACGCGGGCTTCGACCCGGCGGAGAAGAACGTCGTGCTGCTCGGCGCGGGCGGCGCGGCGCGCGCGGCGCTCTGGGGGCTCATGAAGTCTCATGCCATGCGCGTGACGGTCGGCGCGCGCCATCCGGAAAAAGCGGAAGCGCTCATCGATGACTTCGCCGCGCGCGCGAGCATGCTCGGCACGAAGCTCGCCGCGATGCACTGGGAAACGGAGGCGTTCCGCGGCGCGTTCTCGCACGCCGACCTCGTCGTCAACGTCACGCCGCTCGGCATGACGCCGCACACGGACGACAAGCCGCCCGTCGACTGGCGCGAGGCGAAGCCCGACGCATTCGCCTACGACATCATCTACACGCCGGAGGAAACGCGCTTCTTGCACGAAGCGGCCGCGCTCGGGCACCGCACGCTCAACGGCGAGGACATGCTCGTCCAGCAGGGCGCGGCCGCGTTCGAGCTCTGGTTCGGCCGCAAGGCCGACGCGTCTGTCATGAAGCAGACGCTCCGCGCACAGCTCAGCGGGGCAGAGCTCGTGCATCACGTGCTCGCTTGACGGCCGTCAAGCGGTTTTTCGTAAATTGCTGTTGAACAGAAAACAATAGAAAACAGGAACTTTTCACCAGAAAAGGACACGTTGGAGGCGCAGAAACAGCGCCTCTTTAATTTTGTCCGTTTCGCGAGCGGACAACGGACAAGGTCTTTCGCTTGCGGGCGCGTTTTCGCGCGGCTATAATAAAACCATCGAAACGAGAGGAAAGGAATTCCAAACGGATTCGACAAGACAGCAAGCTTCTGAGTGATCATAGGAGGCTGCACACATGAACCAGAGAACCGCAGCGATCCTTGCGGCGCTGCTCGCAGGCGACGAGTTCCAAACGATCGCCAGCCTGGCAGAGCAGCTGGACGTCAGCGGCAAGACCATCTCGCGCGAAATCGCGACGGTCGAAGCCGTCCTCGTCCCGTACGGACTCACGCTGCAAAAGAAGAAAGGGCAGGGCATCCGCCTCGTCGGGAGCGCCGCCCAGAGGAAAACGCTCCGCGAAGCACTCGCGGGCAAGGGACAAAGGGATTACACGCCGGAGGAACGGCGCTCGATCATCGTGAGCCGCCTCCTGCCAGAGAGCGAACCGGTGAAGCTCTTCGCGCTCGCGCAGACGCTCCATGTGACGGACGGCACCATCAGCAACGACCTTGGCAAGCTCGAGGGATGGTTCCGGCGCCACGGCCTCACGCTCGTGCGCAAGCCCGGCCTTGGCGTCTACGTCGAAGGCGGGGAGCAAGCCATCCGGCAGGCCATCGTCGAGTACATTTACGACCACATCGAGGAAGGCGAGCTCCTGGAGCTCGTCCACGAAAGCCTCGCGCCGCATACAGAAAAGAAAAGCGGAGAGGCTGCGGACCGCGCTTCGCGTTACCTCCTCGACCTCGTGGACAAAGAAATCATCTATCGCCTCGAGCGCCTGATCCGCAAAGCGGAGCAGCGCCTCGAGCACCAGCTCTCCGAGCAGGCCTTCGCCGGTCTCATCGTCCATCTCGCCCTCGCGGTGCAGCGCATCCGCAAGCAGGAAAAAATCGAGATGTCGCCGGAATATCTCAAAAGCCTCCAAGAAAAACGGGAATACGCGGCCGCCGCCCGCATCGGCGCGGACATCGCGAAAGAATTTGACATTCCCGTCGGCGATGGCGAGATCGGCTACATCACGATGCACCTCTTGGGCGCGCGCAACCGTTACAAATCCGTGACGGTTCCGGACGCGGGCATGGACAACTTCCACCTCGTGCGCATCGCGAAATCCATCATGAAGGCGGCGGAACGGCAGACGGGATATCCGCTCGACCGGAACCCCGATCTCCTGAACGGCCTCGTCAATCATCTCGGCCCGTCCATCCGGCGGATGCAGATGAAGATGGAGATCCGCAACCCCTTGCAGAGCGACATGGAGGCGCGCTTCCCCGAGCTCATGGAGCTCGCGAAGATCGCCGTGCGCGGCACGGAAAAGGAACTGGATCTTCATTTCCCGCCGTCCGAGATCGCCTACATCGCGATGCACCTCTCGGCCGCGCTCAGCGACTGCCTCATGAAGCGGCAGCGCAGCCAGACGCTCCGCACGGTCGTCTCGTGTCCTACGGGGATGGGCACGAGCCGGCTGCTGGCGAGCCGCTTGCGCGAGCACTACGAGAACCTCCAGATCGTCGACACCATCTCGACGCTGGAGCTCACGCCCGACTACCTCGACGCCAAAGCGCCCGACCTCGTGGTCTCCACGGTGCCGGTCGCGGCGGCCAAGACGTTCGCGATGCCCGTCATCGTCGTCAGCGCCTTGCTCGGGGCGGACGACATGCGGCGCATCGACGAAGAACTCACACAACTTTCTGAGCAAGCCGTCGAGCGCGCGGCGCGTCCGAAAGCGGACTTTCCTGACGCGCTCCGCTCGCTTGACGCGTATGCACAGGCCATCCTCGCGCTGCTCGATGGATTCTTTTCCATCGAGGCGCGCTCGGCCATGACCATCGAGCAAGTCGCACACATCGTCGGCAGCGTCGCGGCAAAGGACGACAGTGCGCGGGCGGATGGCATCGCACATGCGTTGCTCGCCCGCGAAGAACTCGGCAGCACGGCCATCACCGGCAGTGGCATGATTCTCCTCCACACGAGGAGCGACGTCGTGCAGCGCCTGCAGTTCGGCATTGTCCACCTCGGTCCGGCTTTTTCCTATGAGAACCAGCCGGACGAACGCATCCGCACGGCGCTCGTGATGCTCGCACCGAAAACGTGCAGCCGCGAGGCGCTCGAAACCATCGGGCACATCTCCACGATCCTCATGGAACGCTGGGGACTCATCGAAGCCCTGCACGAGGGAAATCCCGACGACATCCACGCAGAACTCACACACATCTTCCGCGAATTTTATCAAAAACAGACACAAATTTTATTGGGGGATTGAACAAAAATGGCAGCAAAACAAAACAGCGCCGCCCAGGAGGCCATGCAGAAATTTGGCCGCTTCCTCTCCGGCATGGTCATGCCGAACATCGGCGCGTTCATCGCATGGGGCTTTCTGACGGCTCTCTTCATCCCGACGGGCTGGCTCCCGAACGAATACCTCGCGCAGGTCGGCGGCCCGATGTCGAAATGGCTCATCCCGCTGCTGCTCGGCTTCACGGGCGGCGAAGCAATCTACAAGCATCGCGGCGGCGTCGTCGGCGCGATTGCGACGAGCGGCATCATCGCCGGCGCGGACATCCCGATGTTCCTTGGCGCTATGATCATGGGCCCCTTGGGCGGCTGGTGCATCAAGAAGTTTGACCAGGCCATCGAAGATTCCATCCCGAATGGCTTCGAGATGCTCGTGAACAACTTCTCGGCCGGCATCCTCGGCGGCATCCTCGCCATCCTCGCCTTCATCGGCGTCGGCCCGGTCGTCCTCTCGGCGAACGGCGTGCTCCGCGCCGGCGTCGAAGGCATCGTCGCCATGGGCCTCCTGCCGCTCGCTTCCATCATCATCGAGCCGGCGAAGATCCTCTTCCTCAACAACGCCATCAACCACGGCGTGCTCTCGCCGCTCGGCATCCAGCAGGCCGAGGAAATGGGCAAGTCGATGTTCTTCCTCCTCGAAGCGAACCCGGGCCCGGGCTTCGGCAT
>NZ_JALFCU010000073.1 GCF_022771645.1 Selenomonas sp.
CTCAAAACAAAAACCTCCCGGCCAGTGTGAGTTGAGATAGTTGCAGAAGTTGTACAAGTTTTGAAACTTTGCAAACTTGCTTCGTCTGATTATCTCACGAAATCTGGCCGGGAGGTAGTCGGTGGATTGTTAGGCGCTTACGGTGCGTAGGCCGTGCTCGGCGGAGAGGCGCCGAAAGAGCGCGTTCCAGCGGTCGAGCGGCCAGTCTTTCAAGAAGAACGCAGTCTTCGGCGAGCAGGCGAGGTAGCGCGTGCCCGGCGTGAGGCCGTGCACTGCGAGCTTCGCAGCGAGGTCCTGCCGCTCCGCGTCTGTTGCCTCCGCCGCGTAGATGGTTGCGAGCTCTTCGTGCGGGATGTCGATGCCGAGCCCGTCCCGCACGATCTCGCCGAAGACGTATGGCTCATACGTGTGATCCATTGCTTCGCGCCACGGGAGGCTTTTCGTCAGCCATTTGCCGCGCTTGTGCGCGATGCCAACGCGGCCGGGGACGCGTGCGACGGCTGCCGCGAGCACGGGACGGTATGTGAGGTCGAGGAAGAGCGCGATGTCGTGCCCGCGCATTTTCTTGATGAGCTTCCAAATGCTCTGTCGTTTCCGATCATAGGGGAAGAGCTCGTCGATGAACGGCAGTCCCTGCACGAGGTCGACGGCGTTCGGCAGGACGAGCAACGTGAGATGACTGTCCGGCATGCGCGTCTTGAGCGCACGGAGGACGGGCGTCGCGAGCAAGACGTCGCCGATGCCGCCCTGCTTGACGACGATGATGCGCTTTCCCATGGGTCCGCTCCCTTTCCTGTGGATAAGTTGCTTTTATCTTATCAGGTATGCCCCCCGTAAAGACAAAAATCCATTTTATTTCTCACCCGTCGCGCAAAATCTTTCTCGTGCCTTGCGTCTTTTTCGAAGTCAGAATATAATGAGGGTAACGCAATCCATTCCTTTTATCTTTCCATGAAAAGAGGTTATCGCTATGGACGTACTGGAACTCTCGCGATGGCAGTTCGCCATCACGACGATCTATCATTTCCTGTTCGTGCCGCTGACGCTCGGGCTGTCGATCTTCCTCGCGCTCCTCGAGACGTGCTCCGTGCTGACGAAGCGGCCGGCGTGGCGGGAGCAGGCGCGGAAGCTCACGAAGTTCTTCGGCACCGTGTTCCTCATCAATTTCGGCATGGGCGTCGTCACGGGCATCGTGCAGGAGTTTCACTTCGGCATGAACTGGTCGGAGTATGCGCGCTTCATGGGCGACATCTTCGGCGCGCCGCTCGCGCTCGAGGCGCTGACGGCGTTCTTCCTCGAGTCGACGTTCCTCGGCATCTGGGTGTTCGGCTGGGACCGCCTGTCGCCGAAAGTCCATTGCGCGACGATCTGGATCACGGCGATCGGCAGCAACCTGTCGGCGTTCTGGATCCTCGTTGCGAACGGCTTCATGCAGCATCCGGTCGGCTATGCCATCGAGGACGGGCGCGCCGTCATGACGGATTTCTTCGCGCTCATCACGAATCCGTACGCGCACGGCCAGTACGCACACGCGCTGATGGCCGGCATCACGACGTCGGGCATGCTGCTGCTCGCCATCACGGCGTATAAAATCCTCGCGGGCGGCGAGTACCGTCCCGCGTTCCAGAAAGTCTTGCGCGGCATCGGTGTCTATCTCATCGTCGGCCTGCTCGGCGTCATGGGCACGGGCCATATGCAGGCGCAGCAGGTCGCGCACATGAATCCGATGAAGCTCGCATCGATGGAAGCGCTCTGGGAGACGGCCGATCCGGCGCCGCTCGCCGTCGTCGCCGACATCAACGTCAGCGACCAACGCAATGATTTCGAAATCGGCGTGCCGTATGTATTGTCCGTCCTCGTCTACAACGTGCCGACGGGCGAAGTACAAGGCATCAAGGACCTCCAAGCGGCAGCTGTCGAGAAATACGGCCCGGGCAAGTACATGCCCGATGACATCATCGGCCTGTTCCTGAGCTTCCGCGGCATGATCACGATGGGCGGCCTCATGATGCTGTTCGCGCTCGGCGCGCTCGTGCTCGGCTGGCACGGCAAGACGGCGGCGGATTGGGACAAAAAGCTTCGCTGCCCGTGCGTGAAATGGTTCTTGCGCTTCGCGGTACTGGCACTCCCCGCGCCGTTCATCGCGAACACGCTCGGCTGGTATCTGACGGAGGCCGGCCGCCAGCCGTGGATCGTCGTAGGCTTGCAAAAGACGGCGGTCGCCTATTCGCCGAACCTCACGACGGGCGACGTGTTCTTCACGCTCGCCGGCTTCACCGTCATTTACCTCGTACTCGCGCTTGCGGCGGTCTATGCGGCTGTCCGCTACATCCGCCGCCATCCGATGACGCCGCCCGTCGTGGCGGAGCCTGACGAAACGGCCGAAGGGAGGAAGTTCTGATGGATCTCAACACGCTTTGGTTCGTCCTCATCACCGTGCTCTTCACGGGCTTCTTCCTGCTGGAGGGCTTTGACTACGGCGTCGGCATGCTGCTGCCGTTCCTCTCACGCGAGGAAGACCGCCGCATGGCCATCCGCGCCATCGCGCCTGTCTGGGACGGCAACGAGGTCTGGATGATCACGGCGGGCGGCGCGCTGTTTGCGGCGTTCCCGCACGCCTATGCGACGATGTTCTCCGCGTTCTACATCGCGCTCTTCCTCATGCTGTTCGCGCTCATCCTGCGCGGCGCGGGGCTCGAGATGCGCGGCAAGGACGACAGCCGCCTCTGGCGGCGCGGTTTCGACTGGGCCATCGGCATCGGCAGCGCACTCCCCGCGCTCCTCTGGGGTGTCGCGGTCACGAACCTCCTCGCCGGCATCCCGATCGACAGCGACATGATTTATCGCGGCACGTTCTGGACGCTCCTCACGCCGTACACGCTGTTCGGCGGCCTTGCGTTCCTGCTCGTCTTCCTTTATCACGGCATGGCGTTCCTGCGCATGCGCGTCGATGATGAGCGCATGACGGATGACATCACGTTCGCGCAGCGCTTCGTTGGCACGCTCGCGGCATTCGCGTTCATCATCTGCGCCGTGCTGACGCTGAAGGATACGGATATGCTCGCGAGCATCCCCGCCGTCGTCGCGCTCGTGCTCGCCGCCGCGACGTTCCTGCTCGGCTGCGCATACTCCGGCACGGGCGCTGTCTGCAAATCGTTCGCCATGACGAGCGCGGCCGTCGCACTGACGACGATCGCGTTCTTCCTCGCGCTCTTCCCGCGCATCATGGTCTCGACGATGGGCACTGGGAGTGACATCACGATCTACAACGCGGCCTCGACGCCGTACACGCTGCAGATCATGACGATCGCGGCCGGCATCCTCGTGCCAATCGTGCTCTGCTATCAGGCGTGGTCGTACTACATCTTCCGCAAGCGCGTGACGCGAGAAGACATCTAAAAATGATGAACATCCCATCGTTCCTGCGGCAGGCGCTCGCAGAACATCGCCAGGAGATCACCCGCCTCGCACTCGCGAAAGCCACCACCAGCCTTCTCACCGTCTGCGGCGCGTTCTGCACGGCGCACATCCTCGCGGCTGTCATCGACGGCACGTTCGCAATAGAAAAAGCAGTCCCCCTCTTCCTGGGACTGCTTTTTGTCGTGCTCGGAAAAGCGCTGCTCGTGCTGCCTGCGCGGCGCGTGCAAGACCGGCTCATGCTCGATGCGGAAGAACGCGTGCGCGCGCGCATCCACGCGACGCTCCTCGCACGCTCGCCGCTCGCGCTCGTGCCGGAGACAGGCGGCCAGCTCGTCGGCCTCGCGTGCGAGAGTGTTGGACGTCTCGACGGAGCGTTTACGACCGTCCTGCCCGCCATGATCGACCTCGTCGTACTCGTGCCGCTCTATCTCGTCGTCTTCGCGTGCACCGACGCGTGGACGGCGCTGCTCGCGCTCGTCACGCTGCCGATCGCGCCGTTCCTCCTGTATCTCATCGGCCTCGTCACGAAAGAACGCTCCGCACAGGAATACTGCGCCATGATGCGCATGGGCAAAACGTTCGCCGAACTCCTGCGCGCCATCCCGATGATGAAACTCTTCTGCCGCGAGCGTGCGGAACGCGAACGCGTCGCCGTGGCGAGCGAGCGCTTTCGCGTGGCGGCCCTCGCCGTGCTACGCACGGCGTTCGTCTCCGCGTTCGCGCTCGAGCTCATCACGACGCTCTCCATCGCGCTCATCGCCGTCAGCCTCGGCTTGCGGCTCGTCGCGGGGTCGATCGACTTGGAGCCCGCGTTCTTCGTCCTGCTGCTCGCGCCCGCCTTCTACGCGCCGCTCGCAAACGGCGGCACATCGTTCCATGCCGGCATGGAGGCGATAGACGCGTGGCGGGCGGTGAAGGCGTTCCTCGTGGACGACAACGAGGACGAAACGATCAGCGCGTCCATGGACACGACAAGAAACACGCAGGAAAACAAAACGCGTTCCGATGCTGCACCTCCGGATGACGCGAATGTTAGCGATACGCTCTCGTTCGCCGGCGTGACGTGCGCATATCCTGGCCGCACGACGCCGGCCGTGCACGATGTGACGTTCGACGTGCCGCGCGGCAAGGTCACGCTGCTGCGCGGCACGAGCGGCGCGGGGAAATCGACGCTATTCGCGCTTGCGCTCGGATTCCTGATGCCAAAAGCAGGTACGATCCGCCGCCCACAGACGATGGCGTATGTGCCACAAGAGCCGCATCTCTTTGCCATGACGCTACGGGAAAACCTGCTGCTCGGAAGAATTGCCGATGACGGTGTGCTCCTTCATGCGATGAAACAGGCGGGGCTCGCCTCATTGTTCGAGCGCTTGCCCGAAGGACTCGACACGATGCTCGGCGAAGGCAGCCGCGCGCTCAGCAACGGCGAGCGGCGGCGGCTCGGCCTCGCACGAGCACTCGTCGCGCCAGTGGACGTCGTGCTGCTCGATGAAGTGACGGCGG
Source organism: Selenomonas sp. (assembly GCF_022771645.1). Classification (GTDB taxonomy): domain Bacteria; phylum Bacillota; class Negativicutes; order Selenomonadales; family Selenomonadaceae; genus Selenomonas_C. The sequence continues at coordinate 4,924 of NZ_JALFCU010000073.1, forward strand.
GGCTCGATGAGGAGAATGAAGGGTGTGTGCTCCAAACGATTCGTCATCTGTGCAGTGCAGAGAACGCGCCAGCAATTTTGATGGCTTCGCATCGAACCGCGTCGATGAAAATTGCAGATGATGTTATATTATTGGATGGTGGAACGGTTATTCATTCCGGTGACGCCAAACGGCCTACAAATCCATCTGTTGTACAATCGACTCCCACCTGGCGCTGCACTACGCTCCGCGCCGATAAAAGCTCCCCTGGAGCTTTTATCCTCTCTAAGAAGGAGGCTGGCTATAAAGCGACTTGCGTTCACCTGCTCCAGATCTTACCAGTTAAGCTAACGTTCCTCGCCCTGCTCTCCGCCCTCTTCGCCGACACTGCCGCCGTCCTGTTGCTCGGCGCGTCGGCTTGGCTCATCGCTTCGGCTGCGTTCCATCCGCATCTCTATGCGCTCGCCGTCGCGATCACGGCGGTACGCGCGGCTGGCATCGGGCGCGCGGTGTTCCGGTATCTCGACCGCTATCTTTCGCACCGCGCCGTGTTCACGCTGTTGACGCGGCTGAGGCTCGCCGTTTACGATCTCGCGTGCACACGTCTGCCGGAGCGGCGGCCTGGTGCTTCGTCGGGCGTTTTCTTGCAAGAGGCCACAGCGGGCGTCGACGAGTTGCGTGATTTTTATTTACGCGCATTGTTCCCGCTCGTGCGCATCGTCGTCATCGCGCTGGCGGCAACCTGGTTCGTCGCGCACATCGATGCAGCGCTCACGCCCGTGCCGTTCGTCTGCCTGTGCTTGCTCGTCCTCGTCGCGCGCTTTTCACGGGTGGATAACGAAACATCATCGACGGAGGCCAGCTATCGGACGGCGTTGCTCGACGTCTTTGCGGGGCGCACGGAAATCGCAGCGTTCCATGCGAAACGTGCCTTCGCCGCGCGGCTCGATGCGTGTGCGTGGGCGATCAACAACGCACGCCAATCGTTGCTGCGACGTGAGGCGATCGCGGATGCGGTGGCCGTGGCTGTGCCTTCACTTGCTTGGGTAGCGGTGTTTTTTGCGATGACGTGCGCTTTGCCGGATGCATGGGCGCAAACAGATGGCGTCTGGTTGTGCGTGGATGTGATGGTGTTGGAGACGGTGTTCGGATTCTTCCCAGCTTCGGTTGAAGCCATACGGAAAGCGCAGGTGAATTTCGTATTTGCCCCCGCGAAAGATACGCCAGGCAAATTGATTTGTCCTGCAACGGGCAACGGTTTGCATGCCCTTTGTTCTGCCGATTCCATCACATTCTCTTACACGCCCTCCCTCCCCGTCTTTCGCAACCTTTCATTCTCTCTCCGTCCTTCGGAAAAGCTCGTGCTGCTCGGGGAGAGCGGCGCGGGGAAAACAACGCTGTTCCATCTGCTCACGAGGCTGTGGGATGTGGATGCGGGGACGCTTTCGCTGAACGGGCAGCCTTATGAGACGCTTACTGTCGAGGAGGTCCGTGCTACGTTTGCGGCGGCGACGCAGGCGGGGTATGTGTTCTCCGGCTCGATCCGTGAGAATTTCCAGCGGCTCTTGCCGGAAGTCTCGGACGAACTTCGCCGCCGTGCGCTTTCTCTCGCATGCTGTGACGATTTCATCGCCGCGCTCCCGCAAGGCGTCGACACACCGCTCGGCGAGAACGGCGTGCGGTTGTCGGGCGGGCAGCGGCAGCGCTTGCTCGTCGCGTTCGCCATCTGCGCCCTGCTCGCCGCGCCACAAAAAATCCTGCTGCTCGACGAGCCGACGACGGGCGTCGACCGCGAGACAGCAGGACAGATGCTGCAAAACCTCATGGATGCGTTCCCCGCGCAGGCGATGATCCTCATCCTGCACGACCGCGAGCTCGCCGATCTTTGAAGAACATTGCCGAACTGCTTGCTCAGCATCGATTCTCGGTTCAACACGTGCGAATTGCTGGCGTTGACTTCTTCCTTATCCCACCAAAGCCGTTTCTTTCATCAAAGCATTCTCCACCAGCTTATTGATGGAAATATGTTCCTTCTTGGCGGCCAACGCCACGCGGCCATGCAACTCTGGAGAAATGCGGACAGTAAACGTCCCAGAATACGGTTTTTCGGGCTCTACGCCGTCTTCTTTGCACCAAGCCAGATAATCATCCACCGAATCCCGGAACGCTTGCTCGATCTCCTTTGCGGATTCACCTTCAAACGTGATGACGTCCCGCGTGTTGATGACCTCGCCATGAAAAATCTTCGCCTCGTCATCATATTCCACCATGCCGATGTACCCCTTATATTTCATCATGTTTCGCAACCTCCTTCGTGATGCCTGCTGCTTGCAAGAATCTGCGCATGGATTTGACTGCTCCCTTATCGGTCGTATTTTCAGGATGCGGGCGATGAAAAACAGCACGCACGTCATTCAACTTGATGCGCACGCGCGAGCCATTGCCCTCACTGATTTCCGCGCCAAACGCAATCAACATGGCCTCGATGTCCGACCATACGATTCCAGGCAGAACGGGATCATGCCATAACCTGTTCCATGTCTTCAAATGTTTCTTATTCATGTTTTTATGATACCATCTTTTGATACTATAAACAAGAAATGTTTTCTATGAAAACAAACGTCTCACCAGCCGCACGCACCACCGTACCAGCCACCAAACTGCCCACAAAAGATTTGCCGCAAAGTTTTTGAGCTTTGCGGCAAATCCTTTCGGGGCGAGGTGATTACGCCCCTGCATGCGGGGCCTCTGCGGCTACGGGTGCTTGCGGTTCTTTTGTTTTTACGTCTGCGGCAGCAGCCGCCGTCGCTTTTGCGGCGGGTTTCTTTGCCTTCGGCTTCTTTGTCTTCGCTACGAAATCGAGCGCGTCGCCCGTCTTCTTGACGTAGATCGTGTCGCCGGCTTTGAACTTGCGACCGAGCAGCTGCTCGGCGAGCGGGTCTTCGATGAGGCGCTGGATGGCGCGCTTCAGCGGTCTTGCGCCGTATTTGAAGTCCGTGCCTTCGTCGACGAGCTTGTTCTTCGCGGCCGGGCTGATCTCAAGTGAGAGGTCGCGTTCCGCGAGGCGCGCTTTCACGCCGTGCATGAGGATGTCGACGATCTTCGCGAGCTCCGCGCGGCCGAGCGCGTGGAACACGATGAGCTCGTCGATGCGGTTGAGGAACTCCGGCTTGAAGATGCGCTTGACTTCTTCGAGCACGCGTTTTTTCGCGTCCTCGTGCTTCGATTCCGACGTTTCTTCCTTCGTCGCGAAGCCCATGGCCTGCGGCGCTTGCCTGAGGAAGCTCGCGCCGGCGTTCGACGTCATGATGATGACCGTGTTGCGGAAATCGACGGTGCGGCCCTGGCCGTCCGTCAGGCGGCCGTCCTCGAGGACTTGCAGCAGCAGGTTGAAAACATCGGGATGCGCCTTCTCGATCTCGTCGAGCAGGATGATGCTGTATGGCTTGCGGCGCACGGCGTCCGTGAGCTGGCCGCCCTCTTCGTAGCCGACGTAGCCCGGAGGCGCGCCGACCATGCGCGAGACGGAATATTTCTCCATGTACTCCGACATGTCAAAGCGCAAAATATTGTCCTCGCTGCCGAACAGCGCCTCGGCGAGCGCACGGGCGAGCTCCGTCTTGCCGACGCCCGTCGGGCCGAGGAACAGGAACGAGCCGATCGGGCGCTTCGGGTCTTTGAGGCCGGCGCGCGCGCGGCGGATGGCTTTCGACACGGCCTTGACGGCCTCGCCCTGCCCGACGACGCGGCGCTGCAGCACGTTTTCCATGTGCAGCAGGCGGTCGGATTCCTTCGCCGCGATGCGGCGCACGGGGATGCCCGTCCAGAGCGCAACGACGTCGGCGATGTCGTTCTCCGTGACCGTGATCGGCGATTCCTCGCGCTGCTCCCAGCGGTTTTTCGCCTCGGCGAGCGTGGCTTTCATGTGCTGTTCGCGGTCGCGGAGCGCGGCGGCGCGCTCGTAGTCCTGCGCCGTGATGGCGGCTTCCTTGTCGTTCGTGAGGCCGCGCAGCTGTTCCTCGATGGCCTTGACTTCCTCTGGTGGCGCGACCATCTTCATGCGCACTTTCGACGCGGCCTCGTCCATGACGTCGATGGCCTTGTCCGGCAGGAAACGATCCGTGATGTAGCGCTGGCTGAGCTTCACGGCCGCCTGCACGGCCTCGTCCGTGATTTTCGCACGGTGGAACGCTTCGTATTTGTCCCGGAGCCCCGTGAGGATTTCGATCGCGTCGTCGATGCCCGGTTCCTCGACCATGATGGTCTGGAAGCGGCGCGAGAGTGCGGCGTCTTTTTCGAGGTGCTTCTTGTATTCGTCGAGCGTCGTCGCGCCGATGATCTGGATTTCGCCGCGCGACAGCGCCGGCTTCAGGATGTTCGCCGCATCGAGCGCGCCCTCGGCCGCACCCGCGCCGACGAGCGTATGCATTTCGTCGATGAAGAGGATGACGTCGCCCGCGCGGCGGATCTCGTCGATGATGCCCTTGAGGCGTTCCTCGAACTCGCCGCGGTATTTCGCGCCTGCGACGATGGATGCCATCGACAGCGAGAACACGCGCTTGTCCTGCAGCATGTACGGCACGCTGCCTTCGACGATGCGTTGCGCGAGGCCTTCGGCGATGGCCGTCTTGCCGACGCCCGGCTCGCCGATGAGGATCGGATTGTTTTTCGTGCGGCGCGAGAGAATCTGGATGACGCGCTCGATTTCCTTCGCGCGCCCGATGACGGGATCCATTTTCTCCTGCCGCGCCATGTCGTTCAGGCTGCGGCCGTAGCGCGCGAGGAGCGGCGTCGCGTTCTTCTTGCCGCCCACCGTTCCCTGCGCGTCCGCGCTGTCCGGGCTTTTCGCGTCGAGCAGGTTGTAGACCGTCGTCTTGAGTTCGTCGAGGTCGACGCCCATGGACTCGATGACGCGCGCGCCGGCGTTGTCCTCGTCATGCAAGAGGCCGAGGAGGATGTGCTCCGTGCCGACGTAGCTGTGGCCGAGCCGCTGCGCCTCGCGCACGCTCATTTCCATGGCGTGCTTCGCCATCGGCGTGTAATACGGGTTGTCGGACGGGTACTGTTCCTCCTGCTCGATGACGTTCTCGACCTGCTGGCGCACGGCCTGGAAGTCGAGCCCGACCGAGCCGAGCGCTTTCGCCGCGATGCCTTCGCGCTCGTGCAAGAGCCCGAGGAGGATGTGCTCCGTGCCGATGTAGTCCTGCTCGAGCTCCTGCGCCTCGTATTGCGCGAACTCCATGGCCTTGACGGCGCGGTTCGTGAATCTTCCCTGTTTCATGTTGTTCTCCTTTTAGCGAAGCGCCGCCCGCGCCCCGCGGCCCGGATGTGCGGCGAGCGCGGCGCGCACCGTCTCGGCGCGCAGCTTGTCGAGCTCGTTCTTCGACATGTTCTCCGTGCCCGCAAGGTTCTGCAGCCAGCTCGCGCGGCTGCCGATGAGGACGTCGGGGAAGCATTCCGCCGAGACTTCTTCGATGAGCCGCATGTCGATGCCGAGCCGCACTTTCGAAAACAGCGCGAGCACTTCCTTTTCCGTCAAGAGGCGCGCATATTTCAGCGTGCCGTACGCACGCCAGATGTCGTCTTCCAGGTGTTCCTTCATGTAGAGCGCCAGTGCCTTGCGCGCGCGGCGTTCGTTCGCCGTGATCTCCTTTACGGCGCTCTTGAGGTTGTCGATGATCTCCTGCTCGCTGAAGCCGAGCGTGAGCTGATTCGACACGCGGAACAGGTTGCCGTAGACCTCTTTGTCGTCGCTGTAGAGGCCCCGCAGCGTCAGGCCGAGCTGCTGCGAGATGTTGACGATGTTCGTGATGTTGCGCGTGAAGACGAGTCCCGGCAGGTGCAGCACGACGGACGCGCGCAGGCCCGTGCCGAGGTTCGTCGGGCAGCTCGTGAGGTAGCCCATCTTTTCATCAAATGCGATGTCGAGCCGCGACTCGAACGCATCGTCGATGGCCGAGGCCGTCTCGTACGCCTGCTCGAGCGCGAGGCCCGGCGTGCGGCAAGCGATGCGCAAGTGGTCTTCCTCGTTGACAAGCAGGCTGATGCTCGCGTCGTCCGAAATGTAGACCGCGCGGTCCTGCGGATTCTTCGCGAGGTTGTTCGTGATGAGCCTTTTATCGATGAGCACGTCGCGCTGGAGCTTCGTCAGATGGTCGAGCGCGAAGCGCGCGAGGTGCTGGCGCGTCGCCTGCTCGACGACCGGCATGACGCCGTCCGCCAGCTGCAGGACGGCCGCGAGTTGTTCGAAGTCCGCACGGTTCGGGAATGGCACTTTGCGGAAATTGCGCGCAAGACGGATGCGGCTCGAAATCACGACGTCGCTGTCCGCCGCCCGGCACGTCAGCCACGGCAGGCCGTTCGCGCGGAACACGTCCATTTCCTGCGTCTCACTCTGCTGCATGGCGTTCCTCCCCTTCCTGCGCCTCCGCACCTTCCTGATGCGCGAGCTTGTGCTCGAGCGCGCGGATCTGGTCGCGATACTCCGCCGCCTGCTCGTACGCTTCCTTCGCGACGGCTTCCTTCAGCGCCGCGCGCAGCACGGCAATCTCGTGTTTCGTCTCGAGGCGGCCGCCCGTGCGGTGCGGGATCTTGCCGCTGTGGACGCTCGACCCGTGCACGCGCCTGAGAAGTGGCTCGAGCTGGGCGCGGAACGTATCATAGCAGACGCTGCAGCCGATTTTGCCCGTCTGCTGGAAATCGCGGTAGCTCATGCCGCAGTTCGGACAGACGAGCTCCGGCCCAGACGGCGCTTCCTCGCGTGCTTGACGCGGCGGCGTGCTGAACACGCCTTTGAGGAAATCATTCACCGACATCGGCTGCTCGTTGCCGCCGAGCATCGTGCTGCCGTATTTCTGCGCGCAGTCCTCGCAGAGGTTCTTCTCGACGCGGCCGTTCGGTCCGATCTGCACGATATGGACGACGGCCTCCTTCTTTCCGCAATCATCACAAAGCATGGTATGCCCTCCCCTGCCGGTTTTTCTGTCCTTTCATTATACTACGTTTCTACGAAAATTTCTCCAGCGTCGTCAGCATTCCTTGGATCAGCTGCACCTTTTCGTCCACGTCCATCGTCGGCGAATGGAACAACGCCGTCGCGACTTGCATCGCGAGCGACGCCTCGCGCGGCGTGATGAGCTCGTGCTGCTGGAGGTAATGGAACATGTCCTCGACCTCGCCATACGTCGTGTCGCCCGTGATCTTGCCGCGCATGTCCTCGTAGATCATGTTCTTGACTTGCTGCCGGTCCGGGATCTGCACGATGCGGATGAATCCGCCGAGGCCGCGCCGCGACTCGACGACGAAGCCCTTGTCCTGCGTGAAGCGCGTCGACAGCACGTAGCTGATCTGCGACGGCGCGCACGAAATCTTGTCCGCGATATCCGTGCGGCGCAGTTCCACTTTGCCGTCCTGCTGCTGCGCGAGCTGCTGACGGATGTACGCTTCAATCAAATCTGCAATGTTGCTCATACTATCACCTTCGCGAACGTTCATTGACTATTTGACCTTTAGTTAGTTCTATTATATGGAACTCCGTCGCATTTTGCAAGTGCTTCGCGAAAAAACACGCATGCAGGAAGTCTGCCGCACGGCAAAAAAATTTCGAGCCGAGAAAAATTTTTCGGCTCGAAAAAAATCCGTGCGGATGCAAAAATTTTTTTGTGTTGCGTTCCATCGCTCGCAATTGCAGTTCAGAAACGCGCGCGCAATTTTTTCGCCGTCTTCTTCGCTGCCTTGCGCGCCGCGTGTTTCGCTGCGTGCTTGATCAGCTTCTTCACGGCCTTCTTCTTCAGTCCCATCGTCGTCACCTCCCTGTCATGCTCTTGCAGAAAAGATTCGCCACGCGCCGCGCGTTTTCCTGCAAAAAATTTTTCTTGACAATTCATCATCTCTCCGTTATACTAATTTCTGTCGTCAAGAACTGACGGGGGCATAGCTCAGCTGGGAGAGCGCTTGCATGGCATGCAAGAGGTCAGGAGTTCGATCCTCCTTGTCTCCACCATATGAAACGTCAAGCAGTCGCACGTATGTGTGACTGCTTTTTTGTTTATCAAAATTTTTCGCACGAAAAAAGAGCGGCATCGCTGCCGCCCTGCTGCTTCAAAGCATCCGTTCCCACCACGGTTGGAAGTCTCCGGCCTTCGCCCAGCCGATCGGCACGGCTTCGCCGATGCACGGCGTCAGGAGCTCGTATGGCCGTTCGATGCTCGCTTCCGTAAGCGCGACGAGCGGCTCTTCCCACGGATGGCGCGCGAGCGCGAACTTCGAGTTGTGCCCCGCGATCACGGCCTTCGCGCCGACGTCGACGGCCATCTGCGCCGTTTCCTGCGGCAGCATGTGGATGGGATGCCACGCCATGTTGTACTGGCCACACTCCGCGAGCACGAGGTTGAAGCCGCCGAAACGCCGACCGATATCCGCAAAATGCGCGCCATAGCCGCCGTCGCCCGTGTAGTACACGAGACGCTTTTTTGTCTCGAACACCATGCCACACCATTCCGTCAGATTCTGCTGGAGGAAGCGGCCGGAGAAATGCTGCGACGGCACGATGTGGATTGTGAGCGCGTCATCGATGGGGATCGCCGTCCCCCAGTCTTCCTCATGGATGCGCGCGGCATCAAAGCCCCATTGCTCGAAATATTCACCGACGCCGAGCGGGCAGACGACGTGCGCCGCCTTTTCCTTTAGTGCCATGACCGTCGGATAGTCGAGATGATCCCAATGGTCGTGGCTGATGGCGAGCACGTCGAGCGGCGGGATGTCGTCTGCCGTGTAGATGTTGCTGCCCGCGAACGCCCGGTTGATGAACCAGACGGGCGAAGCGTACGCGCCGAACGTCGGGTCGATGAGGATGCGCCGCCCGCCGAGCTGCAGGTAAAAATTCGAATGCCCCATCCAGACGGCGATGTCTTCATCGCGCGGCAGCGCGATGAGATCCGTCTTTTTCGAGACGAGCGGCCGTGCGGGCGACAGCGCCGACTTGTTGCCGAACAGGAACTTCCACATCGCCGAAAAGCGGTTTTCCTTGTTGTCGACCTCTTCCGGCATGATCGGCACGGGCACGAGGTTCTCGAAATGCCCCTGCGTGAAATGCGGCGACGCGAGGATGCGGTCGAGGCGCGCGCCGCGCGGCGCACGTCCGAACGCCGCCGTATGGACGAAACCGTAACCGCCGAGACCTGCCGCTGCCATGATGCCGAGCCCTCCCAAGAGAAAGTTGCGCCGAGAAATCTTTTGTCCCATCAAAGGCTACTCCTATCGCCATATCACCAGCCGCCGAGCTCCGGCATCGGGTCGGACTGCCAGACCTGCTTCGTCAAGACGTCGACGGCAGAGATGCGGCCGCCTGCGAGGAAGCCGCCCGTGTCGAGCAGGATGCGCCGCCCGCCGTCGAGGATCATCGGCTGGGAGAGCGCGTCCTCCGTCTCCGGCTCGATCTGCCGATCGTGATAGATGTACCTCACGATCGTATGGCCGACCGTCACGACCTCTTTGCCGTCGTACGCATCCGCCTCCGCGAAGTCGCGGTCCCAAAGGATCGTCTCCTCCTCCTGCTCCGCGAGCGGAACGCCCGGCACGAACCCTCCGTGCATGAACCAATACGTCTGCCCGTCCTGTTCGATTTCGAGATAGAGCGGCATCTGCTGGACGGTCTTCGCCCACTGCATCAGGAACGCGTTGAGGTCCTCCCTGCCGCGCAGGCTCTCGCACGTCGTGTCGCCGCCGTTCTGGATCCAGAACCCTTTCTCCACGCCGAGGAGCGCCGCGAGCATCATCTCGTCATGGTTGCCGCGCAAGAAGAACATGTTCTGCTGCCCGACGTGCGAGAGCACCCACTCCATGACCTCGCGGCTCTCCGGCCCGCGATCCGTGTAGTCGCCGAGGAACACGACGAAATCCTGCGAGGGATCGAACGCCAAGCGCTCCCAGAGCGTCAAAAATTTTTGGTAGCAGCCGTGGATGTCCCCCACGGCTAGAATCCGTCGGTATGGCATTTGTGTCACCCTCTTTTCTTCACACATGACGCACGACCTCGAATCGATAAAGCGTCACGTGTTCGTTCGGCCCGATGTTTCCTTTGCGGCGCGCAATGTCAATCTGCTGCTGGACATTGTCGACGCCCGCGAGGTCGGGGAGCAGCAGGCCGCGGCGGCTGCCGCTCTCGACGATGACGCCATAGCGCTTCACATCGAGCTGCGACGCGTCCGCGATGCGCTCCGGCGTCGTCAGCACGTCGACGTCGTAGACGAGGTGTGGCAGCTCGTCCGCCGTGACGGGCGAAAAGCGCGGGTCCTGCGTCCCTGCAGAAATCGCGTTGTGCAGGATCTCTTCCGCGAGGCTCGCCTTCGTCGGCAGGATCGTCCCGATGCAACCTCGTAATTGTCCTTCCTTCTTCAGCGAGACGAACGCGCCCGCTTGCACGTCCGTGAGCTCGCTCGGCAGGCCGTCCGGCAGTTTCGCGTAACCGTGCGACTGTACGAATGTTTCGAGCGACAGTCGCGCGAGCCGCACATAGATGTCTTCGTTTTCTTTGATGGCCGCGAGGCGGCGACGCTCCGCCGCCTCGTACTGCTCACCGAAATTCCGCGCGTCATCGCGCCCCGTCACACGAAACGACGCGACGCCGTAGCCGACGCCGAACGGCCCTTCGTACGACAAGAGCTCCGCGTCGACGGCGAGCCGGTCGAGCGCGCCCGCCATGATCCAGAACGAGCGCAGGCCGCACTCGGCAGCGTTTTCCGCGAGGTCTGCGGGCGTCGTCAGAAGTTTCAAGAAATCGCCGCTCGCAAAGACGTCTTGCATCCGCGCGTCGAACACGGGGCCGTCCGCCGCAAAGCCGTACGGCCCGTCATCCTTGAGCTTGTGCGACAAGTCGCCGCTCGCGACGAACGCGATGGAGAGGCCGAGCTCCGCCGCCGTGCGCGCGATGAGCTGCCCGAGCCGATAATGCGTCGCGGCCGAGAGCCCCGAGAACCCGATGCGCACGATGCTCCCCGTGTAGCCTGCTTCCTGCAAATAGCGCAACGGAATCATCGTCGCATGGTCGAGCTCGGGATGGCGCTCGCCAAGCGTGCCGGCAGGGACGCCCGCGGCCTTTGCGAGCTCCGACAGCCGCCGCACGAACCGTTCGTCATACGTCGCCCGCACGAAGAGCCCCGCTGCGCGGAACTGCCCGAAGTCCCCCACCGCTCCTGCGCCCGGCGAGATATGGAAATAATCGGCATACATCGTCGTATGCGGACTCGTAATCACGACGAGGTCCGGCGCGAGGCGCACGATGCGCGCGCTCGCCTCGTGATAGGCGTCAATCGTCTTTTGGATCCGCCGTTCCTCGCCGCGCCCGACCTCCGGCATGATGAGCGGCGGATGCGGCACGGCGATGGCTCCGAGGATGGACATGGACATCAAGACCTTTCTTTTTCTGCCGGAACGTTTCCTTTTTGCCATTCATTTCTTCATCCGGCGGCAAAAATCCTGCAAACAAAAACGGAACCGCCGATATATGAGCGGTTCCGTCCGTAAAAACGTCAAAAATGAAAAATCTGCATCATCTTCATGGCGAGCTGCTTCGGCTCGCCGTCTTTGTGCTGCAAGAGATATTCGAGCGAGCCGACGTAGAAGAATGACGTGATAGGAATAAAACGGCGGCCTTTGCGCATATTGCCCCAGAGCATGAGGTGCTTGATGAGGCCGCGCACATCGTCCTTCGTGCCGTTCTCGCGCCGCCAGACGCGTTTGAGCTTCCAATCTTGCTCGATGAACGCGACGATCGCGTCGACGAGCGCGGGGTTGCCGAGGTCTTTCTCGTATTGCTCGACAAGCTTGAAAGCGGCCGTGTCGCGCTTCAGATTGTGCCGCGTCTCGACGGCGAACAAGGCGATGAGCGCCGCGAGGAGGACGCCGAGGAGCACTTGCATCACATTTCCCCGCCTTTCCCGTACGACGCAGGGCCGACGCCTGCCGCCTTGCCGACCGTCGCGCCGTAGACGGCGAACTCTTGCTCGCCGTCGAGATGAAGCACGTCGCTCACGGCTGCATCATCGAACGCACCCATAGCGCAGCAGCCGATGCCTTGCGTCCACGCCGCGAGATAAAGATTCTGGCAGACGTGGCCGGCGTCGAGAAACGCATAGCGGTACGCGCGCCGGCCGAAGATGTACGTGAGACGGTCGATGTTCGCCGCCCAGACGAACGTCACGGCGCTCTGCGAGACCGCGTCGCGTGCGCGGAAGGCCGACGTGAAACGCTCCCCCGCCGCCTCATCGAGATGAAGCGGCAGCAGCAAGTGCTCGAACGCGAGATAACGATAGAAGCCCGGTGCGAGCCCTTCGACGCGCTGGACATAGAGATACGTCTCGAACGCATGGCGCGCGCCGGCGCTCGGCACGGTGCGCATGCTGCCGCCCTTCGCCGCCGGCATCTTCACGCCCTGCGTCGTCCAGAGCAGGAACGCGAGCTCTTTGCGCGTGATAGGCTCGTCTTTGTACTGGCGAACGCTTGCCCGCAGCTCGATCATTTCGAGGAAATCGACCTGCTGGTCTGGCAAGAGCTCCGCTTCGGGGAGTGCGATGACTTTCGTGCCCGGCGCGACGGGCTTTTCCGGCGGCGGCACGGGCGCGCCCTGCTTCAGCGGCGTGTCCTGCGGTGAAACATTCATCGTATCCGCGAGGAACGCCCGTTCTTTTTCATACATTTCCATGGCGCGTCACATATCGGGACGGACGCCCGTCTTGCCCGTGAACTTGTGGTAGGTCCCGCCCTTGCGGCGGCTCATGAGCTCGGCGAAGAGTTCCTCCGGCGAGATGCCATGGAACGCGAGCAGCACGAGGCAGTGATACCAGAGATCGCCCATCTCGTAGATGATTTCCTTGCGCACGTTGTTCTTCGAGGCGATGACCGTCTCGACGGCTTCCTCGCCGACTTTTTTGAGAATCTTGTCCTGACCGTGATCGAACAGATAGTTCGTGTACGAGCCATCGATCGGGTGCAGCTGGCGGTCTTTGATGACGTCGTAAAGTTCGTTCAGCACGACGGCGAGCGACTGCTGCTTCTCGGGTGGCACGACGGCGACATCCTTGCCCGTCTGCTCGGGGTGCAGGCGGCGGCCGCTGAAGCACGAATACGTGCCCGTGAGGCACGCGACGCCGCGCTGATGCACGCGCACGAGGAGGGTGTCGCCGTCGCAGTCGTACGAGATTTCTTTCACCTGCTGGATGTTGCCGCTCGTCTCGCCTTTCTGCCAGAGGCAGCCGCGGCTGCGGCTCCAGAACCACGTGAGCCCCGTCTCGATCGTCTTTTCGAGCGATTCCTTGTTCATGTAGGCGAGCATGAGCACCTGGCCGCTCTCTTCCTGCACGATGGCAGGCACGAGGCCTTTCTCGTCAAATTTTACTTTCGAAATGTCAACACTCATTCCGATGAAACCTCCTATCAGAAGCGCATTTCGACGCCGCGCGATTTCAGATATTCCTTGACCTGGCGCACGGTGTACGTGCCGTAGTGGAACACGGACGCCGCGAGCACGGCATCGGCCTTGCCCTCCGTCAGCACGTCATAAAAATGCTCGAGCTTGCCCGCGCCGCCCGACGCGATGACCGGCACGTCGACGGCCTCGGAGACCGCACGCGTGAGCTCGATGTCATAGCCGTCCTTCGTGCCGTCGCAGTCCATGCTCGTGAGCAAAATTTCGCCTGCGCCGAGCTCCGTCGCGCGCCGCACCCACTCGAGGCAGTCGAGGCCCGTCGGCGTGCGGCCGCCGTTGACGTAGACTTCCCACTTGTGGTCGCCGCAGCGCTTTGCATCGACGGCGAGCACGACGCACTGGCGGCCGAAGCGCTCCGCGCCCTCGCGGATGACGGAGGGATTCTTGACCGCCGCCGTGTTCAGCGACGTCTTGTCCGCGCCGGCTTTCAACATCTTGCGCATGTCCTCGACCGTGCGGATGCCGCCGCCGATCGTGAACGGGATGAACACGTTCGACGCGCAGCCGCGCGCGACGTCGACGATCGTGTCGCGCTTGTCGCTCGAAGCCGTGATGTCGAGGAAGACGAGCTCGTCCGCGCGCTCTTCATCGTAGCGCGCCGCGAGCTCGACGGGGTCGCCCGCATCGCGCAGGCCGACGAAGTTCGTGCCTTTGACGACGCGGCCGTCTTTCACGTCGAGGCAAGGAATGATCCGTTTCGTATACAATGTTACTCCCCCTTCGCGGCGAGTGCAATCGCTTTTTTGAGGTCAAGGCTGCCCGTGTAAATGGATTTGCCGACGATGACGCCCTCGATACCGTCGCGTTCGTATGGCAAGAGCGCGCGGATGTCGGCGAGATCCTTCACGCCGCCCGATGCGACGACGTCCACGCCGCTTTCGCGCGCGAGCTTCGCGGTGGCTTCGACATTGACACCGGATAACGTGCCGTCGCGGCTGATGTCCGTGTAGATGATTGTGCGGACGCCTGCGTCCTTCATTTTTTTCGCGAGCGTGATGACATCGACATCGCCCGACACGCCCCAGCCGTCGACGGCGACGATGCCGTCTTTCGCATCGATGCCGACGACGATGCGGTCGCCATATTTTGCACACGCCTCGCGGACGAGCTCGGGATCTCGCACAGCGACGGAGCCGAGGATCACGCGGCGCACGCCAAGCTTCAGCACCTCGTCGATGTTCTCCATCGTGCGGATGCCGCCGCCGAGCTCGACAGGGATATTCACGGCGGCCAGAATCTCCTTGACCGTCGTGAGGTTTTCCGAGCGGCCGGCGCGCGCGCCGTCGAGGTCGACGAGGTGCAGGTACTCCGCGCCCTGTGCCGCCCATTGTTTTGCCATAGCAGCGGGGCTGTCCGAGAACACGGTCTCCTGCGCGAAATCGCCTTTAAACAGCCGCACGCACTTGCCGCCGCGGATGTCGATGGCCGGATAGATTTTCATAGGCTCAACCCTCAATAAAGTTTTTCAAAATGGACAGGCCGACGTCGCCGGACTTCTCCGGATGGAACTGCGTGGCCTGGAGGTTCCCGACAGCGACGGAGGCCGTCAGCTGCTCGCCGTACTCCGTCGTCGCCGTGATGACGGCGGGGTCGTCCGGCACAGCGTGATAGCTGTGCACGAAATAGACGTACGGATGCTCCTGCAGGCCATGGAAGAGATCGCGCGGCTCGCGCGACTCGCGGATGGTCAGCGAGTTCCAGCCCATGTGCGGGATCTTGAGGCCGGGCGCGTTGATTTTTTTCACCATGCCGTGGATGAGGCCGAGGCCTTTCGCCCCCGGGCTTTCCTCGCTGCCGTCGAAAAGGATCTGCAGGCCGACGCAGATACCGAGCATCGGACGGCCGTCGGCAACGAGCGACTTGATCGTCGGGATGAGCCCCGTCGCCTCGAGGTTCTTCATGCAATCGCCGAACGCGCCGACGCCGGGGAGAATGATTTTTTCGGCGGCTTCGATCGTTTCTTTGTCGCTCGTGACTTTCACGTCTGCGCCGAGTGCCGCGACGGCTTTCTCTACACTGAAGAGGTTGCCGACGCCATAATCTATGACTGCAATCATTGGATTCAACTCCTTAGAGCATACCTTTCGTCGACGGCACGCCGGTCACTTTCGGATCATGTTCGACGGCGATGCGGAGGGCGTGGCCGAGGGCTTTGAAGATGGCTTCGACCTTGTGGTGCGAGTTGCGGCCGTAGAGCACGCGCACGTGGAGCGTGAGGCCGGCGTGGACGGCGAAGGCGCGCAGGAATTCTTCGACGAGTTCCGTGTCGAAGCCGCCGATCATCGGCGCCATCTCCCCGCCTTCGTACACCAGGTACGGCCGTCCGCTGATGTCGAGCGAGACGAACGCGAGCGCTTCGTCCATTGGCAGGTAGAACGTGCCGTAGCGGCGGATGCCCTTCTTGTCGCCGATCGCTTTCTTGAACGCGTCGCCGAGCGCGATGCCGATGTCCTCGACGCTGTGGTGGCCGTCGACTTCGATGTCGCCGTCGCAGACGAGCGCGAGGTCTAAAAGGCCGTGCGCCGTCATCAGCGTCATCATGTGGTCAAAAAAACCGATGCCCGTATGGATGTCCGCCACGCCTGTGCCATCAAGGTTCAGCGCGAGGCGGATGCCCGTCTCGGCCGTGCGCCGCTCGACTGCGGCAGCGCGGCTCACTGCGCGCCTCCCATGAAGTCTTTCAAAACGTTCAGCCACGTATCATTTTCCTGCCGCGTGCCCATGGAGATGCGCAGGCAGTTCGCGAGACGCGGGGCATTCCCGAAATGGCGCACGCCGATGCTCGCGGCCTCGAATGCTTTCGTCAGATCCTCTGAGTTGTTCAAATGGAACAGCACGAAATTCGTCTCCGATGGATAGACGGTCACGCCGTCCACTTTTTTGAGTTCCTCGATCATGCGCTTGCGCTCGGCGATGACCATCTGGATGCGCGGCACGTATTCGTCACGCATCTGATAGACGACGTCCGCCGTCACGAGCGACAGCGTGTTCATGTGGTACGGCATGAACGCGCGGCCGATCATGCGCATGACGTCGGGCGAACCGATGGCATAGCCGACGCGGCACGACGCGAGGCCGTACGCCTTCGAGAACGTGCGCGCGATGATCATGTTCGGATAGTCTTTCAAAAGTCCCATGGCCGACTGGCCGTAGAACTCGATGTACGCCTCGTCGACGAGGAACACGCAGCTCATCGGCAGGTTGTCCGCGATGTACTGGATGTCTGCGAGCGGGATGCCTGTGCCCGTCGGGTTGTTCGGATTGCAGACGACGGCGAGCGCCGCCTTGTTATCGACGCACGTCTTCACGAACTTCTCAGCGTCAAACGTGTAGTCGTCCTCGAGGTCGACGGGGATGCCTTGCGCCTCGGCGGCCGCCGCGTAAATGCTGTACATGGAGAACGACGGCTGCGGGAAGACGATCTTTGACGTCTTCGCGTTGCCGAAGCAGTAGAAAATCTTCTCGATGAGCTCCGACGAGCCGTTGCCGAGCACGACCTGGTTCGTCTGCACGCCAAAATTCTTCGCGATCTGCTCCGTGAGATTCAGGTAGTCCGTCGCCGTCGGGTAGCGGTTGAACGCGACGCTCGCGAAGCGTCCCATGAGGCGGTCTTCGACGAGCGGCGGCATGTTCAGCGTGCTCTCGTTCGCATTCAGCGTAATCTCGTACGGATTTTCATCCATGTCATATTCGGGGCGCTCTGCGAGCCCCGGACGATATTTCAAAGCCATGTTAGTCCTTCCTCCTCAAGCGGATCGCGTTTGCATGTGCCCCGAGCCCTTCCGTTTCGGCGAGGCGGATGATGTCGTCCGACACCGCCGCGAGCGCGGGCTGCGTGTACGAAATGATGCTCGTGCGCTTCATGAACGTCTCGACGTTCAACACGGAATAGTAGCGCGCCGTGCCGCCCGTCGGCAGCACGTGGTTCGGGCCGGCGAAGTAATCGCCGAGCGGCTCGGGCGAATACGCGCCGAGGAACACGGCGCCCGCGTGGCGCACGTACGGCAGCAGCTGGAACGGGTTCTCTGTCAAGAGCTCCATATGCTCCGGCGCCGAGACATTCGCGAAGCGCATGGCCTGCATAATATCGTCCGCGACGACGATGAGGCCGTTGCGGTCGATGGAGGCCTGCGCGATGTCCTTGCGCGGCAGCTGGGCGAGCTGCTTTTCGGCCTCTGTCGCGACCTTTGTCGCGAGCTCCTCGTCATCCGTGATGACGATGCTCGATGCGAGCGGATCGTGCTCGGCCTGGCTCAGCATGTCGGCCGCCGTGTAGACGGGGTCGGCCGTCTTGTCCGCGACGATGAGGATCTCGCTCGGGCCGGCGAGCATGTCGATGTCGACGTGGCCGTAGACTTCTTTTTTCGCGAGCGTCACGAAGATGTTGCCGGGGCCCGTGATCTTGTCGACGCGCGGCACGGTCTCCGTGCCGAACGCCATCGCCGCGATGGCCTGCGCGCCGCCGATCTTGTAGATTTTTTTCACGCCGGCCGCGCGCGCCGCGATGAGGACGTACGGATTGATTTTTCCGTTTTTCGGCGGCACCATCATGATGATCTCGCCGACGCCTGCGACGGACGCGGGCACGGCGTTCATGATGACGGACGACGGGTAGGCCGCCGTGCCGCCCGGCACGTAGATGCCGACGCGGTCGAGCGGGATGATGGCCTGGCCGAGGATGGAGCCCGCATCGCGATACGTCATCCACGAGTTCGGCTTTTGCTCCTCGTGATAGCGCCGCACGTTCGCCGCCGCTTTCGTGAGAGACTCGACGACTGCCGGGTCGGCCGCCGCTTCCGCCGCCGCAAATTCCTCTTCGCTGACGAGCATATTCTCCGGCGTGAGGTCGACCCGGTCGATGAGCTTCGTGTAATGCATGACGGCCTTGTCGCCATCCTTGCGCACGTCATTCACGATCATGCGGACGAGTTCGGCGGCGCTCATGTCACGCCCGAACAGCTTCTTGTTGCCCTCGCGGATCTTCGGATTGAGCTCGACCTCGTCAAACGCCGCTTTCGTCAGCATGCGCTCGACTTCGCGTTCCCCGACGTCTTTTGCTTTGACGATCCTCATTTACGATTCCTCGCTTTCCAAGACCTGCCGCAAGTCCTCCACCATCTGGTGGATGCGGTCGAATTTCAATTTGTAGCTCACGCGGTTTGCGATGAGGCGCGCCGTGGCGTCCATGATGTAGGCGATTTCTTCGAGATTGTTTTCCCGGAGCGTCGTGCCCGTCTCGACGATGTCGACGATGCTCTCCGAAAGGCCGACGATCGGGCCGAGCTCGATGGAGCCGTTGAGCTTGATGTATTCCATCTGCATGCCGTGCGCGTTGAAAAACTGCTCAGCGATGTGCGGGAACTTCGTCGCGACGCGCGTATGCGCGTAATCCATGAGCGTGGGGCGCTTGTCCGGCCGATGCACGGCCATCATCAGATGGCACTTGCCGAAACCGAGGTCGAGCAGTTCGTAGACGTTCTTGCCTGACTCCATCAGCACGTCCTTGCCGATGACGCCGATGTCCGCCGCGCCGTACTCGACGTACGTCGGTACGTCCGCCGTCTTGGAGACGATGAAGCGGATCTTCTTCTCCTCGTTCGTGATGATGAGCTTGCGCGACTTGTCGGACAGCCCGTCCGCCGTATAGCCGATCTTCTCAAACAACCGCGCCGACAAGCCAAAGAGCTTGCCCTTCGGCAGCGCGACGGTCAAATATGCTGGATCACTCGCTTGCATGATTCCCTCCAACTTTATTTCATTAAAGTAGTAACGTATGAATATGTCTGCTATGATACCATGTAAAATTGTAAACGTCAAGCATCAATTCGCTTCATCCGCCGCGCGCAACAAGCGCAGTTCCATTGCATCCCTTTCGTCCGTCGGCGCATGATGGCGCTCGATGATTGAAGCCTCGATGAACAGCCCGATGCCGCGCAAGAGCTCCGCACCAATCTCCGGATGATGATAATACACACGAAGCATCGCACTCGTTCCATCTTCCGCCCAACGTTTCGAACGTTCGGGAAAATAATGAACGAGCAACACGCACGCAACCTTGCCGAAAATATCGAGGTCGCCCCGCCGCCGCCCGACGTCATGCAGCAGCGCGCAGCGTTCAAGCAGTTTGCGGTTCACGCATACGCCGTCCCGCTCGCGTTCATCCGCGAGCGTCATCGCCGTCCGCGCGACGTTCAGCGCGTGGCGCTGGTCAGCGCGATGCATCGCATAGAACAGCGGCACGGCCTTCTCCGGCAAGACCGATGCGACATAGGCGCGTTCTTCGTCACTCACGCGCGCCGTGACGGCCCGCACGAACTGGCGGATTCGGCTAAACGTACTGCTCATCCGAGATAGACGAGCGCGGCGTAGCCTTTTTCCGTCTGCGCGTGCGCCGCGTCGGCCTTCGTCATCGGCACGAGCGCGAGCTCCGCGACCTTGCCTTCGCTGCGGAGGCTCGACGCGCGGTTCACGGCCTCTTCTTCTTTGCCAGCCGCATAGGCGACGAACACGTCCTTGTGCGCGGCCGGCGCGCCAATGCCCTGGCGCTCGAGCGCCAAGAGCACGCGCTCGATGCCGAGCGCGAAGCCCGTCGCCGGGCAGGCGCAGCCGAAGTCTGACAGCATGTGATCGTAGCGGCCGCCGCCCGCGAGCGGATAGCCGAGCCCCGCCGTATACACCTCGAACACGAGCCCCGTGTAATAGC
Organism: Selenomonas sp.; assembly: GCF_022771645.1. Classification (GTDB taxonomy): domain Bacteria; phylum Bacillota; class Negativicutes; order Selenomonadales; family Selenomonadaceae; genus Selenomonas_C. The sequence goes on from NZ_JALFCU010000073.1 coordinate 25,089, forward strand.
TGAAATCACGGATGAGGCCGAGGTCAAAGCGCACGAAACGGTCGACGCCGTACGACGCGAGCAGGCGATAGACCGCGCTCAAATTATCCAGCGCGCGGCGGCTTTTCTCGCCGAGCGCGAGGCTGTACGCTTTCGTCAAGACGTCTTCGCCGCCCGACAGCACCGGCAGCTGACGCAAGTTTTTCTTCGCTTGCGCCGCGAGCGGCAACGCCTCGACCGCCGCGTCATACGCGACGAGGTCGTGCTGCTCGAGCGCGTCCTTCAGCGCCTGCTGGTCAGCTTCCGAGAGGCGATACTGCTCCATGATGCCCGCCGCGAACTCGACTTGGCCGAGGCAAACCTGGAAGCTCTTGAGGCCCGAACGCAGGAGGCTCTGGATGGCGAGCGCGAGCACTTCCGCATCCGCTGCGGCCGACGCGGAGCCTACGAGCTCGACGCCCGCCTGATAAAATTCGCACTGCCGCCCCATCTGGCTCTGCTCCGAGCGGAACACGCTGCTGATATACGACAGCTTCAGCGGCAGCGGCGCGTCCTTGAGACGGCTGCCGACGACGCGCGCGATGGGCGTCGTCATCTCGTGCCGCAGCGCGAGCGTGCGCCCGCCCTTGTCGAACAGCTTGAACAGCTGTGGCGTGAGCGTCCGCCCGCTGTCCATCGTCAGCGTGTCGAGGTACTCGATGGTCGGCGTCACGACCTCGTCGTAGCCCCAGAGCGCGAAGAGCCGCGCGAGCTGCGTCTCGATGGCGCGCTTGCCCGTCGCCTCGCCCGGCAGATAATCGCGCGTGCCGTACGGGATTTCCAAAACCTGATTTTCGTTGCCCATGTGATTCTCCATTCCGAAAACAGTATCTGTCATCTGTGTTTTATTTCTCGTCCTGCTTCGCGTGCAGGCGCTCGAGCACGAGCGTGTAGCCGTCCGCGCCGTAGTTCAGGCAACGCTTCACGCGGCTGATCGTCGCCGTGCTCGCGCCTGTCCGCGCGACGATGTCGTCATACGTATGCTTTGCATCGAGCATCCGCGCGACTTCGAGCCGCTGCGACAACGCCTTGAGCTCGCTGACCGTGCAGATATCTTCGAAGAATTGGTAACATTCCTCGATGGACTCGAGCGACAGCACCGCCCTGCACAGCTGCTCGCTGAGCTCATCCCGCAGTTTCGGATTCGTCATGTTCCCTCACCTCGACTTTATTCCTTTACTTTGCGAAATTTGTTTCATTGTAACATACGTTCGCTTTTCATGCAAGAAAAAAGGAACCGCTGTATACGACAGCGATTCCTGCGAATCATGACTTTCTTTTTCGTAAACGTTGGAACATTTCCCTAACTCTCGTTTCCACGTGCGCGATCACAAGGGAAAACGCAATTCCCGCCACAAGATAAATCGTGCTCAAATGTTTTCCAGTATCGAATACCGGACGATACCATATATCTGATTGTATCTTTTGCCAATCGAAATGCGAAAACGTCACGCCGAAGAGAACGACGATGTATAATGGCACCATGAATTAAGACATTGTCGGACAGGTTTTATAATGAATCTCGTGGTATACTGGGGAGACCATTGAAAAGGAGATTCATCATGTCACGTACACGTCGTCATTTCACTTCCAAATTCAAATCCGACCTCGTCATCGAGTTGCTCAAGGGCGAGAAAGATCTCAACACGCTGGCCGCCGACAACAAGCTCCAGCCCAATCTGCTTCGCAATTGGAAAAAAGAGTTCTTGGACAAGGCCAGCATCGTCTTCGACGACAAGCGCGAAGACAACCTCAAAGAAAAGCTCGCCAGCGAGCGACGCGAGAAAGCCCAATATGCGAAGAAGGTAGGCCAGCTCACCATGCAGGTGGACTGGTTGAAAAAAAAATCTGAAGAAATGCTCGGACCTGACTACGAAAGTCAATTTACTCCGAAGCCTTTCGAAGACTGAAAAGCCGGACATCACCGTGCGGCAAGCTGCCAGCCTGCTCGGCGTCAACCGGACGAGCGCGTACTACGCGCACAAGCCGCGGACGTACTCCCCCGAGGAGCTGGACTGCAAGGCCATCATTGACCACCTGCATACGGACAATCCGGCTTGGGGCGCCCGCCAGATGGCAAGACAGCTGCAACGGCGCGGCCACGACGTCGGCCGGCGGAAGGCTGCACGCTATATGCGCGAAATGGGCATCGAAGCCTTTTACCCGGGTCCGAACCTTTCCAAGCGGCGCAAGCATGCGCAGGTCATGCCCTACCTCCTGCGCAACGCGGTCATCGACAGGCCGAACCAGGCATGGTCGATCGATATCACCTACATCCCCATCAGGAACGGCTTCCTGTACCTGACGGCCATCATCGACTGGCACAGCCGCTATATCGTCGGCTGGGAGGTGGACGACACGCTGGACACGCGTATGGTCATCGAGGCCTGCCGCAAGGCATTCAAAGTGGCGAAGCCGGAAATCCTCAACTCGGATCAGGGATGCCAGTTCACCAGCTGCGAATACAAGCAGTTCCTGAAAGCAAACCACATCCGCCAGAGCATGGACGGCAAGAGCCGCTGGGCCGATAATGTCATGATCGAGCGCTGGTTCCGGTCTTTCAAACACGAAGAGGCCTACCTGACGCAATACAACAACATCAAGGAGGCGCGCCAAGCAATCCGCAACTACATCAGGACTTACAACTACGAACGCT
>NZ_JALFCU010000104.1 GCF_022771645.1 Selenomonas sp.
AGCAGCGACGGCAAAAAGCAAAGCCGAAGGCCTTGCTGAGGCGACCATGAAAATTATTAGAAATCTTTTGAAGAAGAAACAACTTTCCTACAAAGATATCGCCGATAGCACGGATACAACGGTCAACGATGTCATCCGCATTGCGAAAGAATCCCATTTGGCATATTGAGCAGCCGCACGTCAGCGCATCCTGATGGATGCGCTGTTTTCATGTCCGTTGTTTTATCTCAGCGCCTGCTGCAACTCCTTCGTCAGTACGATTACCTTCCGATACCCCGCATGGACGAGCGTGGAGAAAATCTCCTGCTGCACATCAGGCTTTCGCGGCGTCACTGCGATGATGACGAGATCATGCTCGGGGTCAGCAGGTGATGCGTCGAGCGCGCAGACAGGCACACCGCCGACCTCCGTTTGATTGTCCTTCTCCGATGTCACGAGCAAGCCGTCCACACGGCATCCATTCCGACGAAGGACTTTGAGCAATCCTTTTGCAACCTGGCCGGCGCCGTAAAAGTACACATGCTCCCGGGCTCTGCAAAATGGAAAGAAGCCCTCTCTCAGCAGCAGCATTGTCTGATAGGACGCATACCTTTGCAGCATCCAAGCCGCCATGCCTTCCCCGAGGTCTTCATGGAACACGCCTTGCTCTTGCGCCGCCTTGAGTTTCGGATAGCCTTTCTCCCAAAACACGGGATACATTCCGAGCGGAATCCTGCTTTCGTTGAACACAAAATTTTGGTACAGCAACTGCGCAGAAAGCCTGCAGAGCTTTCTATGCTCTGGAAGTCGATGATCCTCCAGATGGCGTTGCACGGCGTCATACTCATCAATCACACTAAAAATCTTTCCTGTTGAGTGAACGGACGACGAAGCATTGTCAACGCGGTAGTGCAGATACGCTTCTTTCACCAACAAAAAATTGTCAGCATACGCTTTCGTAAGGAACACGAACGACGTATCTTGATACGACGCGCCTGGTGTTTCATTGAACCAAATGTCGCGTTCTAAAAGAAACGCACGCCGATACAGACAAGACCAGATAGTCGGGGGCTCTAGCAGAAATTTAGAATCTTCTTTCCGTGGGCAAAACACCTTTCCGTAATCATGCCCATGCAAAACTTCAGAAAAAGTGTCCGTCCCTTCCTGCACTTCCCAATAGTTTGATTTCACCACATCTGCACGATACCGAGTCGCCGATTCGTATAGTGCACGAAACATATCCGGATCAGCAAAATCATCGGATTCCACGATGCCGATATACTTGCCACACGCCGCCCGCAGCCCGATGTTCATCGACATGCCGTAGCCGGAGTTCTCCTTGTGGATGACTCGAAACCTCGCGTCCCGCCCTGCGTATTCATCCAGAATTTCGCTGGATCCGTCGGTCGAGCCATCATCGATGCAAACAAACTCGATATGTTCCAGCGTCTGCGCAGCGAGGCTGTCGAGGCATTCTCTCAGATATGTTTTCACATTATAGACAGGCACCAGAACGGATACGTCGCACATCACCGAATGCTCCTTCCACCATCAAAGCTGTTCCATCATCTTCCAGCCTTCCATGAGATTTGAAAAATTTTTCTTTCTCAAAACCGGAAGCACTTCCCCTGTATTCTTCTCATTCATCGCAAGGATGACGGCTGCATCTTTTGCGTCCATCTCCTGCAGGGAAAAGATGCCTTTTCCGAAAAACGTTCCGCCGCGCGGAGACGATTCGATGGCACCGTGCCATGGGATGCCGAGCTCCTCCAGCCAACGGGCAAAACAGTTCCCGTACCGCCCCGTTCCATAAAGATACAAATTTCCTGTGGCTTGCGAGAAGCGGCGGATCTCTTCTTCCATCTGTTTCTTGCGTGACGCATAGTCTCCTGCCGAGACAAGCGCAAACGCATCCCAAGATCGACGCAGCTGCGGCGTCCAGAGATTCCCCATATTGGGAAGCCATTTTTGGAAATAGGCCTTTGTCGTCTCGATTTCATCCAGACAGCATTGTTTGCGCAAGAACGCTCTCCGGATAGAGAGCCCCATATTTACAATGACCTTCAAGATTTCTTCTGCCAATCGTGAATCATACGTTTCTGCATCCGTGAAAATCTCATCATAAATCTCGAAATATGCCATCCATCGGGAATCATACGACTGGTGCATCATGCTTGTTGGACGCATGCGATAATGGTAGCCCTGGACAGGAACGTATGCCACGTTCCTCATTTTTTTCAACAGACGGTAGTTGATGAACGAATCTTCCCCGTAACCGTGCGGCCAGTCTTGAAGGAGCGCCTTGTCCCGGAACAGCGCAGAGCGATACACCTTCCCGCAGAGCGACCAGTTAAACCCTTGCGACGCAAACATCCTACGCCCTGCTTCACACGCTGACAGGACGCTCCCCTGCGGCACGAGATTCATCACCTGCTGCGTGCCGTTTTCCGTCTCCGTGACATAACCGCCCGTAGCACAATCCACGCTCGCATCCTGACGCATCGCAGCAAGAAGCCGCTCAAACAGATCGTCATCCACCCAGTCATCGCTGTCCATGAAGGCCAGGTATTCGCCCCTAGCCGCTGCGATGCCTGCCAGCCGTGCGGAGGAAGGCCCGCCGTTCTGCTTATGAATGACACGTACGCGCGCATCCATCCTTGCATACGCATCGCAGATGGCTACAGAGCCGTCCGTCGAGCCGTCATCGACGAGGATGATCTCGAGCGGCACGGTCTGCCGCAGGAGCGAGTCTACGCAATCCCGCAAAACATCCGCCACTTGATAGACGGGAACGAGAACGCTGAGCAATCTGTCTGCCACCTCCTTCTCACACTTCACTTCATTTGACTTCATACCCAGTTTCTTGCAGCCGCGTGCAGAACTGCCCGCAGGATGCGGATGCGCAGGCACGACGACACCTTCCGCAAAGAACAGCCGCCATTCCCCACGCGCTGTTTTCGCTTTCGCCATGCCCACCGAGGAACGGGCGCTCCGATATAGTCATACCCCATCCGGCAGAACTCCATCAGGCGATCTGAAAAGACAAATGCGTCCGGTTGATAAATGAAAAGATACTCATAAGATTGAAATCGCCGATAAAACGCCTCTGACAGCAATAATTCGCTGTAGTGATTCGTACTTTCAAAATAATAATCAGCAAACCGCTCGACGCCAAAGGCGCCCATCGACAAAAATGGATGAATATCCATCGATTCCGACGTTACGAGTACGATAGGATATCTACCTAACACCTTCACGCACTGCGTCAAAGAAATTTTTTCATAAGCGACAGGAGAGCGATAGACAGGAATGACTATCACGACACGCTTTTCATCTTCCATTCTCTATGCCCTCCTTTATTTCTGTTCTGGCTATGCTTCCGCTTGCCCCGGTTGAACGCGAAGCGTCTATGTTCTTGCATAATATTTCTGCAAAAACCGGTCTTCAAACTCACGTACGGTCAAAAAATCTCGTCCAGGCACACGTCCTATCGCCATGAACTCCTCTTGGATTTCGTTCTCATATCTCGTCGATGCGATAAGAAAAAATGCATCTGCGTCAGGGACAGTCATACCCCGACCCAAGACGCCCGCCCATTGGAACTGTGCTCGCTTCAAAAAAGATTGGACGCGATTGCTGACCTCGCCGCGTCCACGCAGGTATAGCGGTCGATTCATAGGGAAGATGCTTTGGAGCACCGTTTGCATCCGCTGAGGATCCCCACGTTTCGCAACACGCTGCCGTATCGCCCATGTCTTCATCCGATCCATCCGATCATCCCATGATGTCGTCCATCGGATATGTTGATCTGATGGGTCAATCCGATAGCCGCAGCGCTCAATATAGGGCAGCCACGTCCGAAGATCGCGCTGATACCATTTGTGTATCCCAAATGGCAGCGTCTCCTCGCTCAGACGGCAAAACACATGCTGGACATCGCACTCTAAGGAAAATCGTCTCGCAACGTCGAGCGGTGCTGTCTTGTACCCCAACTCTGACTGCATCCCTGCCCACCCAAAAAAAGCATCCTCGCCCAATTGATCCGGCAACCAATCGCGTTCAATAATTTTACGGCAAGAACGTAGTAGCGAAATCGTATGCCTTACATGACGCAAGGAAAGTCCACCATTACCGACAGGATTTCCCGTAGTTTGGCGATCGATTTCTGTCAACGGCCACGGTGCGCCAAAATAATCATATCCAAGCGAACAAAAATATGGCAGCTCATCGCAGAAAACGAACGCATCCAACTGATAAACCAGCAGATAATCATACGCAGAGAAACGTTCATAGAACCGCGCATCGAGCAGCAATCCGCTATACGTCCCTGTGTTTTCAAAGTAACCGTCATCGAAACGTTCGATTTTATAATTCCCATAAGTGGAAACCTCGGATGCATCGAACGACATTGGGGCGACGAAGCAAATCGGTTCTTCACGAAAAATGCGAATTGCTTGTTTCAAAGAAATTTTCTCAAGCGAATTCATCGCTTGAAAAACAGGGATAACTATGATTGTTTTCATAAAAAAACTCCATGCGTTCTTGTAAAGGCTTCCATCCAATGTTTAGCAGATTATTTCTTTATCGCTTCCGCATCCAAAAGCTCCCCGTTCCATAGTTTTTATACCGTTCGCGCATCTTAATAGCATCTGTGTAATCCAGATGTATCATCATGTCGGAGAAATAGAGCATTTCATAGGCGTCACTCCTTGTCAGAAGCGCTCGCAATGCATACGCTTCCGTATAAGGACGCCCCTGTCGTACCCACGGTTCCGGATAGGTGAACGGGTAAAAAATATCATGGAAATGAATCCGCACGCCGCGCCTGAGCCGTGGCAGGATACGGAACAGCTCAAACGGAATGTCTCCGCCTGTCTTAACGACATGCGAAGAATCTATGAAGAGGATATCTCCTGGTTCGAGCGTTTCAAAGAGTGTGAGATCAACGTTTTGCACCATCGTCCGTTTCAATTCAAACCGCTCATACGGATGCTCAGAGAGTCCGCTCAAGAGGCGTTCAGGATACGGCTCGATACATGTGATAGCAACCTTCCCACCCGCATATTTCCCACTCGTATCCATCGAAAGCTTCGTACTCCAACCACTGCCGATTTCAATAATGCGGCGCGGCATTTCTCTGAGGAGCATGCCATAGAGAACGAGTCCGTCCAACTTATCAAACATGCCGTTATCCGCTTTATAACGCGGAAAACCACACAAATCCGCTTCGTATGCCTCGGAAATCTCCCATAGGTTCGAACAAAACACCTGCTGCGCTGTGAGGTTCCAGTCAATCTCTTTTTTAGAGAACGCATCCTCCTCGCGCATCTGCCTCGCAAACACGAGATCCTGAGACGATGCATACGGCGACTCATAAAAATCAAACGGACGTGCGCTGAGATAAGAGATTTCTTGCTCCTCATAATGGATGGGAAGCATATGCATCAGCCATCGAACATCATCCATGCGAGCGATACGCGAATAATAAGGCTGAAGGAACGTGAAAATGTCCTCTCCCCCGCGTGCTGGCGTCAGAATGCAGACGGCATCATGATCCTCGCTTGAAGGAATATCGGACGAAGGTCTTACCCCCCCCCCGAATTTGATATATCATTTACATTCTTGTCGTAAATCGCCCGCACAGGAACCCCGACCGCTTCGCAAAAAGAAACAACTCGTTTACCATTTTTCCCGTAGCCATAAACGACAACACCACGCGTCATCATGGTAGCAATCAATGAAAAAAACTGGCGGTGCAACTGATACTTTTCCATCGAAATTCCTCAGTCCTCTCTTTATACTGTCATCAACAGATTTCAGTGATAATGCGCATCGCATTGATGCCATATGTCTCCATCAACATCCTGCGAATCTGTTCTTGCAGACCAGGCGCTTTCACCGCAATCACAACTGCATCGTATGCTACGTTTTCCAAATCAGAAATATTCTGCACCGGAAATCCTTCTGCTTGGCATTGCACATAATCTCTGTCTACCCAAAGTACGAGTTTACAATAATGAGTCCGCCGAATCTGCTCGTAAAACGACCGTCCCACGATACCCGCACCATACAAGATGACACGCGCTCCCCTCTGCACACTGGCAAACGGAAATAAATACTGCATATCTGCTCCGTATTGCCCATACATGCGACGTCGTTGACCGACAAACGTGATATACATGGACTCCAGTGCCCTTTGAATGATTGGCCACTCTTTATGCGACGAAAACACCCGCTTCAAACGCGCATAAAACTCGTATACGTCTGAAAAATAGTTTTCATCGCGAACATATATATTTTCACGATATTTTGCTCTGTGAAAGTAATATGATTTATGAGATACATAGATGTTGCGAACAGTGAGCATCATGGGATAGAAAATCAAGATGTCTTCTCCGTAGGCAATCCGTGTCCCTCCCGTTTGTTCATATTGTTGCAAAAGCAAATTTCTCCGAAATATCTTATTACAGAGAGAAGGGATCATGCCAAATGTTCCTTTTTCCCAAATTAAATGAGGGAGAATTAGCGACGCGATTTGATTGGCGTCATAAAATCCTTCATCCACCTGATCCAGAGAAACCGATGATTCTTCTCCTGGACGATATCCGAGCATACCGGATGTCACAACGTCGCAACCGTATGATGCTTGCAAACGCATGAGTTCCTCATACATATCCGGCTGGATGAAGTCATCGCTGTCCACAAAGGTCATAAAGTCGCCTTTGGCATGTTTCACCGCAGCCAGCCGTGCTTCCATACGCCCGCAGTTCGACGAATGGATTACGCGCACACGTGCATCTTGTTTTGCGAATGCGTCGCAAATAGCCCCCGACGCATCCGTAGAGCCGTCATCAACTAGTATCACCTCAATCTCCCGATAGTTTTGTGTGAGAATCGATGACACACATTTCTCTAAATAAGGCTCCGCATTATACACGGGAACGCCCACGCTCAAAAGCTTCATATTATTACCCTCACTTAATGATGACAAGCGTCCCGGCGCGATCCGCAAGCGGCACAGCTTTGAACTTCACACTAAAGTCAGCTTCATACCGTTTGACGGCTGCCTGCACGCCGACAAGATGCGCCTCGTTGTAATCATGCAGGAAAATCATGCCCCCATCATTCAGTCTTGGATAGAAGAATTTCAGTCCTTCGTATGTGGAATCCTCTAAGTCAACATCAATCGAAACGAATGCGAAACGCGCCTCTTTTGCTTCTTCTGTTACAGAGGCCGGAAACAGCCCTTTACACACAATCACATTTTCTGGATGAGATACATTCCCTAAGGCTCGGTCCACCGATGTATCTTTGAGTGCTTCATAAAACTCTTCACTTGAGCGTCCTAGTGCTGTTTCTTTTTTATTCTCCTCAGGTGAAAAGCTTTGAAATGTATCAAACCAATACATTTTCCTGTCTGGGAGTTTCTCCATAATAAGTTTCGAAAATCCAGCTTGAAATACACCGAACTCGGCCAAATCGCCAACGATATCATGCTCTAACAATTCTTCTGCTACGAATTCAAAGGTACGATAACGGAAATAATCGCTCCTATATTCGACATCATCAAATGGTGAATCGGGAATCAACCGCTTCGTATCTACAATGTCTTTTTGATTGACCTTCGTCAGTTGATACGGAGTATAGAGGATTTCCTGATACAATTTTTCTGATATAGAACGAATCCGATTGATGTTTTCAGAAAAAATAGGGCTCCGGATACATTCAGCAAGAGCAATTTTTTCCCACGGAATCCCCATTCGCAAACTCTCGCTATAAAACGGTTCAAAATCCTTTGCAGCAATGACGAGATAATCTGCATCCCCCATCATTTCTTTGAGCATCTCCAGCGGTTGAATTTCATATCCTTCGATGGAAGAATGTGCCCTCCCTTTTTCTCGATCAACAACGCCAATGATTTCACAAGTTTCAAAATACCCACGACGCAAGTATTTTTTTGTCCGTCGTCCAGCAGGCCAAATCACAATTTTTTTCATGCTACATCCCTTCACATCCATGATGTATGGTACTATTCACAAAACTCAAAATTTCTCCCGGATCGCACGTTCTGTCGCTTCATCCGCAGCGCGCCGTTCTTTATCCGCCCACGACAAACTCGGCAGATGGAGTGCGTAGCTATTCTGCGTCGTTTCGCGTTTGCCGTTCAGGCAGGCGCCGCATAGGACGTCGGCGGGATAGATGGTCATATCCTCGATGATCTGATACGTATTGTCCGGGTGGAAGCCGTGGCGCTCCAGTGTGCGCGTCTGGTAGGCCGGGCTTGTTTCGAGGTTGTAGGTGCCATCTGCGCGGCGGAACTCTGCGGTGAGATACTCATCACGCATCTCGCGAATGATTTCGAGGCCGGGCACGCAGCCAAATCCCGACCCAAGATTCGCGACGCCATTTGATTGCATACAGCAGAACGCAGGCTGGTAAAGGAGATCATCAATCGGCCGAAGGAGTTCTACATCCGTATCGAGATAGACGCCGCCTACCTGGTACAGCAAATCTATGCGCGCGTAATCCGGCACGAAACCCATCCGTCCCGATGCATACGCATCCTCCATATATTTGCACTTGTGGATGTCATAATTTTCTTCATTCCACAGGTGGAACTCGTAGTCCGGACAATAGCGATGCCACGACTCGATGCATTTCTTCTGATCATCCGGAATCTCTTTCGTCCCAAACCAAAAATAATGGATGACCTTCGGGATCATCGGCTGCTCCGTGCGACGCATCGGATACCGCTCCCGCGCCCCCTGCTCCCGCATCGCCCACACATCGAACAGCGAATAAAGGCAACAGATATTCGACAGTCCATACGACTCCAGCTGCTCCGACATTTCCGCAAAATACGTATACGGCGTAATCAAGATGATATCGTCCGACTCGATGGCACGGACACCATCCTCCACCGACTGCACCTGCCACGGCCGCCCGCATGCGACAACATCCGTTCCGGCATGTCCATTGTCCATGATGACACGGATGCAATCCGGATTCATTCCGTAGGAAGCAAATTTCTCCATGGCCCGCTGGAACAACTTGCCCGTTCCGAAAATGACAATGCGATGTGTTTTGGCAAGTTCAAGAAACTCTCCCAATGAAATATCTTTATATTGCAATGCAATCTCCTCCAAGTTTTAAATTGAGCATTTCCTATGACATACCCTAATTCATCCGCGTGACCGCCAAACGGTAACGACGCCCTCTCCACTCGAAAAAAGCTGGATACCGTTCATTGTCCACGACGCGCAAAAGATTAATCTGTTCGCGGAGCGTCTTATCGAGGTCGATGCGACTGTCCTCAGGACGGCGGCGCGGATAAAAGCTCACCGCCCCCACCTGTGCGTGCGCTTCTGCCAGTACGTTCGGATAGCGATTGACAAATTCCAGACACAACGCAACGATTGCGTCACCCATGATCTGTCGCAAATCATCGACGAGCTCCGTGCCGTCAAAGTACATCTCCCGCTGCAAATAAACCGGCCCTGCATCCACGGCAGCAACTGCTTCGAACAAGGTCACGGGAAAATGTGATGCTCCCTCCAGAATCTGCCACGTCATAGGCGACCAGCCCTTGCCCTGCGGCAAACGGCTCGCATGAACAACAAGATTATGTTGATTCCGTTTCAGTTCCGCCTCGGGAATGAGTTCCGAACAGCTCAAGAGAAACACAAGCTCATACGAATGTGCGCAATCAAAATGTGGCAAAACCGTGACCTCATGCCCCTGCGCCACGAGCTCTTGTTGCAATTCTTTCGCAAATGGAGCAAACCACGAACCTTCATCCGAAACAATTGCGATAGGATACCTCTTCGAAGCATTCATTCCACCATCTCCCACGCGAGCGCCGTCCCCCGCTTTACGTCTCTTGATGCCCGTTTGCCGAGCACAACGTCGTAGTACTTCGGTGGCAGGCCGAGGCCGGGGCGGATGCTTTTCATATTCTTTTCTGTGAAGCGTTCGCCTTTTTTGATGTCCTTGACGACGTAGAGGCTGCGGCGGAAAACGAGCGACGCCTTTTCTTGTTCCTGCGAGCCGTAGGAGATCTCGCCGAGGGCTTCGTAGGCGGTGCGGCATTCTCGGACGAGCTGCGCGAATTCTTCCGGCTCCATGGAGAAGGCGCTGTCGACGCCGCCGTCTTTGCGCGCGAGCGTGAAGTGCTTCTCGATGACGGTCGCGCCGAGGGCGATGCTCGCGACGGCGGCGCCGATGCCGAGCGTGTGGTCCGAGAGGCCGACGCGGCAGTGGAAGAGCTCGCGCAAGTGCGGGAGCGTGCGGAGGTTCGTGCCGGCGGGGCTCGCGGGGTAGCTCGACGTGCACTTCAGGAGCGTCACGTCGGGGCAGCCGTTTTCGCGCGCGGTGCGGACGAGTTCGTCGAGCTCGGCGACGCTCGCCATGCCCGTGGAGGCGATGAGCGGCTTTTTCGTCTGCGCGACGCGCCGGATGAGCGGCAGGTCGATGTTCTCGAACGACGCGATCTTGTAGAGCGGCGCGTCAAGCGTTTCGAGGAAGTCGACGGCCGTCGCGTCGAACGGCGTGCTGAAGCAGAGGATGCCGCATTTTTTCGCGTGCGCGAAAATCTCCGCCTGCCATTCCCACGGCGTATAGGCTTTCTGGTACAGCTGGTAGAGCGACTCGCCGTGCCACGGGTTCTTCGGGTCGCTGATGAAAAATTCGCCGTCCGATTTGTCGATGGTCATCGTGTCGGCCGTGTAGGTCTGCAGCTTGATGGCGTCCGCGCCGGCCTCGGCCGCCGCTTCGACGATGGCTTTCGCGCGGTCGAGCGAGTGGTTGTGGTTGCCGCTCATTTCGGCGATGAAGAACAGGTCGCCGTTCCTGCCTTTGATCATGTGAAAAGCACCTCCTCAAATGTCTCGCTGTCATCCCCGTCCGCCTGCACGTCGAGCTGACAACGCCTCTGGAGCTCACGCAAGACCTCGGGACGCGCACAAGCGCGCAGTTCTTCGATGAGCCGCGCCTCCGTGACGTCCGTCCAGGTACCGAGATAGCGGATGAGCCCCGCCGCACCGCAGTCCGCCGCGACGGCGAACTGGTTCTCCGCGATGGCCGTCACGAGCGCCGGGAGGCCGAGATAGCAGCGCTCCCACGTCGTCGTGCCGCCCGCGCCGAGCGCGAGGTCGGCCGATGCCATGATCGCGGCCATGTTCTGCGCCTGCACATGGAGGTGCAGGTTCGCGTGTCCGTCGCAGAGCGCCCGCACCTCGGCGATGTGCGCGTTGCTGCTGCCGACGACGATGTCGGCCATGAGATGGAGCTCCGGCACGGCGCGGAGCGCGCGCACGGCCTTCTCCGTCTCGCGCGTGCGGTCGCTGCCGCCGTAAAAGACGAACACGCGCCGCAAGCTGCCGTCACGCTCGCGCAGCTCCCGCCGCGCCGCGAAAAATTCCTCGCGCAGGAGCGCGTGCTGCGGGCCGAGCAGCAGCTGGCAGTCCGTAGGCACGAGGCTGTCGTAGCGGTGCGCGCCGTCCTGATAAAAATTCTGGTCGAGCAGGACGTCGCAATCGTGCACGCGGTTCGAGAGGTCGTCGATGACGAAGATGCGTCCCGCGTGCGGACGGAACCGCCGTTCCCACGCCGCGTCGAGCGCGTAGCTGTCGACGACGAGCAGATCCACACGCCGGCCGCGCAAAGCCGCCAAGGTCTCCTCTGCATCCGTCGCCTGCGGGACGGTCAGCCACGCCGCATAGCCCGTGAGCGCGGCGTCCGCTTCATGCTGCGGCAAATGCAGCACCTCGAAGCCCTGCGCCTCGACGTGCGCGATGAGATTCCCAGGCAGCTCGCGCGAGACGAACGTCACATCCTCCCCGCGCCGCCGCAGCCGCTCCGCCAGCGTCAGGCAGCGCATCACATGACCGCTGCCGATCACCTGCGACGCATCGGCGCGGATTACGACGCGCTTTCCCATGCACATCCCCTCCAAACCGCTTGCACTCTGAAAATCCTTGTCATGCACGAAAAATCCTTGTAAAATAAGAACTAAGAAAGGAGATGCCCGCATGGCGAACCGGCAGTACAAAGATACGGTGTTCCGGACTTATTTCAACCACGCCCGCGAGATTGCGCAGCTCTACCAGGCCATCCGTCTAGAAGATGTAATCCGGCCGGAAGACATCACCATCACAACGATTGACGATGTCTTCCTCAGCGCACGGAAAAACGACCTCTCGTTCCTTTGGAAAGACCAGGCCATCGTCCTTGCCGAACAACAAAGCAGCATCAACCAGAACATGCCCTATCGTATGTTCCTGTACAGCGCGTTCCAACTGCTCGCGAATCTTGTGGACAGCAAGAAACTCTATGGGACGAAGCCCGTCGCGCTACCAGCTCCGCATTACTATATGCTCTATCTCGGCGATGATATGCAGGCCGACGAGGACACGCTCACGCTTTCCAGCCTGTTCCGTGAGAAACCAGCAGACCTTGAACTCACCTGCCACGTCTACAACATCACCTACAAGAAAAACCGCGCCATCCTCGAGCGCTGCCGACCGCTCCGCGAGTACAGCTTTTTCGTGCACCAAATCGACGTGAACAAGAAAGCCGGCTTTCCGCTCCTCGAAGCGATTCGCGCAGCGGTGCTCTACTGCATGGAACACGGCATCATGAAAGAATTTCTCGAAGCACATCGGGAGGAGGTTGTTCAGATGATTGCATTGCAATGGGATGCAGAAGAAGAAAAGAAGGTGCTCCAAGATGAGAGCAGAGCCGAAGGCGTCGCGATGGCGACGTTGAAATTCATCCGCAAGCAGCTACAGCGGAAAGTCCCCTACGAGCAGATTGCCGAGGACACGGAAACCCCTATTGACGAAGTCCTCCGCATCGCGAAGGAATCTCATCTCGCGTACTAAAGCACCCGCCCGCGCCAGAGAGGCCCGGCCGCACAAAACTGCGGCTGGGTCTTTTTGTGCGTCGTATCATCCCCGCGCCGCCATCACATGCCCGCTGCCGATTGCCTGCGACGCATCGGCACGGATCGCCACATGTCGCCCCATGCGCAAGACCTCCCCCTGCGTGTTATCTTTTTTCCATCAAGAACCAGTTGCTGTCATCTTCCGGGAAAAATTTGTCCCGATGATAGAAGAACCCATAGTCGACAAGCTGCACGTCGGGATGGCAATCCATGAGCTCGCCGGCGAAGTCGCGCTTGAAGATGCGGTCGGTGAAGCCGCGATACGGCACGGTGACGGGCGTTGGATTGTAGTACTCGCACATAAAGATGTAACGATTGCTGTGCTCATACAGGATGTCATAGAGCGCAGGCAGCGTCTCCGGATTTTGCAGAAGCAACACGCCATAGGTGAAGGTCAAGTCGAACGTCTCATCACTCTTGTAGTTCAAGAAGGCGTCCTGCACGACCGTAACGTCAGGGATTTTCGCGCATTCCTTTGCTGCCTTTTCGTTGATCTCGATGCCTGTCGCACGAAAACCTGGAATCAAGCGACGAAGTGCAATCAAATTCACGCCAATGTTCGGACCAAGTTCAAGAGCGGAGCGTATACCCCCCCCCCCCGGTATGCTTTGCAAGATGCGCGCGAAATGTGCTGTTCGCTTGGCATACAGTCCAGGGTATTGGTTTCGTTCGATGTAGCCATCACCGAATTCGCCTGCCCAGAAATCTTCCTGTGGTGTTTGATATTTCATGTGGTTCTCTCCCATCTGCTTACGACTCAGCCCAGCACGATCTTCAGCGGCGTGCCTTCCATGTATGTTTCGGGATGACCGGACTTCAGCGCTTCGCGATAGACTTTCATGGCGTCTTCGAAGACGTTGAGCGTGAAGTCGAGGTCTTCCTGCGTGTGGCTGTAGCATGGGAAGATGTTCCAGCCGAGCAGGACGCCGCGCTTGACGCTTTCCTGCATGAAGATGGAGTTGTAGAGCCAGTCCTTCTTGCCCTCGTAGTCCTCGTAGCGCAGGTTCATGCGGCAGGGGTAGCCGTAGAGGTCGATGGGGACGTCGATGTCTTTCGCAAGCTTGCGGAAGTTGTCTTGGAGGTACTTGCCCTTCGCCCAGATGGCTTTGTTGACCTCGCCGGACTCCAGCTCATGCATGACAGCGATGCCGGCAGCGAGCGAGAGGCAGTCGCCGCCGAACGTCGTCGAGATGAAGACCTTCGGATCGACGTCTTCCATGATGTCCTTGCGCCCCGCGACGATGGAGAGCGGCATGCCGTTCGCGGCCGCCTTGCCGAACGTCGAGAGGTCCGGCGTGACGCCGAAGAACTGCTGCGCGCCGCCGATGCTGAAGCGGAAGCCGTTCACGACCTCGTCAAAGATGAGCAGCGCCCCATGCTGGTGGCAGAGCTCTTTGAGATCTTCAAGGAAATGCGGTTTCGGCGCGTCGTTTTCGACGGCCTCCGTGATGACGGCGGCGATGCCGTCTTTGTATTTTTCAAAATACGCCTCCACGGCATCGAGGTCGTTGTAGTCAAATTTGTGCACGAACTCGCGCACCTCGGGCAGGATGCCGCCCTGGCGCACGCTCTCGGCCGCCGTCGTCCACTCGTGCCAGCCGTGGTACTCGCCGCGCACGATGTGCTTGCGCCCCGTGTAGGCGCGCGCGATTCGGACGGCCGCCTCCGTTGCGGACGAGCCGGTTTTCAAAAAACGCACCTTGCCGGCGCTCGGGATGTATTTGCAGCAGAGCTTCGCGTACTCCACTTCCTCCGGCGCGACGAGCGAATAGCCCATGCCGCGATGCAGCTGGCGCATGACGGCCTCGTCGACGGCCGGATACTGGTAGCCGAGCAGGATGGGGCCGAGGCCCATGTCGTAGTCGATGTACTCGTTGCCATCCGGATCCCAGACGTGCGCGCCCTTGCCATGGTCGATGTAGATGGGCGACACGCCCTGGATGTGCGTCTCCGGCCCCTTGCTGTACAGCTGGCAGCCCGAGAGGATCGTCTCGTTCGCTTCTTTCCAGAGCGCGTTCGATTTCGCCAAGCTGCGGTTCAAAATTTCTGCCATGTCAGTCCTGCTCCCTTTCCTTCACGATGCGGTCTTCCCGCAGAGACTTCGCGAGCCCCTCGTTGCGCTCGAACCCGGCGTTCATGCGGCGGCAGACGGGATGCGCCGCGAGGTACGCGAGCACGTCTGCCATGCCGAACGCGGGATGCGCCGGATACAGCGCCTCGAAAATGCGCGTGATGAACGCGAAGTCCTCCGGCTCGTCAACCGTCCAGCGCTCGGCGGACAGGTCTTCCGCATTCTCGACGCATTCTTGCTGGAAGAGCTCCGGATGCTTGATGAGGTACTGCGTCACATGCTCGCGCTCCGAGGCGAGCCGCGCCTCGCGGTCGGCACGCCGGAGCGCCGCCGCCGTCATGACCTCCGTGTCGAGGCCGTCCGGGTACGTCACGCGGCCGAGCGTGTTGCTCGTGTAGTCATTGCTATGCGCGAGGTGCGCCGTGACGACGCGGTCGACGACAGCCGGGTCGATGATCGGGCAGTCGCCCGTGATGCGCACGACATGCGCCGCACCATACAGCGCCGCGCACCGCGCATAGCGGTCGAGCACGTCGTCGAGGCTGCCGCGATAGACCATGTAACCCGCCGCCTGCACCGCCGCCGCGAGCTCGTCGTCGCTCGCGTCCACGCTCGTGGCCAGCACGATGCGGTCGAGCGTCCGGCAACGCTTCAATCGTGCGAGTTCCTGGAGGATCATCGGCGTCCCGAGGATGGGGCGCAAGACTTTGCGCGGCAGGCGCGAGGACGATGTCCGCGCCTGGACGATGGCGACGACCGTTTCCCGCGCATGCCACAGGCTCGGCACGACGACCTCGCGCGGCACATCGTCAAACGCGCCGCAGAAGTCGCTCGCACAGACAGCGAATGCGCCAGCTTTCGCTGCGACCGCGAGGTTCGCAGCGAGCTGCGCCTCCGTGTCCACGCCGAAGACGACGTGGTCGATGCCCTCGTGCGTCAGCGCGTAGAGCATCGCCGCCTCCGCAGGCGTGAAGCCGTGACGCGCCGCGATGGCCTGGAAGCGCTCGACGAACGGCTGAGCCTCGGCGACCGTGCGCGGCAGGCGCTGCAGATCCATGAGCAAGAGCCCTTGGAGGAACGCGCTGCGCGCGAAGACCTCGAATGGATGCCCGTTCTTTTTTCGCTCGCGCACGCGGTCGAAGAAGCCGCTGCGGTCGAGCCGCTGGTCGAGCGCGTTGTACGGAATCTGGATGAGGTCGAGCGCGTCATCGCTCACGACGCGTGCCGCCTCCTCCGGCTCGTAGACGCTGACGCCGATGTGCTCGGCGAGGCCGAGCCGCCGGACGGCGAGCAAGCCGTCGCGCACGCCCGGACGCGCGAGGTCGGCCGCGCGATGCAGCAGGTAGCCGTAAAGGAGCGGGAGACCGAGCCGTTCGAGCGACAGCCGTGCCTCCGCGACGACGAACGCCGTTTCCTCCTCGGCGCTGCGCACCGTATCATCGGGGCGCAATTTCGAGCAAATGCGGAACGAGGTCGACGCTCGTGCGCGCACATACGCGCCAAGCACATCCTCCGACGTGCCGTAGACGCTCGCCGTGTCGAGATAGCGGATGCCCCGCGCCTGCGCCGCATCGAGGATGGCGAAGCATTCCTCCTGCGTCGGCTGCCGATGCCGCTCGTTCTTGATGCCATAGCACTGGCCGAACTGCACCGTGCCGAGGCAGAGCTTTTCCCCGTCACGCTGCATGGCGATCACCTAGGCTGTCATGCGGAAGTTCCCGTCGGGAGAGACGTTTATACCCCCCCCGAGGACTCAAGTGCGTCATCATGCGTTGATACTTCATTTCTGCCAACTCCCAATCTGCGAGATGGTCGATGTCCTGGACCTCCATCTCGTCGAGCACGAACGGCGCGGTCTGGAGCGCGTAGCCGCCCGTCTCCGCATCGCCCCGCACCGAGGCGAGGAACGATGCCACGCGGTAAAAATAGAACTGCCCGGCATCGTGATACCACGGCGGCAGGTCCTGCGACCGCGTCCGCGCATACTGCGGGAAATTGTACGCGAGCCGCCCGTCCGTCAGCGAAAAGCTCCGCTGCGGCGGGTACGAATACGCGACGACGGGCGCGAGCATGTCCGCCCCGCTCGCGCGGAATGCCGCCGAGGCCGCGCAAAGCTTTTCTGCCGTGACGAACGGCGCTGTCGGATAGAGGCAGCACATCGTCGCGAACGTCCGCCCCTGCGCCTCGTATGTCGTGAGCACCTCGCAGAGCACGTCGGCCGTCGTCGCAAAATCATCCGACGCCTCCGTGCTGCGATAGAACGGCACAGCCGCCCCATACGCCTGCGCCACCTCCGCGATCTCCGCATCATCGGTGGACACCATGACCTCGTCGAACAGCCCGCTGCCGCGCGCCGCCTCGATGGAATACGCGAGGATCGGCCGCCCGCAGAACGGACGCACATTCTTGCGCGGGATGCGCTTGCTCCCGCCGCGCGCCGTGATGATGGCAATGGCATTTTGTTTCATATCAGGCGAGCACTTCCTTTAGCGCCGCCACGATGCCGTCTTGCTGCTCCTCCGTCAGGAGGGTGTACAGCGGCAGCGTGAACGCTTCTTTGTAGTACTGCATGGCGACGGGGCATTCTTCTGGCCGGTGTCCGAGCGCTTCGTAGTACGGCTGCGTGTGGACGGGGATGTAGTGGAGGTTCAGCGTGATGCCGCGGTCGCGCATCTCGGCGAAGATCTGCGCTTTCGGCTTTTTCACCCGCGTCAGGTCGAGGCGCACGATGTAAATATGCCACGACGGGCCGGCGCCGTCCATGACGTGCGGCGTGCGGAGCGGCAGGTCACGGAGTAGCTCGTTGTAGCGTGCTACAAGGTGGCGGCGGCGGGCGACGAACTGGTCGAGACGATCCATCTGGCTATAGCCGAGCGCGGCCTGGATGTCCGTCATGCGGTAGTTGTAGCCGAGGTCGACCTGCTGGTAGTACCACGGGCCGTCGGAGGCGTGCGTCATGAGCTGCGGGTCGCGCGTGATGCCATGGCTGCGATAGAGCTTCAGCTTTTCATAAAGGTCGGCGCGGTTCGTCAGCACCATGCCGCCCTCGCCCGTCGTGATGATCTTCACGGGGTGGAACGAAAAGACGGCCATGTCGGAGTACGCGCACGAGCCGACCTTGCCTCCGAGGTAATCCGCGCCCGTCGCATGCGACGCGTCCTCGAGCACGGTGAAGCCGTATTCCTCTGCGAGCGCGTGGATGCGCACCATGTCGCACGACTGCCCCGCGAGATGCACGGGCACGACGACCTTCGGCAGACGGCCGGCCGCGCGCGCGGCGGCGAGCTTTTGCTCCAGCACGTCCGCGTCCATGTTGTACGTCGCGTCATCGATGTCGACAAAATCGACATCCGCGCCGCAGTAGCGGCCGCAGTTCGCCGAGGCCGTGAACGTGATGGGCGACGTCCAGAGCATGTCGCCCTCCGCGAGCCCCGCCGCGCGGCACGCGATGTGGAGCGCCGATGTCGCATTCGTCACGGCGACGGCGTATTTCGCGCCGCAATACGCCGCGACACGCCGCTCGAAGCGCTCGATGGCCGGCCCCTGCGTCAGGAAGTCCGAGCGCAAGACCGCCTCGACGGCCGCGATGTCAGCGTCATTGACATCTTGCTTTCCATAAAAAATCATGATAGCGCTCCTCTCGTCACGGCATCATCTCGCGCAGTTGCTCGACGGTGAGGCAATCCGGATTGTTGCCCGAGTTGTAGTCGAAGCCATCCGGCACCGGCCGCCCCTTCTCGCCGAGCGCATCAACCGTGTAGTCGATGTTCTGGATGACGATGGACGGCTGGATCACATAGTGGTCAGCGAACTCGAGCGTGTCGTAGTAGAGATCCGACGGGCACATGACCTCGTGCAGCTTTTCGCCCGGGCGGATGCCGATGATCTTGATCGGCAGGTCCGGCGCGATGGCTTTTGCGAGGTCGACGACGCGCATCGACGGGATTTTCGGGATGAAGATCTCGCCGCCGTGCATGCGCTGGAAATTTTTCAGCACGAAATCCACGCCGTCCTCGAGCCGCAGCCAGAAGCGCGTCATGCGCTCGTCCGTCACGGGGAGCTCCTGCGTGCCGTCCGCCACGAGCTTTTTGAAAAACGGCACGACCGAGCCGCGCGAGCCGACGACGTTGCCATAGCGCGTGACCGCGAACCGCGTCGGACGGTCGCCGACGAGCGCGTTCGCCGCCGTGAACAGCTTGTCCGAGCAGAGCTTCGTCGCGCCGTACAGGTTGATTGGGTTCGCCGCCTTGTCCGTCGAGAGCGCGATGACCTTCTGCACGCCGCACTCGATGGCCGCATTGATCACGTTCTGCGCGCCGCCGACGTTCGTCTTGATGCACTCCATCGGGTTGTACTCCGCCGCTGGCACCTGCTTCAACGCCGCCGCATGCACGACGTAGTCCACATGGTACATCGCCATCTCGAGGCGATTATAATCTCGCACGTCGCCGATGAAGTACCGCATACAATCGGCGTTGTATACCTGTGACATCTCAAACTGCTTCAGCTCATCACGCGAGTAGACGATGACCTTATTGGGCCGGTAGCGCTCCAAAAGAATTTTGATGAATTTCTTCCCGAACGACCCCGTGCCGCCCGTGATGAGAATATTTTTTCCATTGAACAAATGACTGCGCTTCCTTTCGTTGGATACTTTCATCTTGCGCATCCACGCGGTACGAATTAAAATAGGAACTAAGGAGGGATGCTCTTCATGGCAAATCGGCAAGTCAAAGACTCCGTTTTCCGCAAGCTCTTCAACAATCGTCGGGAGCTCGCGAAACTCTACCAAGCCATCCTCAAAACCGACGTCCCTGTGCTCCCGCAAGACCTCAAAATCACGACCCTGCGGAACGTCTTCCTCGACAGCCAGAAGAACGACCTCTCGTTCCTCTGGAAAGGCCAGTCCGTTGTCCTCATCGAACATCAGAGCACATGGAACGAAAATATGCCGCTCCGGATGTTGCCGTACATCGACAAGGTCTATCGGAAAATCATCAAGGAACGCGATGCGAAACGAGCGATTTACCTTCCAAAGCTCATCAAAATTCCAACGCCGAAGTTCTACATCCTTTACAATGGTCCGAAGCTCAAAGAGCCCCGGCCGGAGCTCAAGCTCTCCGACGCTTTCGAGAATCCGGACGGCGGCGATCTCGAACTCATCTGCCACGTCATCGACATTTCCTATGACAGCAGCAACGAAATCTTGCAGTCCTGCGAACCGCTTCGCGACTACAGCTATCTCGTCCACCTCATCCATGAAAATCATTTACGAGGCATGAACGACGACGAAGCCATCCGCCAGGCGGTGCTCGTCTGCATGGATCAAGATGTTTTAAAAGATTTTCTCCATCAATTTGGCAAGGAGGTTGTCAATATGTTTTCACTGCAATGGGACGAAGAAGAAGCGAAAAAATATTGGACAGAGGATGCTATGGAAAGGGGCAAAGCCGAAGGCAAGGCCGAAGGCGAGGGGAACATCATTCTCGGCATGATCGAGGATCACGACCCCTTGGCGAAAATCATGCGGATCTCGAAATGGTCTGCCGACCAGATCCGCGCGCTCGCCGCGAAGAACGGACTTGTGGTCGAGTGAGTTCCCGGATGCGGCTCCGCAGCTACGCGCTGCGGGGCCGCTTTTGTTTTGGATTCATTCCAGCAGGCATTCTTGATGGAGAAATACAATGAAGTTTTCTAGCCCGTGCCGCCCGTGACGAGAATGTTTTTTCCATGGAACAAATGGCTGCGCTTCCTTTCTTTGTAGTAGCAAAACACGTTTTTCGTACTTTTTTCTTGATTCGTATACGCTTGTCGTATATACTACTTCTTGAAAGGCAGTGACGAAATGAAACGGTCTGAGCTATTAAGAATTCTGAAAAAACACGGTTGCAAGATGGTACGCAACGGATCGCGGCATGATATCTTTTACAGCCCCATCACACAAGCAGAATTTCCTGTATGGCGTCACGGCAAGGACATCCCAAAAGGAACTGCCGTAGAAATCCTGAAGCAAGCTGGCATCCAATAAGGAGGAGTCTTTCATGGCAAAGTATGTATATCCCGCGATTTTCTCTTGGAGCGAAAATGACAACGTGTATTACGTTTCTTTTCCTGACGCCGCGAACTGGTTTACGGACGGCGTGACCGTCGAGGAAGCAATGGAAAACGCCACCGACGTATTGAACCTCATGCTCCTCCACCTCGAAGAAGAACACCGTGAATCTGACATCCCGCATCCTAGCAGCATCAACGACATCTCAAAAAACAATCCGCGTGACATCGTCACGCTCGTCGCCGCCGATACAGAAGCCTACGCCGAGCAACTCGCCGCGCAGGAAAACCCGATCCGTCACGCACGTGAAAAAGCGGGGCTCAACATCAAACAGCTCGCCAACCTCCTCGGCGCTCCTTACCGCACCGTACAAGACTGGAACGCTGGAAAACAATTCCCACCGAAATGGGTGGAACGGCTCGTCATCGACAAGATCCAAGCGGCGATTTAACTTCTCGCCGCCAACCCCGCCCTACGGTTGAAGCATTCCCGGATGCGGCTCCGCAGCTACGCGCTGCGGGGCCGCTTTTTGTTTAGCTTCAATCTGGCGGGCATTCTTGATGGAGGAGGTGACGATGTCCTCGGCAGAAAGATGCTCAGGACATCTTGCGGGGATGAATCACGGCATGTTCTGGCGTGAATGCGCCGTCCGTGAACAGCGAATCAAAATCGACACGGTCAAAAACCTCGAGGAGTCCGCCTCGCGTTGCGTTGTACATGTGGATGCCATGCGCTTCCGCAAAGCGTCTGGCCGACCGATAGCCGCGGAACAAATCCTCCGGAATCAAGATGCCATCGACTTCCGCGTCGTCATCATAATCATCAATGAAATGGTCGCCCGCATGGCCCGCGTTTTTATACTGGCAATCGGCACCGATGATATAGATGTTCTGAAATCCCATGTACACCGCAATCTGCAAGCACGTATAGAGCACAGAACCCGCGCCGTAGCACACTTTGTTCACATCATCTGAAAAATCAGAGCCTTCATCTTCGAAATATTCCAAGCTGGAATGATAGACGTACAGGTTTTCCGCATCGATGGCCTTCGGCGACTTTCTTTGCCGATCGCCGAGGAAAACGGCATCAACTCCTTTGAGCAAACCTACATCCTTTTCCAGATAGGCATACATGGACGGATCGGTCGAGACATGATACGTCGGACGCCATTTCGTTTTCGAATACGCCCGGTAGACCGTATTGACGCCAAAGCAAGGGACGCCCGCCGTCGCCAGCGTATCGAGATCTGCAATCTGCAAGCTCGGCCCCGTGCCAATCACGAAGCACGATTCCCCTTTATGCCGATTGCGGAAAACACTCAAATCACGATATTTCTGATAGCACGACAAGTCGAAGAACTTGTAAAAGCAAATGCCATTCGCAGGGACTGCCTGCGACGTGCGATGCAAAAAACGATCCACGATGAGGATTTTTGCGCTCTTCGCGTCCGCTTCTGCTTGCGAAAGGAAGTGATAGGATGCATCCTCCTTGATGGCCGCAATCACATCAGCCTGTTCCGGCAAATCGATGATGGAAACATCGTGATAGCCCGACGAGACGAGATACTCATAGAGCACGATGGTGAAAATATTGACGCCCCAGATGGCGATCGGCGTATCGACCGTTGTCTCCCCCGCGACGAGCATCATTTCCTCGAACGGCAACGGCGCCTCGTAGCTCGTCAGTTCCATTGGCGCACGGAGGAGCGGCAACACGCGCGTGATTCCCCGCTTCGCCAAATCCACGAGGATTTCACGCCCGTCATCCGAAGGCGTGACGATGAGGAACAAGTTTGGGAACCTCTCTTCATACGCGTCGAGCGAAATGATATCAATGCCCTCGTACTGCGTTCCCTGCAACTTCGGATTGCGATCGACGATAGCAGCGACACGCGTCTTGTCGAACCACTCCAAAAAAAGTTTGCCGCGAGCGCCGATTCCATAGATGACAAATTTCAGCACAATAACCCCGTACCTCTCTTTGCCCCTCCTCGCATCACACGCTCTCGAAAATCCCCACGACCCTCTGCCGCGAGTCGACGGTGAACTGGGTCGTCAGGCGGAAGACGCCGGTATCCTCGATGAAGCCGTAATCCATCGCCGTGAAGTAGATCAGGCGGATTTTGCGGTGCTTTCGGAGGTAGCTGTCCTTG